>JANYJI010000004.1 GCA_025358525.1 Chloroflexota bacterium | reverse complement strand
AGCGGCTGGCTTACCGTTCCGGCCGCGATCGACGGCATCGGAGAGATGCTGCCGGGCGGCTGGCCGGCTCTGATCTCCATCAACCACCAGCTGGCCCTTTCCGCGCGCGACATGCTGGCCGAGGCACTCCACATGCCCGTTCAGAGCCCGAGTTCCATGGTGGGATCGATGGCCTCGCTGCGACTGCCCGGAGGGCCCTGGCCGCATGTTGAGGCCATGAAGAGGATGGCGATGATCGAGGCGGACTTGCGCGGCCGGCGCTTCGAGGTGCCGCTGATCGCGTGGCCATGCCCCTGGCTGGTGGATTCGGGCGATTTGCCCGAGGACACGGCGTTCGACCTGCTGGTCCGAATCTCCGCCCAGGCCTACAACCACCTGGGGCAGTACGAGCGGCTGGCCTCGATCCTGGCTGGCTTCGCGGCGGTCGACCGGCCGGCGGGCTGAGTCGTGGCCCTAGTGGCCAACGTGGAATCGTGGTGCGGAATGTGGCATTTGTGGCCCGCCTGGCCCTCGGGGCCCTCGTGGCCCTCGGGGCCCTCGTGGCCCTCATTGCCCTCATTGCCCACATTGCCCGACGCGGCGCTTCAAGCCGTTGGAACTGGCCCGGCTCCCTCGACGATCGCCACGGGATAGACACGGCCCCTCAGCCCCGTCCGGCGGTCGTACTCGCGGCTCACCGCGGCCTGGAGGGTGGGCACCGCGTCCGCCAGAACTAAATTCACCGTGCAGCCGCCGAGGCCGGCGCCAGTCATGCGCGAGGCCACCACGCCTGGGACCGCCCCGGCCACTTCCACCATCGTGTCGAGGGCCGGGGAGCTAACCTCGTACAGATCGCGCAGCGACGCATGCGACTCGGCGAATAGCCGGCAGAGCTGGTCGAGATCGCCCGCCTCCAGGGCCTCGACCGTCGCCAGGACGCGTCCGTTTTCCGTAACCACGTGCTCGGCCCTGCGGGCGGCGGCTTCAGGCAGCATGGCGCGGTGGCGCCGCAACGAGGGCATGTCCAGGTCGCGTAACGAGCACAGGCCGGGCATCTTCTCGGAGAGCAGGGCGACGACCCTGCCGCATTCGGCGCGACGGTCGCGGTGGACGGAGCCGGACGACTGGCGTGGCGAGCCGGTGTCGCAGACCACGACCCTCAAGCCCCACGGCAGAGCTACGTGGCGCGTCTCCAGGAATCGGCAATCGAGCAGCAGCGCTCGTCCCTCGCGACCGGCGGCGCTCGTGAACTGGTCCATGATCCCGCAATTGACCCCGACGTAGTCCCGTTCGGCACGCTGGGCCAGCGCCGCGAGAGCAGGCGTGGCCAGAGCGTGGCCACCGCCCAGCAGCGCCAGGGCCGAGGCGAGTTCCAGGGCCGAGGATGAAGATAGGCCGACACCCAGCGGCAGGGAGGAGTCCGCGACGCCGTCGAAGCCACGGATTGGAAGTGCGGCTTCGCGCAGGGACCAGGCAGTGCCGGCAACGTAGTCCGTCCACCGCGGGCCACCGGCGGAGCCACCGCCACGGCCGCCACTGGACCCCCTTGCTTGGATCGGGGCAAGCTGGTCGATCCAGAAGGAACCAGCCTCGCGCGACTGCCGCGAGGCCACCCGCACGTGCCCGTCCTGCCGCCGCCGAAATGCGATCCAGGTATCCAGCTCAATCGCCACCGGCAGGACGAAGCCCTCGTTGTAGTCCGTGTGGTCGCCGATCAGGTTGACGCGGCCGGGTGCCCGGACTATCTCGACCTGTGCCGATTCGGGCTCACCGGGGAATTCGGATTCGAGGGCCGCGATCAATCGCTCGATTCGATGCCGGTCGGGTGGGGTTGGAGCCATGCGGCAGATGCTAGCGTGACGCGGAGATCAGGGTCGAGCAGGCGATCACGTCCAGCTGCCCGAGTGTTGCGGGGCACCATCCGGTAGCATCTCCCCATGGTCCACTTCTCGACTCGCGCGATTCTGGCGGCGACGCGATCGCCCGAGGTCCACCAGGCCCCGTCGGCGATCCCGATCTACCAGGCCGCTGCGTTCTCAGCTGCCGATGCCGAGGAACTTGGCGACGTTCTGACCGGCGCCAGACCCGGCTACGCCTACAGCCGCATCGACAACCCAACGACCGCCGCCCTGGGTGCAGCAGTTGCGGAGCTGGAGGGGGCCGAGGCCGGCCTGGCCTTCGCCACCGGCATGGCCGCTATCCATGCCGCGCTGGTCTCCGTGGTTCGGGCGGGTCAGACGATCGTGGCCACGCAGGCGGTCTACGGCACCACCCGCGACTTGATCACGCGCATTTTGGCGGGCCTCGGCGTCGCGGCCGAGTTCGTAGATCCCACGGACCTCGCCGCCGTGGACGAGGCCCTGGATCGTTCTGGCGCGCCGGTGCTATACGTGGAAACGGTCTCGAACCCCACGATCATCGTTTCGGATATCGCCGCGCTGGCCGATGTCGCCCACCGCCACGGAGCGCTGCTGCTGGTCGACAACACGTTCGCCTCGCCGTTTGCCTGCCGTCCCATCGAGCGTGGCGCCGACCTGGTCATGCACTCGGCCACGAAGTACCTATCCGGGCACGCCGACGTTCTGGCTGGGGTCGTGGTCGGCAGCCGCGAGCGGGTGGACGCGTGTCGGCCGATCCTCGTGGACGTGGGCGGAGCACTGGCGCCGATTGCGGCATTCCTCGTCCTGCGGGGCATCCCGACACTGGCAATCCGAATGCAGCGGCACAGCGAGACGGCGCTCGACCTGGCGGCCTGGCTACGGAATCAGGACATGGTCGAGCGAGTCCACTACCCGGGCCTGCCGACCGATCCGTACCATGCCATCGCGGTCCGCCAACTCGATGTTTTCGGCGGCATGGTCGCCTTCGAACTGAGCGGCGGGCAGACGGCCGGGCAGGGGTTCCTCGACGCCATGAGGATCGCCGAGCGGACGGCCTCCCTCGGCGCCTTCCGAACGATAATCACGCACCCGCCGTCGACGACGCACCGCCAGCTGGACGCCGAGGCTCTCAAGGCCAGTGGCATCGCCCCCGGCCTGCTCCGCTGTTCGATTGGCCTTGAGGATGTCGAGGACCTGCGCGAGGACTTCGAGCTCGGCCTTGCCGCCGCCCGGCAAGCCGTCGCGGTTGCCACCTAAGGGTCGCAGCTCGGGGTTGAGCGGCGCTCGGCATGATGGCCAGTCGAGACGGTTTCATTTGCGAGTCGTTTTGGAGTCTGCTAGGGCCGAAGTCTTGGCCATCGGCCGTGAGTCCGTTAGCTTCTGATCAAGCCTGAATGAGGTCGACTCAGCGGCCACCCGTAGGGGAATCTCGAAAGAGCACACCATTCCAAAAAGTCGATAGGAGTCGCAGTGACCGCCCGTCAAAAGGCCATCGAGGCCATTTCGAACCACAAGGTTGCCTCCACTCAGGATTACCACGAAAACGCCGGAGAGGATATCTACGGCCAGTACGTGTTCAGCGAAGCGGCCCAGCGCCAGTACCTGGCCAAGCCGGTCTTCATGATGCTGCGTCACACCATCGACGGCCACGTGCCCTTCGATCCGGCCATCGCCGACGCCGTCGCCCAGGGCGTCAAGGAGTGGGCGATGGCGCATGGCGCCTCCCACTACACCCACTGGTTCGTCCCGATGACCGGCGGCAGCGCCGAGAAGCACGACTCGTTCCTCAGCCCGGCCGGCGACGGCCAGACCATCGCCGAGTTCTCAGGCAAGGGCTTGGTCCAGGGCGAGCCGGACGCCAGCTCGTTCCCGTCGGGCGGCATCCGGTCCACCTTCGAGGCCCGCGGCTATACCGCCTGGGACGTCACGAGCCCGATTTTCCTGCAGGTCGAGCCCAACGGCGTGACCCTAACCATCCCCACCGGTTTCGTCTCGTACACCGGCGAGGCTTTGGACCACAAGATCCCGATGCTGCGCTCGCAGGAGGCTCTGGGCAAGCAGGCCCTCCGCGTCCTGCGCTGGTTTGACAACACCACCGCCAAGAGAGTCTTCACACAGATCGGGCCCGAGCAGGAGTACTTCCTGGTCGACCGCCGACTGGCCGAGCTGCGCCCAGACCTCATCCTGACCGGACGCACTCTCTTCGGAGCCCCCTCGCCCAAGGGCCAGGAGCTCGATGATCAGTATTTCGGCACCATCCGCGAGCGCATGCTGGCGTTCATGATGGATCTCGACCGCGAACTCTGGCGCCTGGGCATCCCGTCCAAGACCCGCCACAACGAAGTTGCGCCGGCCCAGTTCGAGATGGCCCCCGTCTATGAGGCCACGTCTGTCGGGTCAGACCACAACATGATCGTGATGAGCACGATGAAGCGCATCGCGCACCAGCACGACCTCATG
Organism: Chloroflexota bacterium; assembly: GCA_025358525.1. Lineage (GTDB taxonomy): Bacteria > Chloroflexota > Limnocylindria > Limnocylindrales > CSP1-4 > Fen-1039. The sequence goes on along the minus strand of JANYJI010000004.1, from coordinate 1,238 downwards.
TTCCTGCCCCATGAGAAGCCCTTCACGGGCATCAACGGCTCGGGCAAGCACAACAACTGGTCGATGGCCACCGACGAGGGTGAGAACCTTCTCGATCCCGGCCACACTCCGCACGACAACGCCCAGTTCCTGGCCTTCCTGGCCGCCGTCATCCGGGCCGTCAACGTTCACGCGGATCTACTGCGCGCCGGCATCGCCGACGCCGGCAACGACCATCGCCTCGGCGCCAACGAAGCTCCTCCGGCCATCGTTTCCATCTTCCTTGGCACTCAGCTCGAGGACGTGGTCGAGCAGCTGGAGAAGGGTGCGGCCTCCACCTCCAAAACCGGCGGGACCATGGAGCTGGGGGTCACCACCCTGCCCGTCCTGCCGCGGGACGCAACAGATCGCAATCGGACCTCGCCGTTCGCCTTCACCGGCAACAAGTTCGAGTTCCGCGCCGTCGGCTCGTCGGCTCCGATCTATTGGCCCCAGACCGTTCTCAACACGGCCGTTGCGGACTCTCTTGAGAAGCTCGCCGACGAGCTCGACAAGCTCGAATCCTGCGACTTTGCCGGTCTGGCCAAGATCCTATCGGGGATCATCAAGGCCAACAAGCAGGTCTTATTCGAGGGCAACAACTACTCCGAGGAGTGGCACGCCGAGGCTGCCAGGCGCGGGCTGCCGAACAATAGGAGCACCATCGACGCCCTCCCGGCCCTCTCGACCGCGAAGGCCAGAAGAGTCTTCTCGCACTTCGGGGTTCTGTCCGAGCGTGAGCTCGCGGCGCGTGTCGAGATCAACTGGGAGCGCTACGTCAAAGTCTCCAACATCGAGGCCAATTGCACGCTCGATATGGCCAAGACCATGATCCTGCCCGCGGCCGTCAAGTACTTGGGCGAGCTCGCAGCTGCCGGCAACTCCAAGGGAGTCGTTCACATGGCGGCAACCGTTGCCGCGATGTCAGACCAACTCGTAGACGCCATCCACGCTCTGGAGCACGCGCAGCATGCCGCCCAGGAGGCGGGTTCCGTGCAAACCGAAGCCAAGGCGTTCCATGACAAGGTCATCCCGGCCCAGAACGCGGTCCGCGCCGCGGCCGACGAACTGGAGACGCTGGTCTCCGATGAGCTTTGGCCGCTTCCTAAGTACCGCGAGCTTCTGTTCCAGTATTAGGGCGAGCGGAGCCCGATTTTGCGGCCCAGAGGCCGCCTCCCGAGTCGAAACTGCAAGAAGCCGGGGCGCGCAAGCGCTCCGGC
>JANYJI010000108.1 GCA_025358525.1 Chloroflexota bacterium | reverse complement strand
CTTCGGCGTCCTCGGCTATGAACTGGACCCCACGGCCCTGACGGAGGACGAGCGGAGTCAGGTCGCCGAGCAGGTCGCTTTCTATAAGGAACGGCGCGATCTGTTCCAGCGCGGCCGTTTCGTGCGCTTGCGGAGCCCGTTCGAGGGCGACGGCAACGAGACTGCCTGGCTCACCGTTTCCGAGGACCGGCGTCGGGCGGTCGTCGGTCACTACCGCATTCTCAACCGGCCGAATCAGGGCCCGTCCCGGCTGAGACTGCGCGGCCTGGATCCTGTGGCCTCGTATAAGGTGTCGGTCTGGCCGGCCGACGACGACGCCATCACCACTGCCGAGACCGGCGTCCACGGCGGCGACGAGCTGATGCAGGTCGGGCTCATCGTGGATCCCGAGGACCCCTCAGTTTCGAGAGGGGCAGGGGACTTTGCGGCCCGCCTCTTCGACCTCGAAGCGGTGTAGGCGGAGGGGCCGCCCGATGACATCTCGTCCCTGGACTGAGCCCGAGCTGACTGCTCTGCACCGCCTGCCGATGCACAGCGTGCCCCACCACGACCGGATCGAATTGGACGGCCGCTGGCGCTTCCAGCTGCTGCCGAATCCTGACGCCAAGGCCGAGGCCAACTGGGCGGAAGTCGACGTCCCCGGCTGCTGGACGATGCAGGGCTTCCAGGACCTGCCCCTCTACACCAACGTCCAGATGCCATTCCCAGGGGATCCGCCGCTTCCGCCTGAACGGAACCCAACCGGCGTTTACGAACGCGAGGTGTCGCTCCCCGAGTCCTGGATGGTCGGGCGGCGCATCGTCCTGCACGTCGGCGCCGCGGAGAGCGTGCTGATCGTGGTGGTCAACGGCCACGACGTAGGCATCGGCAAGGACTCGCATCTGGCCTCGGAGTTCGACCTCACCAGGTACTTGAAGCCCGGCCCCAACATCATCCGCTTACGGGTGGTGAAGTGGTCCGACGCGAGCTTCATCGAGGATCAGGACCAGTGGTGGCACGGCGGGATCACCCGCTCGGTGTTCCTATACGCGACGGCGCGCGTCCATCTGGCCGATGTTCGGGTGGACGCCGGCCTGACGGACGATCTGCGGACGGGGACGTTGGAGATCTCGGCCGATATTGATTTCGACGGCTTAACGCACGAGGCCGATTGGACGGTCGAGGCGCGCCTGGGCGAGATAGCGCGCCTATCGGGCGCCGTGCCGTTCGCCGGCCTTAAGCCCGGGCCGCGTGTTGTTCGGGCCGATTCGGAGCCGCTGAGCCGCCACCGCTTCGACCTCGTGGCCCGACTCGTCTCCGGCGTGGACCTCACGCAAGAGGAGGAGGCAGATTGGGCGGGCCTCGCCGATCAGCTGCGACCGCCCGTCGACGGCCGCGTCCGCCTGACAACGGAGATCCCAGATGTGGCGGCGTGGTCCGCCGAACAGCCCAGCCTGTACCCGCTGACGGTGGTGCTGCGTTCCCCAGCCGGCCAGTCCGTCGAGCAGGTGGAGTTGCGCGTTGGATTTCGCCAGGTGGAGATTCGCGGCCTGGACCTGCTGATCAACGGCGCTCGGGTCCTGCTCCGCGGCGTCAATCGTCACGACTTCGATCAGTTCACCGGCCGTGTGGTCTCGGTCGCCTCCATGCGAGCCGACGTTATCGCCATGAAGCAGTTCGGCTTCAACGCGGTCCGGACGTCGCACTACCCCAACGACCCAGCTTTCCTTGACCTATGCGATGAGCTGGGCCTGTACGTGATCGCCGAGGCTGACATTGAGTCGCACGCCTTCATCGATCGGGTTTGCGACGATCCGCGCTACCTGGCCGCCTGGGTGGACCGCGTCTCGCGGATGGTTCGCCGCGACAAGAACCACGCGTCGGTGATCCTGTGGTCGCTCGGCAACGAGTCTGGGTACGGGACCAACCACGACGCCGCTGCCGGCTGGCTGCGCCGCTACGACCCGTCGCGACCGATCCACTACGAGGGCGCGATCCGCTGGGACTGGGCTAGCGACCAGCGCATCAGCGACCTGACGTGCCCGATGTACCCGCCCATCTCGGCCATCGTCGATCACGCCGAATCGGGAAAACAGCGCCACCCGCTGATCATGTGCGAGTACTCGCACGCCATGGGCAACAGCAACGGCACCCTGGCCGAGTACTGGGAGGCGATCGAATCGACGCCCGGGCTGCAGGGCGGCTTCATGTGGGAGTGGTGGGATCACGGGCTCGTCCAGAAGCTGCCGGACGGAACCACGCGCTGGGCTTACGGCGGAGATTTCGGCGACCTGCCCAACGACACCAACTTCTGTTTGGACGGACTGGTGTGGCCCGACCGGCGGCCCAAACCTGCGCTATGGGAGCACCGCCAGCTGGCGGCGCCCATTCGTGTGTCCCCCGGTGCCGATGGCTTGGGCGAGGGTTCGCTCGAGTTGTCGAACCGCCAGTACTTCACCGGTTTGGGTTGGCTCCGAGCTTCCTGGGAGCTGCTGGCCGATGGCGAAGCAATCCGCCGAGGCGAGCTGGACATGCCGGCCATCGGACCTGGCGATCGGGCGCAGGTACGCCTGGCGGGCTGGACGCCACCACTACCCGACGGCCGTGCTCTATCGCTGATCGTGCGCTTCCGGACTGCCGCCGAGCTGGCCTGGGCACCCCAGGAGTTCGAGGTCTGCTGGGCTCAGCTGCCGATCGCCCCAGGTATTTCGGAGCTGTCGCGGCCATCCGCCCGGCCGCTGGCTGCCTTACCGGACGACGCCATCGTCCTCGACGATGATGGTCTTCTCAGCCACGAGATGCTGGCGTCTTCGCCCCGCCTGTGCCTGTGGCGCGCTCCCACGGACAACGACCGCATTGCCGGTCTGGCGGGCCAGTGGAGGGATTGGGGAGTGGCTGGGCTCGCCCGTGGCGCGGTGAATACTCGGCGCGAGCCGGGCACCATCGTAGTGACGGCAGAGGAGCGCACCGCAGCGGGGATCGGCGTGGGCCACCAGCAAAGGTTCCGGGCCGTGACCGGCGGCGGCGTGCTGGTGGAGGAGACCGTCGTGATCCCGCAGGAGCTGACCGATCTGGCTCGCGTCGGGATCGTGCTCGAGACTGTGGCGGGGCTCGAGCAGGTGGCATGGTTCGGTCGCGGTCCGGTCGAGACGTACCCAGACAGGCGCCGAGCCGGTGCCATGGCGAGGTGGCGCTCCACGGTCGCCGAGATGTACGTCCCGTACGTCCGGCCGCAGGAGAACGGCGGCCGCAACGCCGTTCGCTGGCTCGAGCTTTGGGACGGTGCCGGTCGGGGGTTCCGCCTGGCGGCCGATCGGCCTTGCCAGATGTCGGCGACCCACTACCGGGCCGCGGATCTTTCGGCCGCGAAGCACGATGTCGAGCTGAAACCCAGGTCCGAGACGATCGTCCACCTGGACGTCGCGCACCGCGGCCTGGGGACCGCCAGCTGCGGACCCGACACTTTGCCGCAGTATCGTGTTGGGCCGGGGACGTACAAGTGGTCATGGATGATCGCCCCGCTCGGGGCACAACCGAATCCCTGATCCGCAATCAATCGGGCGCCCGTGGCGGCGACTCTCGAGCCCTCCAGGCCGGTCTTCGGAACGCCCGAGACCATCGCCGAGCGAATGAAGACAGGCCGCTCGTCGCAGGTAAGCCCGCCCGACCGCGCCGAGGGCAATCGGGGTTCGGCCCTCGCCCCTGGCAGGCCTCCCTAACGGTGGGCTCAGTGTCGCCCCACGAGCATGCCCACGACGACCCCCAGCACGGCTATAGCGACGACGGTAACCAACAGCGTTGGCAGAACCAGTCTTGCCCAAGGGCGGTTGCCGGCCGCCTTGGGCTCCCACTCTTGGAACCCGCGTGAGCCTCTCGTTGCAAGCAGCAGCCAGCGCGTGGCGATACCAAACGGCACGAGTGCAAGGGCCACCAGCGGGAGCGAGAAGATGCCCAACCAATGGACCGCATAGACGGCCGCGGCTAGCAGCGCCACACACAGGACAGCCCATCCAAACCCAGCCAGCGTCCGCGATCGAGGGCTCTCCTCAGTGCGGCCCGTCGCCAGGTACCAAACGACGAAGGCCGCGGCTCCCGCCGCGCCGAGCAAAACCAGCCATCTCATGATGTCGTCAAGTTTAGGTCGGGCCGGATGGGCAAACGCCGACCGGACCGAGGCTCGCATCGCCGCCCGTCAGGCGCGACTGCCACAGCCTGCAGGAGTATTCTTGGCTCATCAGTCGTCACAGGCATCGACCGCCCGGGTCCCCTGGGGCCAAGACGGACGACATTGCGGATCAGCCGCAGCCTGGCAACTGTCAGCGCGGCCCTGTTGACGGTGGCCGCAAGGAGGAGCCGCTATGCCGCTGGGCCTTTCTCCAGCCCATCTCATCATCGTGCTCATCATCGTGCTCATCATCGTGGGGCCGGGCAAGCTGCCTGACACGGGCGCGGCCATCGGCAAGGCTCTGCGTGGCTTCAAGGACGCGATCGAGGGCACCGAGTCCCACGAGGCCGCCTCGCAGCAGCCGGCCCCGCCCGCTCAGCCAGTCCAGCCGCCCGCGCAGTACCCGCCCGCGCAGTACCCGCCCGCGCAGTACCCGAGCCAGTATCCGGCTCAGCCGCCTGTCCAGTACCCTGGCCAGCCCCAGCAAACTTACGTTCCGCCGGCATACCAGCCGCCCGTCGGCGACCAGCCGTACGCGCCGCCGGCCGGACAGCCGATCCTGGCGCCGCAGCCGACCCCGCCGCCGTCTGCGCCGTCCAGCGAGCCGCCTCGCCAGGGCTGAACCTCGAAGCTCCACCGCTCCAGGCGTATTCGGAGCCCGCGCTCCGGGCCCGGCGGGCCTGGCGGATCTCGGATCGGTGCCGAGGGCGTCAGCATTTTTGGGCGCCTCGGGCGCGGGCTTGGCAGCCGCTTTGACAGACATCAAAGCGTCGCTACACTTGCGATCATGGATGCGCAGTTGCTGGCAGCGCTTCGAGCGCTCGCAGATGCCTCGCGGTTGAGGTTGGTCGGGCTGCTGTCGGCGCGGCCGATGGCAGTCGAGGAACTGGCGGCAGCGAGCGGGCTTTCGGCCGGGACTGTCGTCCACCACCTCAAACGGCTCGAGGCGGCCGGGCTCGTGGAGTCGACGCCACGGCGTCCGTACGTTGAATACTCGCTGCGGGTCGCTCGACTGCAGTCGGTCTCCAAGCAACTGGCGGGTCTCGAGCGAGCGGACGAGGCCGGCGACGAACTGCCGGGCCCGGACGGCGAGTCGCTGCCGGCCTACGACGCCAAGGTCTTGCACGCTTTCCTGCGCGATGGGCGACTGGTCTCGATACCGGCCCAGGAGAAGAAGCGGCAGGCCATCCTGCGCTATCTGCTGGCCCGCTGTTTCGCTGAGGATCGGGCGTACCCGGAGCGCGAGGTGAACGAGCGGCTGGGCCAGTACCACGAAGATGTGGCCTCGCTGCGCCGCTACCTCATAGTCGCAGGCCTGATGGCGCGGGCCGGCGGCGAGTACCGGCGAGCAGGCTGATCGAGTCGGGCACCTGATGTCGACAACGATCGTGCTGATGGGCGTAGCCGGATGCGGCAAGACCACCGTGATGAAGGCCCTCGCCGAGCGTCTAGGTTGGGTCACTGCTGAGGGCGACGATTTCCACTCCCCGGAGAACGTGGCGAAAATGCGGTCCGGCGAGCCGCTCACCGACGCTGACCGCTGGCCGTGGCTGGAGTCGCTGGCGGCATGGATCGGCGAGCGGGAGGCGGCGGGCGGCGCGGGCGGCGGCGCGGGCGAGAACGCCATCGTGACCTGCTCTGCGCTCAAGCGTTCGTACCGCGACCTTCTCCGTCGTGGGCATCCGTCGGTATGGTTCGTGAACCTTGTGGCGCCGGCGGCGGTGCTGGCCGCGCGGCTTCGCGAGCGGCGGGGCCACTACATGCCGCCTGAGCTGCTCGCCAGCCAGCTCGCAACGCTGGAGCCGCTCGGGGCCGACGAACCCGGCGCAGTCGTGCAGAC
>JANYJI010000237.1 GCA_025358525.1 Chloroflexota bacterium | reverse complement strand
CGGGACAGAGACACCCAAGCGCCCGACGACGTACTTCACTAGATGGGAGTAGCGCGCAACGAGTTGGTCGCGGCTCATCGACAGGCTAGGCGATGGGGTATTGCCGTATGCGTCATAGCCTGAGAGGTTTCGCCCCTCCTCGCCCAGACGGGTCGATCCGGGCCCGGCCAGAGACGCGGTCCTGGCGACTACCGCCACAGACGGCTCACCTACATCGCCGGTCCCGTCGCGACCGCCCAGGCCGTCGATTGCCACCGTTTCAGCGGCCCCGGCAGTGGCGGTCAGAGACGCCCGGGCGCCATCGGACCGGTCTAGCCCCGGTCCGTCGCCGTCACCGCCACGGGCTGCTCCGCCACCGCCCGCGCCGTCCGGTGGCGCGCCGTCCGGCGGCGCGCCGGAGTCCCGGCCAAACTCGCCGTCGGTGTCGGCTTGTCGCTTCACGAGCGGCTCCACGACACCACCGGCACGCGTCTCCGAGATGAGCCGCGAAGCCGGCCGGGATGCGATCACGCCGCCCACGGCCGGGGAGGCAAGGAGCGGGGGAAGGAACTGTCGGTCATACATCACGTAGTCTCCTTAGCCTCACGCACTTCTGGACACAGTTGATGCGCGGTGGGCCCGCGCCGCGGCCGCGGCCGTTTCGGCCGTAGCGTTCTTCATTGGCCTGCTCCGCTTCGCCTCGCGACGCCTTCTCATCCGCAGGATCTTCGCCTCTGGCGGCTCGAGCCAACCCAGCAGCCATCGACCGGCGAAGGTGAAGGCGACGGCCGCACCCAGCGCCCGATCTACTGAGTCGATGGCCGACGCGCCCGCTGCATAGGACGCGCCGCCGACCGCGAGCGCCGCGAGGATGGCGAGGCGCAGCGTCCAACTGGCAACCAAAAGCGGCATTTACTAGACCTCCACCTGAGCGTGCACTTGCACGGAAACACTGGGCAGGATCTCTTCATACGACAGAACGGTGAGCTGCGGCATGTGGCGCTCGGTCAGGTTTCGAAGAGCCAATCTGATCCGGGTCGTGCAAAGCAGGATCGGCTGGTAACGCTGCAGCTGCAGGCTCCGAACGGCCTGGTCGATCGACTCGATCAGCAGCCGGCTATCGGCGCCCGAAACTTCCAGCCCGACATAGCCTGGTTGGACCATGACCGACGCTCCCAGCCGGGTGTCCAGCTCTGGGGCGAGAGCGACGGCATGGATCGCCCCGTCCGGAGCGCGATAGCGCATGGAGATGGCCCGGGACAGAGCGTGGCGAACGGCCTCGGTGAGGAAAAGCGGCTCCTTGGTGCTGCGGGCGCCATCCGCAATTGCCTCGAGAATGGTGGACAGGTCCCGGATCGGGACACGCTCTCGCAGGAGACCCTGGAGAACCTTTTCGACGTCGCCCAGGCTGACCAGTGTCGGCACCAGCTCCTCGACAAGGCCGGGCTGGTCCTTCTTGAGGCCCTCGAGCAATTGGTTGGTCTCGGGTCGGCCCAGGATTTCGTAGGCATGGCGGCGAATCGTCTCGGCCAGGTGAGTAGCCAGTACAGAGGCCGCATCGACGACGGTGTAGCCCAGGCTCTCGGCTCTTTCGCGGTCGGCGATGCTCACCCAGGAGGCCGGCAGACCGAACACAGGCTCCGTGGTGGGGATGCCACTGACGGCGATCTCGCCGCCGTTGGGATCCATGCACAGCATCTTGGTCGGGTCGACAGTACCCCGGGCAATCTCGGATCCGCGCAGCTTGATGACATAGGCGTTCTGGTCGAGGACGAGGTCGTCGCGGATTCGGACGGTCGGCACGATGAGGCCCATCTCGCTCGCGATCTGACGGCGAATGAGGCCGATCCGCTCGACGAGGCCGCCGCTCGCGCCGCCCTCGACGAGGCCCACCAGGCCGTAGCCAACCTCGAGTTCCATCGTCTCGACCCGTAGCGCGTCGAGCGGGCTCTCCTCACCACTCCCCAAGGCCGGCAGCGGCTGAATCTTCGGCGCGGGCGCGCCAGCGAGTTCCAGGGCCGCCGCGGCCCGCGACTGGGAGAGGAACCAACCGCTGCCGGCCACCAGTGCGCCGCCGGTGCAGAACACGAGGGTCGGGAAGCCGGGCACGACGCCGATAAGGAAAAGGGCGCCGCCGACAACTATGAAGAGACGCGGCCGGCCGAGAAGCTGGGTTCCGAAGTCGCTTCCGAGACCGTTCTCCGATCCGCTCCGGGTGACCAGCACGCCCGTCGCGACCGAGACGAGCAGAGCGCTGATCTCGTTCACGAGACCGTCGCCGACGGTCAGGACTGTGAAGGTCGTCAAGGCAACTCCAACGTCCAAACCCTTCTGCAGGACTCCGACCGTCAGGCCGCCGACGATGTTGACGACGATGATCACGAGGGCAGCCACGGCATCGCCCTTGACGAACTTGGAGGCGCCGTCCATTGCGCCGTAGAAGTCCGCCTCACGCTCGATGGCGCGGCGTCGGGTCCTGGCGTCGTCCGGGGTGATCAGGCCGGCGTTTAGGTCAGCGTCGATGCTCATCTGCTTGCCGGGCATGGCGTCTAGGGTGAACCGGGCCGCCACCTCGCTGACCCGGCCGGCGCCGTTGGTGATGACGACGTACTGGATCACGACGAGGATCAGGAAGACGACGATGCCGACGACGGTGTTGCCGCCAACGACGACCTTGCCGAAGGCGTTGATGACTTCGCCGGCGTGCGCATCGAGGAGGACCAGACGGGCAGCCGAAACGTTGAGGCCCAGTCGGAAGAGCGTCGCGATCAGGAGCAGCGGCGGGAACGAACTGAACTCGAGCGGCTCACGAACGTTGAGAGCGACGAGGAGGATCGTGAGTGAGAACGTGATGTTGAGGACTATGAGGATGTCCAGCAGCATCGGCGGCAGCGGGATGATCATCATCGCCACGATGCCCACGACGGCTGCGGCGAGGATGGCGTCGCTGCGGCGGAGGGCGCTCGCGGGTGCCGGGGCGGCCTGGGTCGTCATCGCTGGTGCTCCTCGTCCATGTCAGTCAGTTCGATCCCGGTCGAGTCAGAGCCGTTCGAATCGAGCCCATCCGAGTCGGTCTCAGTCGAATCGGCTGCGCGAACGAGACCCGCTTCCAGCTGGGCCATCTCCTCGGGCGTGACGTCCGCCAGCTCGTCCCCGGCCATCGCGGCCGAAAGTGCGGCATCGTCGACGTCGCGGTCCCGGAGGACGGCGTCGTCGGGCCACGACTCGAGCGCAGGAGCGTCGCCCTGGTCTGTCTCGTCTTCGGCGCTGCCGTCGACGGTGACTTCGGGCACGCCGCCGTAGAGACGAGTGGCAGTGGCCGCATCCGCGCCAGACGCCACGGCCGCGCCACCGCCATGGGTCACGTCGATGACCGTGCCGGCGACTGTCGGGGCAGTGGCCGCGACCCACCACGGGCGTGAGGCCAGACCGCTCGCCGCAGCCCGGGCCTGCGTGGCGGTCCAACCCTGCGCCCCGGCCTGTCCGCCAGCGGATCGACCGCGTCCGCGGAAACGGGCCTGGTGGACCAGGACCAACAAGCGGGCCACGGCCCGGTACAGATGCGCCGGCACCTCGGCCCCGATCGGTCGCGAAAAGAGGGCTCGGGCCAGCGGCTTGTCCTCAACCACGGGCACGTTGTTCTCGCGCGCGAGCTGCTTGATGCGATCGGCCATGAGACGCTGGCCTTTGGCAACGAGCTTGGGCGCCCTCATGGTCAGCGAGTCGTACTTGAGAGCCACGGCCAGGGTGGTCGGGTTCGTGATAACTACGTCGGCCGTCGGCACGGCGTCCATCATTCGGGCGAACGCCATCTGGCGAGCTCGGCGGCGGCGAGCGCCACGGACCAGCGGGTCACCCTCCTGCTCGCGGTACTCCTTCTTAACCTCCTCCTTCGTCATGCGGATGGACTCCATGGCCCGTCGACGTTGGACGACGAAGTCGACCAGGGCCACGACGGCCAGCAGGATGGTGATCGTTAGGCCCAGCTGGAAGACCGCCGAAAGGGCGCTGCCGGCGATATCGGCGGCGCTGGCGCCTTGTGTGCTGACGATGGTCGGGATCCGGCTACCGACAACCTGCCATGACATGAACGCCAGGATGGCGAGCTTGGCCGATGAAAGGCCGAGGCGGACGAGCGCCTGACGGTCTGCGATGCGCTTGAGGCCGGCCAGAGGGTTGATTCGCGATGGATCGAACCGCACAGCCCGGAACGAGAAGATGAGACCGCCCGAGATCAGGTTCCCGGCCACGCCGGCCACCAGCACCAGACCGGCCAGCGGGAGGATCAGGGTCACCGAGGTCAGGATGGCGCCCCCGGTCTCGCCGATTAGCTGGGCGTTGGTGGCATGGGGGTTCATGTTGATCAGCGACGACTCCATCTGCTTGATCAGCGCGCTGGCCATACCGGGCAGAAGACTGGCCAAGGCCAGCGTCCCGACGCCCAGCGTTAGGCCCATGGAGAACTCATGGGACCGGCCGATGCCCTGACCTTTGGCGCGGGCCTCGTCGCGCCTGCGGGGGGTGGGTGCTTCGGTCTTCTCGCCCATCGCCCGCGCCTACGTGTTCACGACGCCGCCGGTGGCGGCGTCGAAGACGAACCGGAAGAGAGAGGTTGCGCCCGCCACGAGGGTTGGCAGGGCCATCGCCAGAACCGCGATCCCGACCAGCATCTTGAGGGGCAGTCCGAGGATGAAGACGTTGATCTGAGGGATCGCTCGGGCCAGGAGGGCAACGGCCAGTTCGAGCAGCAGCAGCACGAGGGCGATCGGCAGGGCCACCCGTACGCCCATCTCGAGCGCAAGCGCGATAGTCCGGGCGCCCGTCAGAGCCAGGTCCATGGGCCAGCCACCGCCGACGGGGTAGACCGAGAACGAGTTGGCTAGAGCCTGGACGATAGCCAGGTGGAACCCCAGCGCAAGGAACAGCAGACCGGCGAGAACCGAGAAGAAGGGGTCGATCGCCGTCGAGGTTTCTTCCTCGGTGGGGCTGAAGACGGAGCCAAGCGAGAGCCCCAGCTGGATCGAGACGACCCGGCCGGCCAGCTCCACGGCTTGGAAGCCCATCGACAGTATGAAGCCGAGCGACAGGCCAATGATCAGCTCGAGGGGTGCGGCCATGAGCAGGGGCAGGGTCCCTAGCGTGGCGCCGGCCGTCCGGGCCAGGGCGATGGCGAGCGTGGCGGCCAGCCCGACCTTGACCAGCGTGGGGATCGAGTGATGGCCGAAGATCGGGGCCGTGAAGACGAGCCCAGTGCAGCGCAGCATCACCAGGAAGAGCAGCGCAACTTGGCCGCCATTGATCGTGACGTTCATCACTTCACCTCGGATGCCGTCTGGAAGACGAAGCGGGTGAAATCGGTCAGCTGGCTGGCCATCATTGGACCGAGTAGCATCAGGACCAGGGCCACGACAAGCAGCTTGGGGACGAAGGTGAGCGTCGCCTCGTTGATCTGGGTCGCCGCCTGGAAGATGGAGATGGCGAGGCCCACGACCATCGAGATGAGCACGATCGGCCCCCCGACCATGAGGGTCACGTAGAGGGCTCGCTGCATGACGGCGCCGACGTCGCCTCCGCTCATCGGTCGGCCCTCACCCGAAACTCCGGACGATCGACTGAACCACGAGCACCCAGCCGTCGACCATGACGAAGAGCAGCAGTTTGAACGGCAACGCGATCTGCGTCGGCGAGACCATCACCATGCCCATTGACATGAGGGCCGAGGCCACGACCAGGTCGATAATCAGGAACGGGATGTAGAGCAGGAAGCCCATCGTGAAGGCCGTCTTGAGTTCGCTGACCACGAAGGCCGGGAGCAGAACTTCGGTCGCCACGTCACTGGACGTCTTCGGCCGCGGCTGCTTCGAAAGGTCGATGAAGACCTGCAGATCTTCCTTCCTCGTCTCCTTGAGCATGAACTCGCGGAACGGATCGATGCCGCGTTGGATGGCCGTGTTCTGGTCGATGGCGTTGTTCATGTAGGGCTGCAGGGCATCGGTGTTGGCCTTCGTCAAGACCGGTGACATCACGAAGAGCGTCAGGAAGAGCGACAGGCCCAGGATCACCTGATTGGGCGGCAGGTTCGGGATGCCGATTGCGCTGCGCAGAAGCGACAGCACTACCACGATGCGAGTGAAACTCGTGGCCAGCATGAGGATGGCCGGCACCATCGACAGGACGGTCACGGCCAGCAATAGCTGGAGGGAGAGGGCGAACTGGCCGTTGCCATTGGAGGCCTGGCCGTCACCGATCTTGACCGAGACGTCCGAGGCGCCATTGGAGGAGCAGCCCGCGACCACAATGACCGTGACCGCGAGCATCAGAAGCAGGCTCAGACGACGGCGATTCATCGAACTCGACCTCCGCCCAGCAGGGCGGCCAGTCGGCCGGTGAAGGCGTCGATGGGGGCCATCACGGAATTCACGACCGACCCAAAGGAAGGCTGGTTGAGGCGCGGGGCTGGATTCCGCACGCCGGCCCGAGCGGTGGTTGTTTCGGCATCCGACTCGACGCTTAGGGCCTCGAGTTCACCGGCGTCGAGCTCCGCCAGAGAAACCATGCCGCTGGGAGTCAGGCCGACAACGAGCCGGCGCTCTCCGACCGCGACGAGATGAAGCGAGGCCTTGGGAGCCAGGACTCGAGATTCGAGAACTTGCAGCCGGCCGCCCTTCTTTGGAGCAGCGGCCTGCATCCGGCCCAGAACTCGCAGGGTGATGAAGAGCAGGACGACGACAACGATGCCCTTGGTGGCCAGATCGACCACATTCAGACCGCCCATCGGGTCGCTGGCGCCCCAGGAGCCGCCCACTTCGGACGAGGCGCTGAGCGCGGCGCCCGGCGTCGCGAGAGCGGCTCTCGAGCCAGCTGGTTGGGCGCCGGCCGTGACTGGCAGCGGCTGCAAGGCACCGATGCCCAGCACGATAGCGATGCCGGCCAGGGCCGCGATCGCAGCTATGCGACGGAACGAGGCCGCTCGCCTCGCCTCGAGCCAACGCGCCATGGGGCGGTTCGCGGCGGTCGGTCGGCCCGAGATAGGAGTCATCAGCGATTCGACGGCGAGAGGCGCTGTTGGCGGGCTACGACGTCCGTGATCCGAACGCCGAAGTTCTCGTCCACCACCACGACCTCGCCCTGGGCGATGGGCCGGCCGTTGATCAGAATGTCGACCTTCTCGCCGGCCAGTTTGTCCAACTCGATGATCGAACCAGGCGTCAGAGCCAGGACGTCCCGGATTGGCAGGGTAGTGCGGCCAATCTCGACTGCGACCTGGAGGTTCACCCCGAGGAGCAGGTCGATGTTGTAGCTTGGGCCGCCGGACGGGGAGCCGGTCAGCTCAGGGAGGTAGGCCTGGCGGACGTTGGCGGGCATCGGCGCGGGTGCCGAGGCGACGGCCGGAGTGGATGCTGGGGCGGTTGCGAAAGCCGCGGGCCGCTGTGGTGTCTTGAACTCGCGGGACTGGCCGACCGACGGTGACGCCGGCGGCGGCACAGAGGCCTCGGAGGCAAGGGCCTGAAGGGCGACGATGTGAGATGAGATTTCTCCCCCAACCGCGGCGTCATAGGCCGAGATGAGGGCTACCTCCTCGTTGTCGACGGAGGTGATGGGCAGACGCAGGAGGAGCATCGGCGCGTCGGGCGAGGCGACATCCACTGCCGCTCCGAGACCAAGACCCTCGCCGAGGAGGGACTCGAAGGCCACATTCATGCCCTCGAGGACAAGCTCCTGGAGCCTCTCCGCGGTGTAGACGTTGCCGCCAATCTTGTTGCCCTTGGCCGGGTCGAGAGCGGCCCAGGCACCACGGCGATCCGTGCCGAGCAGCTCGAACGAGCGCGAGGCCAAAAGGGGCGTGGGAGCCGCGGCGAAGTTGACCTGGGCAACGGTCATCTCACCGATCGTGACCGGGCACAGAGCGTCAGCCGAGATGCCCTCGGCGATCGCGGATCGGAGCATCGGCCACAGCGGCAGGATGGATGCCCCGGCGCCGAGTGAGGCGCCGTCCGCGGGCTTCCAATCGAAGGTATCCCAGCTCACGTTAGGCCTCCATGGGCTGAAGTGGACTTACCAGGCGTACAGCGATGCGATCCCCGACTCGACCCGGGATCGCCCACGCCTGGGCTTGATCGGAGATGGCAATGAGGACTGGCTCGTCGAAGTGCTCATCGAACCGGATGACGTCTCCCGGCCGCAACTCCGTCAGAGCCTCGACCGGAATGTCGATCGACCTGAAGGAGGCCGAGATCGGGATCTCGACGGCACGGATTTCGTTCTCGATCACGTCGCGGACGCTGGCGTCACCAGCCTGCTGTCGACGCTGCGCGTACCACATGGTCGCGGCGAGTCGGGGCAGAAGCGGCTCGAGGGAGGCATATGGGTAGCAAATCGTCATCGGGGCTGTCTGGCCCGCGAAACGGACTTCGTATGTCATGACAGCCACTACCTCGGCCGGGGCGGCGATGCGAAGTAGAATCGGCGTCCGGGCCGTCTCGGAGACGGAAACGTCGAGCGTCTGGAGGTGCGACCAGCCCTCGTTGAGGGCATGGGGCAGATGACCGACGACGCGCGCAATCAGGTCCAATTCGATCGGCGTCGGCTCGTTGCGCTGGGGCGGAATGCGGCCGGGCCCGCCCAGGAGGCGGTCCACCGCCGCGAGGGCAAAGCCGAGATCCACATCGACCATGAACGGACCCCCAAGGCCCACGCTGCCCATGACGACCAGTTCGGTCGGGAGGGTCAGCTGGCTCACGTAGTCGTCGAAGATCAACTGGTCGGTGCCAGCCAACTGGATCACGATCGGAGACCGTAGGAACGACGACAGGCGGGCGGCCGCAATGCGACCGACGTTCTCGTGAATCGCCTGGAGCGTCCGCAGCTGCTCGTTGGAGAACTTGGCGGGGCGCCGGAAGTCGTACGTCTTGACGAGGCGGCCGCCGGCGCTGAGGGACGGCGGCTGGTCTTCGGTCGGCAGTGAGCCATCGGCTACCGCCCCAAGGAGTGCATCGATTTCGGCCTGCGACAGCATCTGGGTGCTCGCCTACTGCATTACGAAGTCGGTGAAATAGATGTTGAGGACCTCGTCCTCAGTCAGGATCTTTCGGAACGCCCCGAGCAGCTCTTCCTTGAGCTTGGCCCGGCCGGCGGCCGAGGTGAGAGCGCTCGAGTCGTGCGCGACGACGACCGAGCCAAGGGCATCGAGGAGGCGCGGAGTGTCCTCGAGATGCTTATCGAGTTCGGTCTTCTCTTCCTTGGTCCGCTCGGCGCCGTGGAGGTCGTAGAAGCTCGAGGCACTCGGCCGCAGCTCGATGGTCACGCCCAGCTTGGCGTACTTGTAGCTGCCAGCTGCTGTTCCGGCGAGGTTGATGACGCGGTTGTCGAGAGCGAGCATCAGGCCGGCCTGACCCGTGCCTGGAGTCGGGACTTTCGCCGGCACCTTGCTGCCAGCCGACATCTGAGTGAAGACGAGGGCTCCAGCTGCGGCAAGTCCCAGGGGCAGTCCAAGGGCCAGGATGGCGCGACGGCCTCGCGGGATTGGGAGTTTCACGATCGTGGCTCCAAGCTGAAACGGGAGTGGCTTGCCGCGAAAACGGCGACCTGCTCGTAACTCATGGGAAGGAAGGCAGGGCCATTGGATTGGCCTGCGGGCTGCTATCGACCGGGTAGAGCACGACGATGTCCACGCGCCGGTTCTTGGCTCGGGAGGCGTCGTCGACGTTCGGCTTAAGGGGGCTGTATTGGGCGTTACCCAGACCCGAGAGCCGGCTCGGGTCCATATCCATGTCGACCATGGCCTTCAGCACGGCGAGGGCTCGGGCCGACGAGAGGTCCCAGTTGCTCGTATAGAGCACGCCATCGGGCGCCTGATCATCAGTATTGCCCTCGATTCGGACCTGGTTGGGCAGCGGCCTGATGATGTTCGCGACCTGCTTCACGAGGTTGAGAGCGTGGTCGTCCAGGTGGGCACGACCCGAGGAGAAGAGCAGGGCGTCGTTCAGGCGGATGACGATCCCCTGCGGCGCGATCCCGACTTCTACCTCGCCGCCAAGCCCCTGGCCGATGGCATAGTCTTCGAGGGCGGCCTTAATGGCCCTGAGGTCCGACTGGACGGGGGTGGTCCCGGCCGCGCTCTTCTCCTGCTGGACCGACGAGTCCTGGCCGTCGTTTATGGTGAGGGCCTGCTGGCCCTGCATCACGTCGGCGTTGAAGGCGGCCGAGACCGACTTGGCGAGGATGATGAACTTGCGTACGTCTGTGTTGCTAATCGCATACATGACTACGAAGAGCACCATGAGCAGAGTGATCATGTCGGCGTAGGTGAGAAGCCAGCGCTCCTCGTTGTCGTGCGGGCCTTGAGCCTGGGATCGCTTGCGCCGGGCCATCAAGCCGCCTCTGCAATGGCCGACCCGACCATTGCCTTCTCATCCGGTTTGGCGACTTCGGCCTCCGGCCCGGCATGGGCGCGAAGCTTCTGAGCGACGATGCGGGGGTTGTCGCCGGCCTGAATGGCCAGGATTGCAGCCAGGGCCAGGCGGCGCTCCATCACCTCGGCCGCGTCCTTGCCCTTCAGGTTGCCCGAGATCGGCAGCCAGACGATGTTGGCGCTGCCCACGCCGATCAGAGTGGCGATGAAGGCGACGGCAATCGACCCGCCAAGGCCGGCCGGATCGGCGAGGTTAGCCAGGACGTTGATGAGGCCCATGACGGTGCCGACGACGCCCATGGTCGGCGCGTAGCCGCCCATCTTGGCGAACATGTCAATGCCCTTCATGTGCCGAGCCTGCATGGATTCAATCTCGATCTCGAGGATTTCCTCGACCGTGTCGGGCTCGAGACCGTCGATGACCATCTGCAGGCCATGGCGGATGAAGGGATCCTTGACGGCTTCAACGTCACCCTCGAGCGCAAGGAGGCCTTCGCGGCGGGCGCGCTCGGCGAACTTGACAAGCATTTCGCGCATCTCGCCGATATCGCTGACCCGGGCCTTCATGCTCAGCCCGAACAACTTGGGGAACGTCATGAACTGCTTCACGGACGTCGTGGCCATGGTCGCCCCGAAGGTGCCGCCGAAGATGATGATGATTGCGGAGGGGTTGAGGAACGCGGCTGGTGAGCCGCCTTCGATCACGTCCGCGACCAGCAGCGCACCAAGCGCGATCAGGATGCCGATACCTGCGTCCATGCCAGGGCCCTAGCCCTTGGGGGAGTCGCCGTAGGCGCGAAGGCGCCCGCGGTTGGGATGTTCGTAGCGCGCCGGATCCATGTCCGGCGGCGGATCGTAGGCCCGCCGACCGCCGAACCTGGCGTCTACGTGGAGCGATCGCTGGTAGTAGTGGAAGCGCGTTGCCACCTCGGTGGCCGTCTCGCGGACAAGCAGCTTCTTGCCATCTGCGAAGGTAATGACGGTGTCCGGCGTCTCTTCGATCAGCTCGATGCGGTCGGGGTTTACCAGCAGAGCCGTGCCGTCGGTGCGAGTCAGCGGGATCATGGCTCAGGCCAGGCTTCCGGTAAGCGCCAGGCGCATGAGCCCGGCTCGAGATCGGACGTTGAGCTTGCGGCTCAGATTGGCGCGGTGGGCCTCGACCGTCTTGACGGAGAGGACCAGCGACTCGGCGATCTCACGGTTGGAGAGGCCCTGGCCGATGAGGTAGAGCATCTCTCGTTCTCGGGGCGTCAAGAGCGAGACCGGACCCTCGTCGACGAGGGTCGCGCCGAGGTTCTCGTTGACCGTCGGGAAACCGGCAACGATGGGCCCCAGCCCGTCCATCACTCGTCTGACCACGACCAGGAAGGTGTCGCGAGTGACGTTGTCCATGAGCATCGCGGCGTCCGCTCCGACCTTCAGGCAATCATTGGGCGACACTTCGCGGCCGCGGGAGGCTAGGGCGATGAGCCGGGGCCGGGGCCACAGGGCGGCCAGCAGCCGGCAGACCTCGGGCCCTTCCGTTGGGGTAAAGTCGAAGAGAACGAGCTGCGGATGAACGTCCGACGCCAGTCGGAACGCCTCGTAGACGGAAGCCGCGCTCGCCACTTCACAGGCCGAGCCGCTGGCCAGCATCGTGGAGACACCCAGGCGGACGATCTCGGCCTGGTGGACGATCAGGGCATGGGTAACGGCACGGGCCGTTCTCGGCGGCACCGTAGCCGAGCGGCCCGCCCCCCGACGGTCCTGCACGGTGTAACTGGCGATCGACATAGGGCCAATCCTTGGGTTGCTGTCTGTCTCGCTGGCTGGCTTGCGGGTCCACCGGCAGGCGCGGTCTCGGACTCGTCGTGCGATCTGACCCAAAGCATTCGGCAGGGAAGGCGTGTAGGTGTATTCCCGGCTTGAGCCGGTCGTTCAGGGAGGGCCCCAGGTCCAGGGTCAGCGGCCGGGAGTACTGGACCGCTCAGGGGGCCTCCTTGGCTCGGTTGGGGTCGGAAATGCGTAACTTTCACGGCCACCGCCATCATTCAGCATTGACTGAACAAAGCGAACCGATTAGCCTCGACCAATTCAGTTCGCGGCCGCCGCCGGCTGCAGCGTGGGCTCAGGGAGGCAAGCCGTGGACGAGATCCTCGATCGCGCTCGCGAGAGACGAACATCGCGAATGTCCGCCGGGCGGTTCATCGAAGAGCTCGGCCTCGCCTTCGATTCCATGCATCTGCCCCGCATGTCCGGCCGAGTTCTGGGGGCAATCCTGCTGGGCCCTGCCGACGGGCCGACGGCAGCCGAATTGGCCGAGACCCTACAGGCGAGCAAGGGCTCCATCAGCAATATGACTCAGCTACTGATCCACTACCGCTTCATCGAGAGGACCGTCCGCAGCGGCGAGCGGCGCGATCGGTTCGTCATCAAGTCCGGAACTTGGGCTCGCGTGATGCTGTGGCGCCTGGAGCTATTGCGGCGACTGCAGGAACTCGCCATCGACGGCCTTGCCCTGCTCGGCCCCGACGGCAATCCGGAGCCGCTGCAGGAGGCCCGCGACATGTATGCGTTCTTGGAACGGGAGATACCGAAGCTCTTCGATCGATGGGAAGTTGAACACGAGCTGCTCAGAAAGGAGGTGTCCTGATGACGTCCGCAGTCGAAACCACCAAGCTCACCAAGTTCTACGGGAAGTCGCGCGGTGTCAGGGACGTCGATCTGCTCGTGGAAACAGGCCAGGTCTTCGGGTTCCTGGGACCGAATGGATCCGGCAAGTCGACGACGATCCGCGTGCTGCTAGACCTGATCCGGCCGACTTCCGGGTCTGCGCGTGTCCTGGGTCTGGACGCGCATCGGGACCGCCTCGAAATTGATCGGCGAATCAGCTACGTGCCCGGCGAGCTATCGCTGTATCCCGAGCTGACCGGCAGCCAGCTCCTGACCTACCTGGCCAATCTCAAGGGCGGGGTCGACAGCGCCTATCGCGACAGCTTGATCGAGCGGCTCGAACTCGATCCCAGCAAGCGGACCAAGAGCCTCTCCCGCGGCAACAAGCAGAAGGTGGGGCTTGTCGCCGCCTTCATGAGCCGGCCTGAGCTACTCATACTCGATGAGCCGACTGCCGGCCTGGACCCTTTCGTCCAGCTCGAATTCGAGCACCTCTGCGAGGAGGCGCGCGCCGACGGCAGAACCGTGTTCATCTCGTCGCACCAGCTGCCAGAAGTCGAGCATCTCTGCGACCGAGTCGGGATCATTCGCGAGGGCCGGCTGCTAGCCGTGGAGACGATCTCGTCTCTCAAGGAGCGAGCTCTCCGACGGCTTGAAGTCGAGTTCGGGAGCGATGTCTCGGTCGAGACATTCGGCGGCCTTCCGGGGGTCATCGACATGCGCATGGACGACCGTGTCCTCAAGTGCACCGTGCAGGGCAGCCTGGATGGATTGATCAAGACCGCGGCCCGCTTCGAGGTCCGGAACCTCCGGACCGTCGAGACAAGCCTCGAGGAGATCTTTATGGCCTACTACGGGTCGGGCGACGCCATCCCGGGTGCGGCCAAGACTGGCGCCGACGACGCCGGCAAGGAGGCGGGCCATGCTGCTGCGTAACGTTTTCACCAAGACGGTCCGCGATCTGCGCTGGCCGACCTTCTGGGTTTCACTGGGCATGGGCGGGATGACCGGCTACTTCGCCCTTCTCTTCCCCACCTACGCCAAGATCGTCGACCTCAACGCCATCCTCGAGAAGATGGGGCCGGCAGCCAAGCTGATGGGCGCCAGCCTGGGCGACGCCAGCACCCTCATCGGTTTCCTTCACATAGAGCTGTTCTCGATGATCCTGCCCGCTTTGATGGTCACTTACGCCGCAGGCATGGCCAGCGGCTTCACGGCCGGTGAGGAGTCGCGCGGCACCATCGACGTTCTCCTCTCTTACCCGATCTCCCGCCGACGCCTCGTCTTGCAGAAGACCGCGGCTGTGGTCCTCGGCAGCATGGTTGCCGCCGTCGCGGTCTGGATCTTCGCCGCTGCCGGAGCTTCGGCCAGCGCCAGCGATCTGCCCTGGGACAAGCTCGCGGCAGCCCTGGCGATGCTGGTCCTGCTCGGGCTGGCGTTCGGGGCAATAGCCCTGGCAGTTTCGGCGGCGACCGGTAATCGAGGCGCGGCTATTGGGTTTGCGGTCGGATTGATGGTGGTGATGTACCTCGTCGACGCGCTGGCATCGATCGTCGATAGTCTTGCTGTCGTCCGGCCACTGTCGCTCTTCCGGTACTACATGGGCGGCGATCCGCTCCGGAACGGCATCAGCATCCCGGACGCAGGTGTGCTGGCGGCGGTCGCAGTCGCGTTTCTGGCCTTGGCTTTGGTCCTGTTCGAGCGGCGGGATCTGGCCGCATAGCGAGGGTGTAGCCAGTCCCAAAAGTTGTGGCAGGCAGTCCCAAAGGGTAGATAATGCAGTCGAGCACTTAGCGTTTATCACTCGCGCAGTGAGAAGCTCGACATGCCCGACCGGACGGCTCAGACGAGCAGCGACTCCGACTTCCACGGCTACCTCGCCCGCAACCTGTCGGATGCCTACAGGCTGGCCGTCATTGCCCTCGACGACCCGATCGTGGCCCAGGCCGTTGTCCACGATACGATCACGTCCGTCTGGATTGCGACTATTGCCGAGTCTGAGCCCGACGCGGACGCCGCATTCCGCCGTCGACTGGATGACGCCACGGCAGCCGCAATTCGCGGGGCCGGACCGGCGAGAGAGGCCGGCGATTCCGATCCGCTCGAGACCGCGATCGCCGGACTGAGCCCGAAGTTGCAGCTCGAACTGGTGCGCTCGTTCGGCCCGTGGGAATCACCGCGCGCAGACGGCCCCGACAGCTACGACGCCCCTGATGCCCCTGCTGCCCACGACGCGTTTCGCGCGCTGGCTGCGCGAATGGGCGGGGACGAGGCCGCGACCGCCCCGGCCGGCGACTTGGAAACGCGGCTTCGGGCGCTGTACGACGCCCGAGACCCCGGCGCGCCCGCCCCGCTGCAGCTGCGGATGCGGCTTCAACAGGACCAGGACCAGGCTAGCGCTGCCCAGGCCGCGGCTCTGGCCGGTCGAACCCGCCGGCAGCGTAGATCGGGCCGGGCCTTCCCCTTCAACGTCTTCCTGGGACTGGCGGTCATCACCCTGGCCATTGCCCTCGCCAGCGTCGTAGACGTACGGGCAAGCGCCGTGGCCAGTGCAGACCCGACAGGCGACCCCGCCTTGCCGCTGACGATCTCCGACATGACCGTCGTGCAGCGGAACATTGAGGGCCCTGACATTCACGTGGCGGCCACGCAGCGAACATTCATGGCCGCGTTCCCAGCCTCGGCGCTGTGGCATGCGTCTGACAGGCAGTGTTTGGCCGACGTGGTGGGCACGATCAACTGGGACGGCAGCGCGTCCTGGGTCGGCCAACGCGCCGGGCACGTCGAAACGGCCGCCGGCGACCCATCGTCCCTGAGTTCATACATCGCCGGGCCGGGCTCCTACTGCCAGCTCGAGCAATACAACAGCTCCGACGGTGGCGTGACATGGAGTGCTGGCCCGCTGCCGAGCAGCCTCGCGTCCAGCCCAACCTGGCTGGCCTTCGATCCTGCCCGTGCCCACACTCTTCTCGCGTATGCAGCTGGGACGCTTTCAACCAGCATGGACTCGGGAACGAAATGGACCGCCCGCCAATCGGGCGTCGTGCCCCTCGCCTTTGCCTCGACCGGACGACTGGTGGGCTGGACCGCCGGCAGACTGCTCGAGTCCCTGGACGATGGAGCATCTTGGCAGGAGACCGGTCCTGGTCCTGCCGATCGGCCGGATACAGCAGGCGCGACCTCGACCGGGACCTTTATAGGGGCGAGAGATGGGCTGTGGTGGTACCCGCTGACCGCCACTCCCAGCCGCGTTCAATCAGGCAGTGTCTTCTCGATCGCCACGCTGGGCGACGACGCCCTGGTGCTCGGAGCCGATGCGGCCGGACATCCCTGGCTGGGCACAGTCAACAACGCGAACCCTGGAATCTCGTTGACCTCGCTGCCATCCGAACTGGGTGCGCTCCAGATCTCCGGAGGCGGCGTTGCGGTCAACGACAGCGGCGCGGTAGTCGCATTCTCGGGTTCCCAGTCTGCCATCGCCTTCGTCACTTTCGTGTACTAGGCGCCGCCAAACTCAACGGCGGGTTGCCACCGGCAAACGCAATAGTTGAGACATCGCGGACCTTGGCCACTAGATCAGGGTCGGTACCGATCTTGAACGTCTCGGCCGGCGGCTGCGGTAAGCACGATCCGGGCTCGCATCGCCAGCCGTTGCTCGGTCGTTCCCGCCCGTCGAAGGGCTCGGAGTGACGCACGCTCAGACTCGCTGGTGATCAATGGGGGGGGCTGGAGGGCTCGGCATGCACCGACTCGTAGCTGCGAATGGCAGGACTGCCTGGCCAATGGCAGGCCGAGACACCCCACTTCATGGACGAGCCCGACACCTTTCGCCCGCGATGGGTTCGTTCCCATCCGGTATCCATCGCGCAACCCAGCGGCAACCCATGACCGCATAAACCACAACCGCGGCGCCGCCAAAGTGTCGCCCTCGCAACACTGCTTTCTGGCTGAGGATCGTCGAGTCTTCGGTCAGGCACGGCAGCCACCGGTCGACCAGCGATCGGGGGCAGGCAATGGCTGTGCTCGAACAGGAGGACCGCAATGGTCGCCGCGCCAGCCACCGAAATGAAGCGCACCCTGACGATGACCGGGCTCACGATCAACGCCATGGCACTCATTGCGCCGGGTGCGTTTCTGTGGACGACGTTTCAGGCTCAGGTCGCCCAGCAGAACGGCGGAACGACCACCGCACTCGACATGGTCCCAGGTCTGTTGTTCGTACTTGTTCTGGCCTTCTTGACCGCCTTCTCGTATGCGGAACTGGCCAATATCTATCCGGAGGCCGGAGCCGGATCGTCCTACTACTTCGCCGAGGCCGCGTTTCTGCAACGTGAAGAGTCTGTCCACTACAAGTTCGCAAGGCTGGCGAAATTCATGGTGGGCTGGGTTTCACACCTGTACTACTGGATCTATCCGGGCATCATGGTCGCATTCACCGCGACGCTGACCGTCTACATCCTTGGCCTGTTTGGCATAGCCCTAAATCAGCCTCTCGCTATAGCCGCTGCTTTCGCTTTCTCCGGCTTGGTAGGGGTGATCGCCTACCGCGGCATCTCCGGTTCCACCATGACGGCCATCGTCATCAACGCCATCCAACTCACTGCGCTGGTCGCCTTCGCAATTTTGGCGATCGCCTTCCGTCTCACGCATCCCGAACTCAGTTATGCCCACGACAACCTGGCCTCGGTCGTGCTACCGCACAACATGACCAACGTTCTCTTCCAGGGCACGATCGCGATCCTGTTGCTGGTCGGCTTCGAGTCGGTCACCGCGCTTGGCGGCGAGGCAATCAACCCCAAGCGCGACGTCCGGCGTGCGGTCCTTCTGTCCTTGGCCATCCAGGGCGGGGTCGCATACCTGATTGAATACGTCGCGGCCAACTTCTTCGTCAACAGCAGCGTCACCACTCCAACCGCCGCAGGCGGCAACGTCGGCGGATACGATGCGGCCGCCGCCTCCGGGGCGCCGATCGGTGACATGGTCCGGTATATCGGCGACACGATGCTCGGCGGCACGGGCTTCCCGATCGTTGTCATTCTGGCGCTCACGGTCCTCGTCGCTCTGATCGGCACCACGCTGGCCTGCCTCAACACCGGCGTCCGCATCACCTACGTCATGGGCCGCGACAAGGAAGTGCCCGGCGTCCTGGGAATGCTCCATTTCCGCCATGCCACGCCACACTACGGTGTCATCGCCCTTGCCATCGTCTCGGCGGTTCTGGGTGGCTACGCGGTCCTGTCGACGGACAACCTGCTGCAAATAACACTGGCCAGTAACACCGGCACGTTCCTTGTGTACGGAATGACCAACGCGATCGTTCTGGTGGCCTTCGGCGGCCTGCACAAGCGCAACATCATCAAGCACGTGATCGTGCCGGTGGCCGGCTTGCTTGCCAACATCGCGATGCTCATCGGAATTGTGGTCATGAGCGTTTCGGCAGGCGGTTCCACGCAGACCGACACACTCATCGCCCTCGCCATCGTGGGAATGTGGATCTTGGTCGGAGCCGTCTGGCTCGTGCTGAACTCCGCGGGCAGCAACAAGAGCCTGTTGGTCAGGCCGCCGCTGATCAGCCCCGAACTTTAAGGCACCGATGCTCCCTAGGATTGAGACTGCGCCTGGCAGCGGGCACGCCGCGGCGCGGTCTCAAGCATCTCGAGGTTGAGATGAACGCCGTCACAACGGGCCGCACTCGGGACACCATATGCAAGCCGTGAGTGGTGCCCTCGCCGTCGAATACGCTGGCGTGACCGCGATCGGCCACGTCCGCGAACACAACGAGGATCGGCTTGGCTGGGTCACCCTCGATGGCGAGCCGCCGTACGTCACGCCGCCGGCAGAACACACCATCGGAGAGTCGAAGGCCAACTCCGGCATCGGCTTCGTCTTTGCCGTGGCCGATGGTCTCGGTGGCTACGGCGGCGGCGAGGTAGCCTCCGGCATGGCGGTCGAGGCCAGCCTAGCCCAGGCGCAGCGGAGCCTGGCCGGAGGTGGCCGGGTCGCGGGGACGCTGCGCGACGCCTTCAACCGAGCCAATCATGAGATCCTCGACGCCGCCATCACCGGCCGAGGAGGCCGCAAGATGCAATCCACCCTCAGCGCGCTCGTCATCACGCCGGGTGAAGCTCATTTGGGCCACGTAGGTGATAGCCGGATCTACCGCCGGCGAGAGGGTGAGTTGGACTTGCTCACGGCCGACCACAGCCAGGTCATGGAACTGCTCAGGCTGCACATCATCTCGCCCGAGCAGGCCATCGACCACCCCGCCCGCTACGCTTTGACCCGCTCGGTCGGGGGCGATATCACCGTCCGTGCCGACGTCCGAAACGAGAGTCTGGAGGCTGACGACGTTTTCCTCCTATGCTCCGACGGGCTTTGGAGCAAAGTCACATCAAGCGAAATCTCGAAGGCCATGGATCGCTCCCCCGCCGAAGCCTGCCGGTGGCTCGTCGACCTCGCCCTGGGTCGGGGCGGCGACGATAATGCGACAGCCATGGCAATACGAGTGCGAGCGGCCGGGCAACGGCCGGAGGCACCCCAGGGCTGGCGGAGGTTGTTCTCGTGACCACGACCGAGCTGCAGCCGGGCGCAAAACTCGACCAGTTCACGATCGTCCGGGCGATCGGCCAAGGGGCCTTCAGCGAGGTCTTCTTGGCCGATGATTCCAGCGGCAAGCAGGTCGTCCTCAAATGCCCCCACGAGTCGATCATGGGCGACGTGGCGACGTTCGACCGCTTCCGCCGCGAGCTGGAGATCGCCAGTCACCTCCACCACCCCGGTATCCAGCGCCCCATCGAGTTCACTGACAACCGCAGCCGGCCCTATATGGTCATGGAGTATGTCGAAGGGGAGACACTGCGAGCCCTGCTCGGCCGCGAGAAGAAGCTCTCCGTGGAGAAGGCCGTCGACTTCGGGCAACAGCTGGCCGACGCAATGGCATACGCCCATTCCCAGGGCGTGGTCCATCGCGACCTCAAGCCGGAGAACGTCCTGGTGACTCCCGACGGTCGCCTCGTGGTCACCGACTTCGGAGTCGCCCTGATGGCCGGGGCACGGCGCCTGACGTGGCGCTGGTTTTCCACGGCCCTGGGAACGCCGGACTACATGTCGCCCGAGCAGATCCAGGGCAAACGGGGCGATGCCCGGACGGACGTATACGCCATCGGCGTCATGCTGTACGAGATGCTGGCCGGGCGCGTGCCCTGGGAAGGCGACAACGCCTTGTCCGTGATGAGCCAGCACATCAACGCCTCGGTGCCGCCTCTCCACGAGCTGAACTCGGCGGTCCCGCCGCCCATCGAGGGCATCGTTCGGAAGGCTCTGCGCAGGTCGCCGGACGAGCGCTACGAAGACTCCACCTCGCTGCGCTCCGACCTTCAGCACTGGCGCGATCTGCCACTCTCGCAGTTCATCTTTGGCGATGAGGCGATCATCGGCGCGCCCGCCAACTCCGACCTCCGCCTCGTTCTACTGATCTTTGCAGTAAGCGCAGCCTTCCTAACTGCCAGCGTGTTCCTTATCGTGCTGGCGTACGTCATCGGCCATGCCCACTAGTAGCCGCGCCGGCGCCCCCGGCCCGCGCGGGAGGGACGATATGCCTCACAGAACCGGACGAACACCAGACAAGGGATCGGCCGACCCGAGCCCACTCGGCCACCCCAGCAGCCGCGGCGCGGGCGCCCGGACCGGGTCGACCGACGAGGTCGACCGACGGGCAGTCGAGCGAGTCCTGGCCGGTATCCGCGAGGCGGGCATCCAGCAGGTGGAGCTGCAGTTCGCCGACGTGACGGGCGCGGTCAAGACCGTGGTCATTCCGGCCCGCCGCATCCAAGCAGTCCTTGCCGATGGCGAGTGGTTTGACGGGTCGGCCATCGAGGGCCTGGCCCGCGAGGTCGAGTCGGACATGTACCTCCGCCCGGACCCCTCGACCTTCTCGATCATGGAGCCGGCTGGGGTCCCGTGCGCGCGTTTCATCTGCGAGGTCCTCAAGCCGAGCGGCGAACCTTATCCGGGCGACGGACGGCGCGCCTTGCGCGCCCTCCTCGATCTGGCCGAGTCAGCCGGCTTGGGCTATCTGGTGGCCCCAGAGATCGAGTTCTTCCTCTTCCCCGCGGATGGCATCGGCCCGCTGACCGACGACCCCAGCAGCTACTTCGAGCGCAGCCGCGGCCGGTCCCGCCAGGTGGAGCTGGAGATCGTCTCCGGCCTCGAGACGCTGGGCATCCGCATCGAGTCGAGCCACCACGAGGTGGCGAGCGGCCAGTTCGAGCTGGACCTCCCGCTCCTGCCGGCTCTCGTCGCGGCCGACGCCGTTACCACTCTCAAATCGGCAGTGAAGGAGCTTGCTCGCGAGCGCGGCATGCAGGCCACGTTCATGCCCAAGCCGCTGGCCGACGCGGCCGGCTCAGGTATGCACACCCACCAGGTTTTGGTGGACCGGTCAGGGCGCTCGGTGTTCGACGACCCTACGGACCCCTACGGCCTCTCGGCCATCGCGAAGGCATTCCTGGCGGGCCAACTGGAACATGCGCCGGGCATGTGCGCCCTCGTGGCCCCGGTCGTCAACTCGTACAAGCGGCTCGTGCCCGGATACGAGGCTCCCGTGGCCGGCAGCTGGGGCCGCCACAGCCGCGGCGCCCTCATCCGCGTCCCCACACCGGTCCGTCAGGAGGCCGCCTTGGGCGAGGTCTTCGGAACGCGCCTCGAGCTACGGCTACCCGACCCCAGCTGTAACCCATACCTGGCATTTACGGCCATGCTCGCCGCGGGTCTGGACGGCCTCGATCGCGGCTGTGAGCTGGGACCGCCGCTCGAGGAATTGGAGCATGGTTTCGGCGGCAGCGGCCACAGCGTGACTAAGCCCCTGCCGGCATCGCTGGCAGAAGCACTGGTCGCCCTAGAGAACGACGACGTCATCACGGCCGCTCTAGGCAGTGAACTGATCGAGCTCTTCCGCTCGGCCAAGACGCTCGAATGGGAGGCCTACCGCCGCGAGGTCACGCCCTGGGAGCGAGACATGTACTTCCAGCGCTGCTGAGCCACGGCGAGGCGAGGACCATCTAGAGGACGGAGACGGATCCAGGCCCAGCCCGAACAGCCCCCGGTATCGCGGCACGTCTCCGGTAGTCGACGCCCCGACCCGCGCGTTCGGGGGCCGTGGACTGGGCTCGGCCCCGCCGGCGCAGTGGTCATTTCGGTGCATCTGTAGCAGGAAACCTGGCCTGGAGTCCGCGCAACCCGCTCGGTTTGCATGTGCTGCGCACATGCGACAGGTAAGGCGCCGATCGGCCGTCCGCTCGTCGATCTTGTGCACCGCCCGCAAGGTCCCGACCTCCGCTGTCAGGCTCGTGTTGAAACCGTGCGCCAGAAGCACAGGATCGATCGACCGCGTGGCATCACGGATGCGAACCCGCCGGATGTGTGCATACCGTGCAAGTCGGGCCGCTCCGGACGCCCCTGCTCCAGGATCTGTGCGTCCAGTGCACAGCAACGACGCCATGGCAAGCAGATGGTTGCCTCTTGCGGCCAGGCTACCGCAGCGGCTTCTCGTACAGGCTGGCGCGCCAGTTCAGGCCGGGGACATCTGGGTCGCCGCGGTGCTCAAACCCGAGCTCCTCGTAATCGCGGCGGAGGCCAGGGTTGCCCGTCCGCCGGGCGCTTCTGACGCTGCCGATTCTGGTCAATTCACCGTCCCGTCCCGATCCGACACCTTTGGCGCGACCACCTCATCCCTTGCGCGAGTTACTCTACCGGGCGAGGGGTTC
>JANYJI010000244.1 GCA_025358525.1 Chloroflexota bacterium | reverse complement strand
GCCATGTCCAGTACCTCCAGCGCCTGATTGGGGGCTGATGCTCGAGTGGGTGCCGCAATGGAGTCAGTCTGCCGACTGGCCAAGCGCTGGCGGTCAGGACTTGGCGCCCGGGGCCTTGTTCATCGCACTATCGATCATTGAACTGATGGGCCCGACCAGCTGCGTAAACTCGAGAGGAATGATGAACTTGGTCGCCGGGCCGCTACCGAGTACCTTGAGAGCGTCGAGGTACTGCAGCGCCATCGTCTTCGAATCGATCCCCTTGGCGGCCTCGAATATTGTCTGAAGGGCCTGGCTGAAGCCCTGAGCACGGAGGATGGCCGCCTGACGGTCACCCTCGGCGCGAAGAATGGCCGATTGCTTGTCGCCCTCGGCGACGTTGATGGTGGCCTGGCGGGTACCTTCCGATTCGGTGATTACGGCGCGGCGGGTTCGCTCGGCAGAAAGCTGCCGGTTCATCGCCTCCTGAACCGCCGGAGGCGGCAGAATCTCGCGGATCTCGACGGTGGTGACCTTGCCACCCCAGCGTTCGGTGACTTCATCGAGCTTGAGGCGCAACGTGTCGTTGATCTTCTCCCGCTGCGACAACACGTCGTCGAGTGGGATGTCGCCGATAACGGACCGGAGCGACGTCGCGGCTACGCCCTGTAGGGCGCCTGCAAAGTTGAGGACGTTGATTTGGCTCATCAGCGGATCGACGATCTTCCAGTAGATCAGGAAGTCGACGCCGAGCGGGGCATTGTCCTTCGTGATCGCTGTCTGGCGCGGGACCTCAATGAACTGCTCGCGCAGGTCAACGATGAAGCCCCTATCGGCGAACGGGATCAAGAGCCGAAGGCCTGGGTTGCGGACGAGCTGCGGCCCAGCCTGGCCCCAGCGATAGACCACCATCTTGGCCCACTGGGGCACGATTCTTACCGATACCGCGATCAAAAATACCAGTAGCCCTGCGATAACGATCAGGGTTACAAGCATCACGCTGCCAAGGTCCATCGCCGTACCTCCTGTTTGCTGCCGCCGCGGGCAGTCAACCTACCGAACCATTCTTCCTGCTTTCAGCCGGGCGATCGCTATTCCACCTTCTCGACGATGAGGGTCAGACCCTCCTGGCCGACGACCCGGACCTTCGTGTCCCGCCCGAGTGAACTGCCATCCCTCGTTCGGGCCGACCACGATTCACGACCCACGTAGACGGTGCCCATAGGAGCCAGATTTGCGCGCACTTCCCCAACGAGCCCAACGACCTTGTCGATACCGACGAGCCCGGCGCCTACCGGCACTGGCTGGCGTCTCATGCGCATTAGCGTCCCCACTAGGAGCAGCCCGTATGCGGCGGCGGCCGCAGTCATGATCGCGATTATCGGCCAAGCCACAGCCACGGTTGGAAGATATGGGCCCGGAGAACCATAGTAGGCCACCGCGCCAACGACAAAGACCGCTATGCCGCCAATCGTCAGAAGGCCGTGACTCGGGATAGTCGGCTCCAGAACGAGCATTGCGATGCCTACGACCACGAGCAACACGCCTAACACGTTGAGTGGCAGGCTTCCGGACCCGTAGAAGGAGAGAGCCAGCGAGATGGCTCCGAGGAAGCCCACGACCAAAGTGGGGTGGAAGAACTCCACGGCCACGCACAAGACGCCGATCACGAGCAGGATGAAGGCGATGTTGGGATCGTCCAAAGTGTGCAGGAAGGCCTGGATCAGGTCCTCACCGACGCTGACCGTGGTCGCGCCCTTGGTGTGGAGGACGACCTGGCCGCTCGTCGTCGTGACTGTCAGGCCATCGGCCTGAGCCAGCACTTCGTCGATCGTGCCGGCAGTGCCATTGATCGCCTTGGCCGCGAGTGCCTCTGGCGCCGTGTACGAATCGGCGTGTTCCACGGTGGAAACGGCCCATGCGACCGCATCCGGATGACGCTCTTGAGCGATGCTGCGGATGGCCGCAATGGCATCTTTCATGACCTTGTCCGCTTCGGTCTGGCCGTAGGTGGCGGCGATGTCGCCACCACCGGCAGCAACCGGCGAGGCCGCCCCGATATTGGTGCTCGAAGCCATATAGGCCAGGTTGGCCGAAAGGGTGATGAACGTCCCGGCGCTCGCGGCCTTGGCCCCAGACGGCCCAACCCAGACGATCGTCGGGATCTTTGAGTGCAGAGCCGTGTCAATACGGCGCATCGATGACTCAGCGCCGCCAAGAGTGTCGAGCTGGATGATCACGGCCGCGGCGCCGGCATTTTCGGCCTGCCGAACCGCCCCACTAACGTAGTCGGCCAGCACGTCATCGACGACGCCACTGACCTTCACGACGTAGACCCGGGGAGCGTCAGGAGC
Organism: Chloroflexota bacterium; assembly: GCA_025358525.1. GTDB lineage: Bacteria > Chloroflexota > Limnocylindria > Limnocylindrales > CSP1-4 > Fen-1039. Next base: position 11,239 of record JANYJI010000244.1, on the reverse strand, counting down.
GGCAACCGCTCCAGGTGGAAGCGCCGTTTGCTGAGGCACGATGATGTCGTTGGAGCCCGTCCCGCCGGTGCGCGTGTTACTCACCACGAGCAGGAAGGTTCCGGCCATGGCCAGCGTGGCAGCCAGTCGAACGAAGGAGAAAACCGTTCGCCTGAATCCTCCGACCGTCCTCAGCGCAGGTAAGAGCGAGGCCAGGCTCAGACGTCGCGAATCGTGCTGGACCGCCCAGGGCAATGCGGCGATCTCGTCGGGCAGCGGTGGAGTGCGGCTGTTGTGCGCGAACTCCTGCACAAGCCGGTCCATCTCGAGATCGGAGCTGTCGAGTGGTTCAGGGCGATTCATCTCGCAACCCCTGCCAGCGGTTCAATCCGGCGGCGCAGCACCTGCAGCGCGGCGTGGTGTCTCGACTTCACAGTGCCGACCGGGATGTTGAGTCGATCGGCGATCTCGGCCAGGGAAAGCGCTCCCCAGTAGCGGAGCACCACGACCATACGCAACTCATTGCTAAGGGCGGACAGGGCGCGCCCGACGGCGTCCCGGGCCAGAGCGGCACGAAAGGGGTCACTGGTCTGGAGATTTACGTCATCCACATCGACCGTCCGACGCTTACTCTGCTGGCGCAGCCGCGTGCGGCACACGTTGACGAGGATCTGGCTGAACCAGGCGTGGAATCGGTCGCGTTCGCGCAAGTTCTTCCAGCCCCGCCAGGCGCGAACCGAGGCCTCCTGCACCGCGTCCTGGGCCTCGGCCGAGTCGGCCATCAGGTAGCCGGCCAGCCGGTAGGCCATGGCCAGTTCCGCCTCGAGCGCGCTGACGAAGACCTTGTCCAACGCACGATCTCTTGAAGCTGTCGATTGCACGGGCGTCCGGACGATTTCGGCGCTCAGGTAGGCTTCCTTCGCGAACATGCCACGCTCTTCTGGCGGCCCGAGTGGGTCGCTTAAGGGTGTGACTCGCCGTTTGGCCACGGGGTTCACTCGGGAATCTCATGTTCCGGGCCACGATCCTCAGCAGGCTCGACCGGAGTGGCGCCTACGACCGCATCGAGGGCCAGTTGGCTCCACGTCTCTAGCCTGTCGTAGGCTGCCCTGACTACTTCGACCGGCTCGAACGACCCGCTGAGCTTGTCTGTTTCGCGGACCCCCACGGAGCGACCAGCCGCGTCAGCCTGGTAGACGACGCCCAGGTGGTGGACGCCGACGTCCACGCTGTCATCGTTGAGCAGGCCCACGAACTCGAACTCGGGTATGAAGTCAGCCTCGAGTTCCTCCCGCCATTCGCGCCTCAACCCTCCAAGAAATGAGCCGTCGCCCGGGTTCATATGACCGCCCACGCCGATCGAGAAGTGGTCGTGGAGCCGCGCGTCGCCGCCGGCCTTCGTCCGCTTCATCAGGAAGATCCGGTCGCCGTCGCGCAGCACCAGATATGGAATGATCTGCTTGAGTGAGCGGTCCAGCTCGGCCTCGGGGCGCGGAACATACCCGCCCGCCGTCCGGGCTCGCTCCAGAATCTCGGCGACACCCTCGCACTTCATACCCAACCAGGCCGCGACATCGCCCAGTAGAACATCCCGGGGAACGGCATAAACGAGCTCGCGGCCCCGGTCGTGTTGACTCATTCCAGATCCGTATCGACGAGATGTCGACGAGCCGAACTGAAACGCTCAAGGAGCGTTTCTGCGTCCGGTCCACCGTCACGCTCGAGTTCGGTGATCCACCCGTCGATGGCGGTGCGAACGTCACGCAGCCGATCCGCGATGGCCGCGGAGTTCGTTGCGGCAATGCCGGCCGCCATGGCCGGTTCACCTCGGGCGAGCCGCGTCATGCCCGCCCAACCCGTCGCCGCCAGCACCTGGGCTGCCCGCCAATCCTGGTGCTCGGATTGGCCCGAGCCGCCGACCACGGCCTCCACCAAAGCCGTGGCAACGATCAGGGGCATGTGGCTGATGGCCGCCACGGCATGGTCATGGGCGACGGCTTGCATCGGCACCAGGATCGCACCGCACGCCTCCACGAGCTCGCCGACCCGCTCGCCATCGCACAAACGCGCGTATCGACCGAGGACCGTAACCCAGGGCCGGTCGACGAACAAGTCGGGAAGTGCGGCGCCGTAGCCACTGACCTCGCGCCCCGCCATGGGATGGCCGCCGATGAATGGCAGCCCGACGGCGTCGGCCTGGACCAAGATTCGCGTCTTGGCGCTGGCCACATCGGTCACGGTGCAGTCCTCCGAGAAGGCGACACGGAGGGGACCGCCGAGCTGGTCGACCAGGTCAACGCACGTCAGCGGCGGCGCGGCCAGGATGACAAGATCGGCATCGCGGACCGCCGCCGCGAGCGTCGTGGCGGCCGCGTCGACAACTCCGTCCTCGAGAGCCTGACGCACCGGGGCAGCACTTCTACTCCAGGCCGTGACGTGCCACCGCCCAGGCTCGTTGCGCTCATGAAGAGCCCGGGCAATGGAGCCGCCAATCAGTCCGAAGCCGACAATCGATACACGCACCCGTCAATTATGGCCGGACGGCCGGCCGACAGTGACCTCGACGCCGCTGGGCAGCGAATCCTCAACAGAGCCGTCCCATTCGGACATAAGCATCAATCGGCCGGGCTGGCAGGGCCGGTCCTGGAGGGCACCTGGTGAGCCGCGGGCCTCACTCGAATGGATTAGTGCGCACTATCCAACTCGTCGACTAGAATGCGAGTCGGCCGTCGACCGAGACAGGCCGCCCAAGTTGCCCGGCGCTGCTGCCGTCAAGGGGGCAAGATGACCGAATCGTACGGCGAGACAAGACCCATTCGAGTCCTCCTCGTCGACGACCACCAGCTTCTCACCGGCGCTCTGTCGCAGATGCTCAGCCGCGAACCGGACATCATCGTGGCCGGAGTTGCGGGCAGCGTCGCAGAGGCCAAGGCCATGGCGCGTGAGCGCCTGGATGTCGTCCTGATGGACTATCGGCTGCCTGACGGCACAGGTGCCGAAGCGACCCGCGCAATCAAGGCCCGCTGGCCTGCCGCGCGCGTCGTGATGCTGACCGCTCTGACCGACGATGAGACGGTCCTGGAGTCGATCCAGGCAGGAGCAGACGGCTACCTCACGAAGGATCGGGCTATCGACGAGGTCGTAAACGCTGTTCGCGCGGCGTACGCCGGCGAGACGCTGCTGCCACGGTCGGTAATCGTCGGCATCGCCCAGCGTGTGGCCGCGGCCCGAGAGCGTGGCACGGAGCGCCGCCAGATCGAGCCGCTCACTCCCCGCGAGCTGGAAGTGCTCAAGGCGCTGACCGAGGGGCTCTCCACCCCCGAGATCTGCGAGCGGCTGTACATAGCCCCCAACACGCTCCGCACGCACGTCCAAAACATCATGGGCAAGCTGCGGGTCCACTCCAAGCTCGAGGCGGTCGCCTTTGCCTTGCGCCACCGTCTAGTCGAGCCGCCCAAGTCGGACGACAGCCTCTTCTAGTCGCCCGGTTCTCGCCAGCCCGGCACGCGGCCTTCGCTATGGGAGGTGGCGACGCTGACCTGTGCGACGATCGGCAGAGCGTTGTTCTTCGCCCGTCAGAGAGGCCCCTCGCCCGAGCTCACGTCGCGCGAGCATCCGTCGATCCGAAACTCGACGGTCATCGTGAAGCGATGCGCCACACCTCGGACAGCGCCGCTCTTCGGAGAACAATTCGGCCAGCGGAGCCGTGGCCCAGATAGTCCGTCCACATGAGAAGCATGCGAGTCGTGGCATGACACGCATCCTATAGCACCCCTGGCCCCAATCAACCCGCTGGCCGAGACCGGTTCCAGGGCTAAAAAGAAGGCCGCGCCAACTGGCGCGGTCTTCTTCGTTCAACGAATGGGACGCTACGCTTCGACTGCCTCGAGAGCGTGCTTGACCTCTTCGGCCGGATACTCGTAGTCCTCGAGCTGGCCCGAGAGGTAACGCTGGTAAGACGTCATGTCGAAATAGCCGTGGCCCGAGAGGTTGAAGAGGATGACCTTCTTTTCGCCGGTTTCCTTGGCAACCAGCGCCTCGTCGATCGCCGCCCGAATGGCATGCGTCGACTCCGGTGCCGGGATCAGGCCTTCAGTTCGGGCGAACTGGATCCCAGCCTCGAAACAGGGCCGCTGATGGACGCTGCGGGCCTCGATGAAACCTTCGTGCCTGAGCAGGCTGACCTGGGGCGACATGCCGTGGTAGCGGAGGCCACCGGCGTGGATCGGCTCGGGGATGAAGTCATGGCCGAGGGTGTACATCTTGACCATGGGGGCCATCTTGGCCGTGTCGCCATAGTCGTAAGCGTATCGGCCGCGCGTCATGCTCGGCGCAGCCTCAGGCTCGACCGCGATGACCCGATACTTGCGACCGCCGCGGAAGGTCTGGCCCAACCACGGGAAGGTCAGACCGGCGAAGTTTGAGCCTCCGCCGGCGCAAGCGATGATGATGTCCGGCTCCTCGCCGGCCATCTCCATCTGCTTGATGGACTCGAGGCCGATGATTGTCTGATGAAGCATTACGTGGTTGAGGACGGAGCCCAATGAATAGTGGGTGTCATCGCGCATCACCGTGTCCTCGACGGCCTCGCTAATCGCGATGCCAAGGGAGCCGGTGCTGTCCGGATGTTCGGCCAGAATGGCCCTGCCGGCAGCCGTATCCATGCTCGGGCTGGCTACGACGCTGGCGCCGTAGGTCTCCATCATTAGCCGGCGGTACGGCTTCTGATCGTAGCTGGCCCGGACCATGTAGACCTTGACTTCGATGCCGAACATGGCGGCCGCATGAGCGAGGGCGCTGCCCCACTGACCGGCGCCGGTCTCGGTGGCGATGCGCCTAATGCCCTCTTCCTTGTTGTAGTAAGCCTGCGGGATCGCGGTGTTGGGCTTGTGGCTGCCAGCCGGGCTCACGCCCTCGTTCTTGTAGTAGATGTGGGCCGGCGTGTCGAGCGCCTTCTCGAGCCGATGGGCGCGGACGAGAGGACTCGGACGGTACTGCGCATACAGGGCCCGAACCGGCTCCGGGATCTCGATTTCCCGCTCGGTCGAGACTTCCTGCATGATCAGGGCCATCGGGAAAAGCGGAGTGAGGTCGCCAGGACTCAGAGGCTGATGAGTGCCTGGGTGGAGCGGCGGTGACTGGGGAACGGGCAGATCAGCCGAGATGTTGTACCAGGCCCGCGGAATCTGCTCCTCTCCCAACGTGAAACGGGTGCGTTCGGCCATCGGACTCCTCCCGCCGGTAACGCCGGCGACATAGGTTGCAGGGTGCCGAGGTCGCCCCAAAACGACTGTGGCAGCGCAAGCCTACCGGCTATCGAGGGGGGCGCGCAAGGCAGAAAGACATTGAGTCCCGCACGGCGGCCGATTCAGGGACAGCAGTCGACTGAGAGGCGCACATGCCAGGCGTCAGCCGGGCCGCAGGGGCGCCTCGGCGAGGCTTTCGTAGCGCACCGGGCCACGGCCGAGGAGACTCTTGTAGAGAACTACTCGATCGGCCTGCCACGAAAGCCGCAGGTCCGCGGCCAGGTCGGTAAGACGGCGAGCCCGCTCGTCTGCACCAGGTACGCCATCGGTGCGAGCGAGAGTGAGGTGCGGCGTAAACGGGCGCGTCTCAGCCGGCCAGCCCAGCGGTTCGAGTTCCCCGTTGAGGTGGCGCACCAGCCCAGCCAGATCGTCGGAACCCTCGGCAATGCCGATCCACAGGACACGCGGCGCATAGGCGTTGGGAAAAGCGCCACCTCCCGAGAGGACGACGCGGAACGGAGCCGTTTCTGCGGCTGCGGTCGCAAGAGCGGCAGCGATCGCGACCTGACGCTCGTCCGGCGTAGCCCCCAGAAAGCGGAGCGTCAGATGAAGCCCATCGACCCTTACCCAACGCGGCTGCCCAGTGCCGCGCTCGTCGATCGGGCCGCCGGCCACTGCCTCCATCAATTTGCCCACGCCAGCGCGAACCTCATCCGGCGCGGGCACGGCGATGAACAAGCGGCTAGTGCCGGGAGGATCGTCCTGTGGCCTGACGAACTGCCTGCCGCTACGAGGACGCCCGAAAGAGCGTCCAGGCCCTGGCTCGCTCCTGTCGTTCCAACTCATCGGGAGTCCGTCTTAGTCGTTATAGAGACGTTCCTCGATGAGTTTTTCCTGGACCGCCCGGCCGTTCGGGTCAAAGCACGAATACTCGAAATGCTTCTCGAATTCGAGGTCGATGTTGTCCTTGCCGCCTCGATTCTTTTCGACCGTGAGGACGATCCAGTCCCTGAAGCGCTGGGCCTGATACGGATTGAACTCGATATTGACCTTGGCCACGATGTGGTACTTGTCGTTGATGATCACGATGATGTCGGACTCGTAGTTGATGGCCGAGGAACCGCGCAGGTGGTGGTTGCGCAGCCGCGAGGCCTTGAGGCCCTCCTTGTCGGCGGCCACGATCGATATCATCGCAACTTGCTCGGTGAGGGCGATGTCCTTGAGGCCATTGACAACGAAGGTGACCTTCTCCGACTCCGAGTTCGGCTCGGGATATATCGGGACCTTCTGCATGTAGTCCACGACGACGAGGAGCCGTCGGTCGCCCGAGAGAACGCGATGCTGCTGAATCAGCTTGCGCAGATTCTCGATCGTGCTGGCCGTCTGGGAGCCGCGCATGAGGAAGAGGTTCTGTCCATACCGCGCAATCCGGTCCAGGCTGGGCCGGAGCCGCTGGTTCGCAGTCAGGCCGGGGCCGCCCTGGTTCTCGGCCATACCCGAGGCCATGATCTCCTTGCGGACGTCCTGGATCGTGATCGCACCAGTCTTCTGGGGTAGATGCGGGAGGGCAGATTCCAGGGCCACCAGCCGGTTCAGGAGGTACTGCTCCTCGTGCTCAAAGCAGATGTACAGGACGTTGGCCTGGCCGCTCGAAGCCACGTTGCGGGCCATCTGCATGGCCATGGTGGTCTTGCCCGTGCCCTGAGCGCCGCCGATCAGCATCAACTCGCCCGCGCGGAGCCCACCTCCAATGGTCTTGTCGAGAAGACCAAAGCCGAGCGGGATCGGCTGGTACTCGCCAAAGCGACCGCTGGCGATGTTGTCGTTCAAGTCGACGAGCACGTCCAGCGCAGAGCGCGGAACCAGGCTGCCGTTGTCGGTATCGAGCCGCCAGGTCAGCTGCGCTGCAGCGGCCTCGGCATCTGCTCGGTCTTCGGTTGTCGTCAATAGTGTCTCCAGCCAGGTGCTAGTCGACGAGCACCTCTGAGCATCGTAGCAGCGCCGATTGGCTCGGGCACGCATCCAAACTACACAAGTTAACTCCGCCGTTAGGACTAGTGCGCCTCCGCACGAGGTCCCACTCTGATCGAGCGTGGCGCCTGCGCTCTAGAGATGATCAAGCTGGGCGACCTCATCCCAATATCGGACGATCGTCCTGATACCCGTCTCATAGTTGGCCATCGACATCCATTCGTTCGGGGCGTGGAACCGTCCGTCGGGCGGCGCAAACCCCAGAAGGAGCGTTGGAAGACCAAGAATCGACTCGAAGCTGGCGCAAATCGGCACTGAACCGCCGTCCCGAATGAACAGCGGCTCCACGCCGAACGTTGCCCGCAAGGCCCGAACGGCGGCCTGAGTCGTGGGCCGATCGGTTGGCGTCAGACTGGGCCTGCCGTCCCCGAGCCTCTGGATTGAGTAGCGAATCGACCTCGGTGCGACTTTAGCTATCTGATCGGCCACCAGCCCGAAGATCTTCTCCGAGTCCTGATCTGCGACCAAGCGACAGCTTATCTTCGCGTGAGCGTGGGCAGGGATGATGGTCTTTGGACCTTCACCCTCAAAACCGCCCCAGATACCGCACACGTCCAGGGTGGGTCGAGCGCCGATTCTTTCGAGCGTCGTATATCCGGGCTCGCCATGCAGCGCGGGCACGCCGAGCGACGCGCGGTACTTCTCATCGTCAAGGCCAAGCCTGGCGAAGGCCTCACGCTCGGCCGCGGTGAGATCCACGACCTCATCGTAGAAGCCTGGAATGGTGATCCGGCCGTCGGGTCCTTTGAGGGCAGCCACGATCTGGCAGAGGGCGTTGATCGGGTTGTCGACCGCACCGCCGTAGCCCCCGGAGTGCAGGTCGATGTTGCTGCCCGTGACGTCGAGCTGGAAGTAAATGAGGCCGCGCAGGCCAACGGTAATGGCCGGCCGGTTGCCCTCAAAGAAGGGCGTGTCCGAGATGACCGCGAAATCGGCCTGCAGCCGGTCTCTATTGGCTGCCAGCCAGGCGTCCAAGTGAACCGAGCTGGCCTCTTCCTCGCCCTCAAAGACGACACGAAGATTTACCGGCAGCGCGCCTCGAGTCGCAAGGAGGGCCTCCATCGCTCGAATGTGCATATGGAGGTGCGACTTGTCGTCGGCAGCGCCGCGGGCCAGCATCTGCCCGTCCTTGACGACAGGTGAGAATGGCGGCGACTCCCACAGGTCGAGCGGGTCCACGGGCTGGACATCGTAGTGGGCATACACCAGGACAGTGGGTTTGCCGGCTGCATGAAGCCAGTCGGCATAGACGACGGGATGCCCGCCCGTCTCGCAGACCTCGACGTGCTCCATGCCCACGACCCGCAGGTCGGCGGCCACGAATTCGGCAGCAGCCCGGCAGTCCGCGGCGTGGGCGGGAATGCCGGAAATGCTCGCGATGCGCAGCAGTGCCCTAAACGACTCGAGCCGTTTCTCCTGGGTTGCCACCAGGAACCGCTCGACTTCGTCGGAGACGTGGTTGGCGGGTGCGTCCGGCATCCTTCTCTCCAGGCTGAGTCCGCTGCCCGTCGATTGTATCGACCGGGGTCGAGTTCAAGCCCAACTATTTGGGTGTTAGAAACGAAATCGGGCGACCTCGAGGCCGCCCGATCGGTTTTTGGATGCCCAGCTCAGGAGGGGTTGGGATTTGGGTTGGGCGTCGTCGTCGGAGGTGCGACTGGAGCCGGATTGTCCAATGCCGGAGAGCCGGTCAAGGCAGGAACGATGCCGTGCAGGTTCTGCTTGGCCGGCAGGTCGTCGAAGAGCTTCTCAAGCTCCTCGGCCTCAACAGTCTCTTCGGCGATTAGCTTGTCCGCCAGCGCGAGCAGCGTGCCCTTGAACTGGGTCAGGACCTGAGTAGCGCGGGCGTAGCTGGTCTCGATGATCGCACGAACTTCTTCGTCGATCATCTTGGCGACGTCGTCGGAGTAGTTGCGCTGCTCGCCGATATCCCGACCGAGGAAGATCATCTCGTCGCGCTTACCGAACGAAAGTGGTCCCATCTTGTCGCTCATGCCCCACTCGGTGACCATCCGGCGGGCCAGATCGGTTGCCTTTTCGATGTCGTTGCTGGCACCCGTAGTGGTGTCGCCGAAGATGAGTCGCTCAGCCGCGTTGCCGCCGAGCAGGCCGGCAATCTTGTCTTCGAACTCGGTCTTGGACTGGAGGTAGCGGTCTTCCATCGGCAAGGCCATGGTGTAGCCCAGGGCCATGCCTCGACTGATGATTGTGACCTTGCTAACTGGGTCACATTTGGGTAGAACCCGCTGCACGACGGCGTGGCCGCCTTCGTGGACGGCGATGATCCGCTTCTCGGCATCCGAGATGACTCGGCTCTTGCGCTCGGGGCCGGCGATGATCCGCTCCAGGGCCTCGTTGAACTCGGGCATGCCGATGACTTTGCGGTTACGCCGCGCCGCCAGGATGGCAGCCTCATTGACGAGATTGGCGAGGTCCGCACCGGACATGCCAGCAGACTTGCGAGCCACGTTTTCCGGATCGACGGTCTTGTCGAGCGGCTTGCCCTTGGTATGGACCTTCAGGATGGCGACGCGACCGCGGAGGTCCGGCCGATCCAGGATGACCTGGCGGTCGAAGCGACCGGGGCGCAGCAGCGCCGGATCGAGGACGTCCGGGCGGTTGGTGGCAGCGACGACGATCACGTTTGTGTTCGTGTCGAAGCCGTCCATCTCGACCAGGATCTGGTTAAGGGTCTGTTCCCGCTCGTCGTGGGACCCGCCCAGGCCGGCGCCGCGCTGGCGGCCGACGGCGTCGATCTCGTCGACGAAGACGATGCACGGGGAGTTGCGCTTGGCCTGATCGAACAGATCGCGGACGCGGCTGGCGCCGACGCCAACGAACATCTCCACGAACTCAGAGCCCGAGATCGAGAAGAACGGGACCCCAGCCTCGCCGGCAACCGCACGAGCGAGGAGCGTCTTGCCGGTGCCGGGAGGCCCGACCAGGAGAACGCCACGCGGTATGCGGGCCCCGAGTGAGTTGAACTTCTCGGGGTATTTGAGGAACTCCACGACCTCTTGAAGATCCGTTTTTGCCTCGTCGACTCCGGCGACGTCCGCGAAGGTGACTACCGTTTTATTGCCCAGGAACATTCGGGCCCGGCTCTTGCCGAAGCTCATGGCCTGGTTGTTGGTGCCCTGAGCCTGACGCATGAAGAAGAAGATAAGTAGAACCACCAGACCGACCGGCAGGGCTGTAGTTACCAGCAGCATGATCCAGCCCGTGTCGGGCGGGGGCGTACGGTCGTACTTGATCGCATTGAAGGGCAGGCCTTTGCTCTGCAGCCACGACCCGATCGTCGCGAACTCGCCCTCGGCCGGAAGGTCGGACTGGACTGTGTAGACGACGCCCCCATCCTTGAGCGTGACCTTCATGGTCGACTCCTGGATGGTTACCTTGTCCACCCTGCCGCTGATGACGTCGCTGTAGAAGTCCGAGTAGGGCTTGGTCGACGACTGGGAAGGCTGGATCAGGGCGTAAAGAAGTGCGGCCGTGGCAGCAACGAGGACGAGCATTACCATGCCGTTGCGCATAAATCGCGTGTTCAAGGTGAAACGGAGCCTCCGGGTGGGGCGGTCGGGACGAGGCCGATCGGCCGCCGCAGTATACGCCCGAGGGCCCGCTGGCTTGCGGAAGGCAAGTCTTGGGACCGGAGCCCGTGCCCCGGGTCGCACGCCGCGCGACGGCTTCACATATCAAGACTGCGGTAGGCGGCTTTGTGTTCGGCGCAATGTTGGCGCGCCCTTTAGCGTCCCGGCACGCGCATCGAATTGCATGCGGTAACCCACCGTCGCACTAGAAAACGACGGCCCGAGCTTCAGCCCAGGCCGCCAGAAGATCCTTGGTAGCGGAGACAGGATTTGAACCTGTGACCAAGGGCTTATGAGTCCATGGAGGCTCTCGCGCCCGCCCTCGAGCTGCTCGATCGCGGCTGATCGGCTCGATGCGCGGTCTTCAGCCAAGCTTTGGGGCTGCTGGCGCGT
>JANYJI010000240.1 GCA_025358525.1 Chloroflexota bacterium | reverse complement strand
GTTGACCGGCACCGTCTCCGACCGGATCTGGCTGCCGATCAGCATCTGGACATGCACCGTACGAGGGTTGAGGGTGATGTTGTTGACGACCGCATCCGAGGCGTCCCGAGCCACCAGATCGACGTCCGTGTTCACGTCGAGGCCTGACGCATCGATCCGGATACGAGCCCCGGTATAGGCCACCTTTCTGACGCGGGAGGCCGCCCCTGAGACGTCGACAGAGGACGCACTCAGGACCTGCGTACCGGCTTGAATGCCGGGCGGTAGCGTGCCGGTGTCGACGTGGACATTCACCTGCTTGTGGATAATCGGTTCGAGCGACACGGAGATTTGCTGCGGCCGGTAGTCGATTATCTGGACGCGCGGGTCGTCGACCTCCAGCTTGACTCTCACCAGCGACGAGCCGCTTTCGCTGACCTTGACATTGGCCAGGTCGATTGTGGCCCGAAAGATGGATTGCGAGATCGGCACGTCGGGCGGAGCGATGTACCGGATGTCGCTGACCTGGGGCATCGATTGGGCATCGATCAGAACCGCATCGGGCGGTTGATTCACGGTATCGATAACGATGGTGCCGGGCCACTGTTGCGTGGACTGCAGTGTCACCATCGCCACATATAGAATCACCGCCAACAGCACCGCACTGATCTTGAGCGGCAGGTTCCGGACGATGAAGCGCAACAGCCTCACGACGCCTTCTCCTCAGTCTCGGCATCGCCTGGAGGCTTGGGCGTTCGACCGCGACCCCGTCCCTTGGCCGGGCGCCAGGTCGGACGACTCAGGGCCCCGAAACGGGCACGTCTGGCCAGCTCGCGGACGGACGGACCGACCCGGCGCTGGGGCGTCAACTCCTGCCTGAAGATGCCGCTGGCAGTCTTCGGATGGAGTAGTGCGGTGATGGCCCGGGCGAGCTTGGCCTCATCGAGGTTGCGGACGATGCGGGCCCGCTCCACAAGGCTCACCTGGCCGCTCTCCTCGGAAACCACCACAACTATGGCGTCCGTCTGCTCCGTGATCCCTAGGGCCGCCTTATGCCGCGTTCCGAAGCGCTCCAGCGGGATGGTCGTCTCGGCCGACGGCAGCACCGCCCCGGCTGCGAGGATGTGATCGCCTCTGATAACCACCGCGCCATCGTGGAGAGGGGTCTTCGGCGAGAAGATGGTGACCAGCAGATCGGCTGAGACATCCGCGTGGAGCATCACGCCGTTCTCGGCGATCTCCTGAAGCCCGGTCTCACGCTCGATAACCATCAGCGCACCGTGTCCCTCGCGCGACAGGCGTTCGGCCGCGCTGGCCACCTCGGCGGCGATATGGGCGGCGCTCGATTGTTCGGCCGGAGAAATCAGCCAGCCGAGGGATCCCAGCCGACCGATTCGATCAAGAGCTCGCCTTAGCTCAGGCTGGAAGACGACCACCAAGGCGAAGAGCCCGACGTAGGCACTCGTCTGAAGGATCATCTTCAAGAGCTTGAGATCGAACGTGAGGGAGGCGGCGTAGACGACCAAAAGGAGGCACACGCCGACGACGAGCCGAACCGCGCGCGTCCCTCTGATCAAGCTGAAGAGCCAGTAGATCAGGAGGGCCGTAATCGCTACATCGGCCAGGACGTTCGGACTGACCTTGTCGAGCGCCGACTGGATAAGTGGCATCTGATGTCTAGTTTATACCGGCCGGGACGAGCCTCCGACATCGAGACCAGCAGCGGCTCCTTGCGCCGGGCTGTTCTGACGCCGACTCGGCCGCAAAGGCGCCAGGTCGGCCACCCGGCTGGCGCCGTGGCATCCACTGAGTCGGTCCTGATCGCGCCCGACCTCAGGAGCAGAGCGAACTCAGGCGTTCGTCCATGGGGAAGGTCCGACTGACGACCGCGCGCAAGCGCTGGCGAGTGTGCTCATCGTCGTTGAGCTCGGCCAGCCGGCCCAGCAAGACGAGTTTCTCGGTTGCCAGGACATTCCAGTCGCGAGCCACGTACAGCTCCACGAGAACGAGGTGGGCATCGACATCGCTCGGGGCCCGCTGCAGAAGCCGGTGGGTGGCATCGAGGCCGGCCTCGAAACGGCCCTCACGCGCGTAAGCCCGGGCCGTCCACAGAAGGAGTGACCGGAGTGTAGTCGTGTCGCCGGCCAGATCAGCGGCCTCGGCGGCACCCAGTAGCTCGTCGCCCGTGGGCTGGTGCTGGCTTTCGCCGACGCCCATGAGGGGCGTATCGAGGGCACCGTCCATTACCCCTACCACCCCAATGGCCTCGACGGGCGAGGCGGCAGCCAATGCGGCCCCCACCAGCGCTGACTCAGTCGCGGCCGCTGGCTGGGATACGAAGCCCGCCCTGAGCGGGGCATCGGGCGGGGCCACCGGCTCCGGGTCGGGCGCGGCGGCCGCCAGTTCGGCGACGGCTGGCATATTCAGAGACGCACCCGCCGGCGACACTGCCGACGACACTGCCGGCGACGGCGCAACGGGCCGGACTATGGCGTCGGATTGAGACTCACGCCATACGAACGGCGCCGCAGGGAGGAGCCGCAGGCCCACGGGCGCCGCCCCAACCGCACCCCTAGCTGGCTCGACAGTTCCGGCAGCCGGCTCGTCGCGCAGGCGGAGAGCTCGGGCGAGCAGACGCTCGGCGGCCTGATCTCCTGCCGAGAGACGGATCTGGCGCAACAGCCCCCGCTGCCGCCGGCCGCGTTCGACCGACTCCTCGAGTTCCATGGCGCGCCGGAGCGTATCCGCGGCCTCCGGCAAGCGGCCGGATGCCTCCTGGATCTCCGACACGTGGTCCAGGGCCGCGGCCGCATCGACCCGCTGCCCGGAAATGGTCAGGGCCTCCGCCTGTCCGAGCAGGGAACCTTCGTCGTGGGGAGCGCGGGCCACGGCCGCCGCATACTCGACGAGCGCCTCTTCGAGGTGGCCCAATCGCAGCAGAACGCCGCCCCGGCTCGTGTGCGGCAGGGCGCGGGACGGGGCGATCTCGGCAGCAGCGCGATATGCCTCGAGCGCTTCGTCGAGGGCGCCGCGCAGGACGGCTACGTGGCCAACCCGCAATGCTTCCTTGTAGCGCTCGTATAGATCGTCCGTCATGTGTACATCATGCCTTCCGACGACGGCGTCGTCTGGGGTACATGCGTCGAACCGGGCGTGCGCTTCGTCCTACGCCAGTTGTCCAATTCGACTGTTGTCAACAGTCATCCCGGCATCAGCGTCCAATCGACTCCACCAGGAATGCCTTCTGTACGTGGAGTCGGTTCTCTGCCTGTTCGAGGGCAAGGCTTCTGGGACCGTCGAGAACATCGGCCGTGATTTCCTGGCCTCGGTGCGCGGGCAGGCAATGCATGGCGACCGCGTTCGGTCCGGCGAGATCGAGCAAGCCGGAGTCGACGCAGTAGCCCGCGAAGGCTGCGAACCGGGCATGCGATTGCTCCTCCTGCCCCATCGAGACCCAGACATCCGCATACAGCGCGTCTGATCCCGGTGTCATCTCACGCGGATCCCGTCCCACGACGATCTTGCCTCCAGTTGCGATGGCAATCTTCTCGGCCCGAGCGACGATGGCCTCGTGCGGTCCATAGCCGTCGGGATGGGCTAGCCGAATCTCCATACCCAGCGTGGCGCCAGCAAGAGCAAGCGAGTGGTAGACGTTGTTGCCGTCTCCGATGAAAGTCAGGACCCTACCCTCCAGGCTGCCGAAGTGTTCGCGCAGTGCCAGCAAATCCGCGAGCGCCTGGAAGGGGTGCTCGTCGTCGGTCAGGGCATTGAAGACCGGTATGCGCGCCTCAGCGGCAAGTTCAGTCACGACGGAGTGGTCGAAGGTCCGAATGACGATGCCATCGATCCATAGCGCCAGGTTGCGAGCAATGTCGAAGACACTCTCGCGAACGCCGAAGCCGATTCCCTCGCCCAGAGGCAGGGCATGGCCGCCGAGTTGATTGAGACCGGCCTCGAACGTGACCCTGGTCCTCAGGCTCTGCTTCTCCAATACCAGAGCGACGTTGCGTCCGGCGAGTGGCTGCGCGACGTGGCGTCGGGATTCACGGAACTCGCGCTTGAGCTCCGTCGCGGTCGCGAAGACCTGCTCGTACTCGGCTCGCGTCAGATCAGCGGAGCTGAGGAGATCGCGGCCGTGCAACGATGCGCTCAAGTTGCCCATCCTTTATCACCGCCCCGCGTCTCATGCACGGGCTGTCGCGACGAAGCCGCTATGTTACCGGCCCCGGCCAGCCGCGTGGCTCCGCAGACCGCCGCCTCGGGTCCGCCCCAAAAAAAACAAACACGCGCCGGGCGAACCCGACGCGTGCGGTATATCTTGACGTGTCGTCCGGCCCGATTGGACCAAAGGGACGGTTATCAGGTGCTCCCGCGTCTATTGAGGGCGCCGAGCCGACGGCTCAGGCCTAGGCGGGCGTGAGCACCGGAGCGAACGCGAGCCAAGCAAGCTTGGCTTTGGTGCGTGAGCAAGGAGCACAGCGCCCAACGACGGCATGGGCCGTCCGCGAGGTGCCTAGCGCTTCGTGTACTGAGGGGCCTTGCGGGCTCGCTTCAGACCGTACTTCTTGCGCTCCTTCATCCGCGGATCGCGGGTGAGCAGTCCAGCCTGACGGAGCGGGAGCCGGTTTCCCTCCGGGTCCAGCTGAAGCAGGGCGCGGGCGATACCGTGACGAATGGCCCCGGCCTGTCCGGTGACCCCGCCGCCCTCGACCTTGATCTGAGCGTTAAACGTACCTTCCGTCCCGGTTACCCGGAATGGCAGACGCACGTCCGCCTCATCGATGGCATTGCCGAAATGTGCCTCGAGGCTGCGATCGTTGACAACGATCTCGCCCGAGCCCGGCAGCAATCGGACGCGAGCCACCGCGGTCTTGCGGCGGCCGGTCCCGTAATAGAACGCAGGGATGGTCATGACGCTCCTCGTCAGGCGAGCGGCTCAGGCCGCTGAGCCTGGTGCGGGTGCTCCGGGCCAGCGTAGACCTTGAGCTTGGTCAGTTGCTGAGCTCCGAGGCGGTTGTGGGGAAGCATCCCCTTGACCGCGCGGCGGATCACTTCTTCAGGCCGGCGATCCAGCAAGTGGCCAAGAGTTTCTTCCTTGAGCCCGTGCGGATAGCCGCTGTGCCGAATGTACAGCTTGGTCTCGCGCTTATCGGACGTCACGGTAATCTTGCCCGCATTCACGACGACGACGTTATCTCCGGAGTCCAGCGTCGGACTGTAGACCGGCTTGTTCTTACCTTCGAGGACGCGAGCGATGCGCGATGCGAGACGGCCGAGCGTCTCGTCCGTCGCGTCCACGACGTACCAGCGTCGCTCGATCTCGCTCTCACGGACCGTATATGTCTTCGCGGTCATCGTTCTCCGTTCGATCTGGCGGTCGTGCTTTCCTGCGTCGCCTGGGCCCTCATTGGACCGAGGACGACTCGCCGGAGGCAGAGGCCCTTCGCCGGGGCAGTGGCCCCGTTGAACGCCGGTCGCCTCGACGCTAACGCCTCGGCGACTGCCTCTTCGCTTCTCTTGCCGTGGCCGACCTCGAGGAGGACGGCCACAATCCTTCGCACCATGTGGCGGAGGAAGGCATCAGCCGCGACGTCGATCGTCACGAGCGATCCTTCCCGCCGGACACGGACCGAGTGAACGGTCCGCACCGGCTGCCGGTGCGCTACCCCGAAGGCGCTGAAGTCGTGACGGCCCACCAGGACCGACCCGGCCCGCTCCATCGCGGCGGTATCGAGTGAGTCCCGCACCCCGAGCGCGAAACGCTCGCGGAGCGGGCTTCGCGGCCCGTTCCAAACGGTGTAGCGATACTCCCGGTATCGCGCCGCGTAGCGTGGGTTGAACCCGGCCGGGACGCGCCTCATGTCGTGGATTGCCACGTCCTCTGGCAGCAAGGCGTCAAGCGCCCTAGCCAGTTCCTTCGCCGGTCTGCCATTCGGATCGGTGAATGCGATCACCTGCCCGGTGGCGTGAACGCCAGCATCGGTTCGACCCGCCGCGACGACTCCGACCCGGCTTCCACCGCAGATCGTTGCCAGCGCTGCTTCGAGTTCTCCCTGGACCGTCCGTGCCCCAGGTTGGACCTGGAACCCGGCGAAGTCCGAGCCATCATATTCAACCCGTACGCGATACCGCACGGGGGCGCCCTCTCGGGAGCTCACCTGTCGTCTCTGCGCCGGCGCATTACTGCGCCTGCTCGTCTGCTCGCTTGCTCACGCACGTTCAAGTGCGCTCGCTCCCGTGCTCCGCCCCGCCTTGCAACGCATCGGCGGCGCGGCGACTCACCAATTTGAGGCTAGACCAGCTCGATCTGAACGATCTCAGCGGCGTCGCCATAGCGCTGGCCGAGGCGAACGATTCGGGTGAAGCCCGAGGTCCGATCGGCGTACTTGGGCGCTATCTCATTGAATAGCTTTGTAACGACCAGCGGCTCGTTCGGGAACTCCGAGATGACGGCCCGACGCGCAGCCAGATCGCCGCGCTTGGCGAGCGTGATCATCTTCTCGACGCGGCCGCGAATCTCCTTGGCCTTGGCCTCGGTGGTCTGGACCCGCTCGTAGCGCAAGACCGACACGGTCAGATTCTTGTAGAGGGCCAAACGGGGACCCTGCTTGCGGCTGAGCTTCCGGCCGTCGATTCGATGGGCCATTGCTCAGGCCTCCTCAGGGGGCAGATCGTCGAACCGCTCTTCCTCGTCGACATCTTCGAGGTCGTCACCTAGCGACGATTCCTCGCTGTCGGGAAGAATGAAGCCACGCATGCGCAGTCGCTCTTTCATCTCGTCGAGCGACTTCTTGCCAAAATTGCGCATCCGCAGCAGATCGTCATCAGAGAGCTGCAGCAGCTGCCCGACCTTGACGATGTTGTTGCGCTTGAGGGAGTTGTAGGCCCGCATAGGCAGGTCCAACTCCTCAATCGGCATGTCAAGCATGTTCGGCGGGAGTTGCGGCACGCTCGTTACGGCGCGGTCGGGGCCGACGGCAACGACACCGACATTGGCGAACAGCGAGAACTGGCGAACGAGGATCTCCGCGGCCCGACCGAGTGCCTCCTCGGGCGAGATCGTGCCATCGGTCTCGAGTTCAATCGTCAGCTTGTCGTAGTTTGTCATCTGCCCGACGCGAGTGTTCTCGATCGAGTAGTTGACCTTCCGAACGGGCGTGAAGATGGCGTCGACCGGAATGACGCCAATTGGGTTCGAGTCGGCCCGCTCTGCGGCGAGGTAGCCGACGCCCTTCTCGACGGTCAGGTCCATCTCGATGGTCACGTCGTCAGAGTCGAGGGTCATGAGCACTAGGTCGCCGTTCACGACCTCGACGTCGGCGGACTCCTGGATGTCGGCGGCCGTGACCTTGCCGGCGCCACTCTTGATGAGTTTCAGCTGAACCGGGTGCGTCGCGAAGCTCTTGAGGCGGAGCTTCTTGACGTTAAGGACGATCTGGGTTACGTCCTCCTTCACGCCGGGGATGCTGGTGAATTCGTGATAGACGTCGCGGATCTGGATCGCCGTGACGGCCGCGCCCTCCAGGGAGGACAGCATGACCCGTCGCAGGGCGTTGCCCAGAGTGACGCCGTAGCCTGCGGGCAGCGGGCTTGCCTCGTACTTGGCATACGAGCCAAGCTCTTCGACGGGCGCGATCTGCGGACTCTCGAGTTCGATCATTGGGGGGGCGTTACCTCGAGTAATACTCGACGACGAGCTGCTCATTGAGGTCGAGCGGCATCTGGTCGCGGCGTGGTGCGCTCAACAGGGACCCGGCGAGCTTTGCCGCGTCCACGCTGAGCCAATCGGGCACCTGGCGCGACTTCATGGTCTCAACGGCCTCCTTGAAGGGCTCGCGGCTACGATGAGTCTCGCGAACCTCGATTTTATCGCCGGACTTGAGCTGCATCGACGGAATGCTCGCCACCCGGCCGTTCACGGCGAAGTGGGCGTGGCCAACCATCTGGCGTGCCTCTGATCGAGACACTGCGAAACCCATCCGGTACACAACGTTGTCGAAACGAAGCTCCAGCAATCGAAGGAGGTTCTCGCCGGTGACGCCCGGACTTGAGCTGGCCTTCTCAAAATAGCCCTGGAACTGGCGTTCGAGCACGCTGTATACGCGACGGATCTTCTGCTTCTCACGCAACTGCATGCCGTACTCGCCGACCTTACGGCGGCGAATGCCGTGCTGACCGGGGGGCGCCTGGCGGCGCTCGAAAGAACACTTCTTGGAGTAGCAACGGGCGCCCTTAAGAAAGAGCTTGGCGCCCTCCCGGCGGCAGAGCCGGCAGACTGGGTCAATGTAGCGGGCCATCTATCGTCCTCCTAGACGCGTCGCCGCTTGGGCGGGCGGCAACCGTTATGGGGGACAGGGGTTACATCAGTGATAGCGTTTACCTCAAGGCCGGCGGCCTGGAGAGACCGGATGGCCTGCTCACGGCCGGCACCAGGGCCCTTTACGTAGACCTCGACCTGGCGCATGCCATGTTCCAGAGCTTTCTTGGCTGCCTGTTCGGCGGAAAGCGCCGCGGCATAGGGCGAACTCTTACGGGAGCCCTTGAAGCCGGCGACGCCGGCTGAGCCCCAGCTAATCACGTTCCCATTGGGGTCAGTGATCGTGATGATCGTATTGTTAAAACTCGCCAGGATGTGAGCGTGCCCCTGAGGCACGTTCTTCTTCTCCCGGCGGCGCTGCTTAGTAGCCCGCTTCCGTTCGGCCATTCCTGCGTGCGGCTCCTCTTTACTTCGTCGCCTTGCGCCGGACGCCGACCGTCTTCTTCGGTCCGCGGCGCTGCCGTGCGTTGGTCTTGGTTCTCTGGCCCCGAGCCGGCAGGTTACGCCGATGGCGCGTCCCCCGGTAGGAACCGATCTCGATAAGCCGCTTGATGTTCAGAGCAACCTCGCGGCGAAGGTCGCCCTCGACCTTGTGTCGTCTGTCGATGATCTCGCGTAGGCGGTTGACCTGCTCTTCAGTCAGGTCGCGGACACGAGTGTCCGGGTTCACGTTCGCTTGGACGAGGATCTTCTGGCTTGTGGGGAGACCGATCCCGTAGATATAGGTAAGGGCGATCTCAACCCGCTTCTCGCGGGGTATGTCGATACCTGCAATGCGTGCCATGCCCTACCCCTGCCGTTGCTTGTGCTTGGGATTGGCGCAGATGACCATCACGGTCCCGTGTCGGCGGATGACTTTGCAGTTGTCGCAGCGGGACTTGACGGAAGCTCTGACTTTCAAGGGATCCTCGATATCCTCGGCGGTGCTACTTGAGCCGGTACGTGATGCGGCCACGAGTCAGGTCATACGGCGAAAGCTCCACCCTGACTCGATCGCCGGGCAGAATGCGGATGAAGTTCATTCGCAGCTTGCCGGAGATGTGTGCCAGAACGCGGTGGCCGTTCTCGAGCTCTACGGCGAACATGGTGTTGGGCAATGGCTCCAACACCGTCCCCTCGACCTCGATTGCGTCCTTCTTAGCCACGTTCTGTGTGTCGTCCCTTTCTCGCACGAATGTCGGCCGTTCGCGGCCGACACACGAACGAACAGGTTACCAAAGAACCCCGAGTCCGGCAACATGCCGGATTTGCTGCTTGCGCGGGACCGTTCCTCTGCCCGACCAAGGCCAGGCCTCGACCGCTCCCGCGTTGCTCATGCCGTAGTAAGGATCACCGGGCCGTTCTCAGTCACCGCGATCGTGTGCTCAAAGTGAGCGGCCAACGAATGGTCCTTTGTCACAACCGTCCAGCCATCGGCAAGGGTCTCCACGTCAGCGCTGCCGAGAGCCAGCATCGGCTCGATGGCAATGCAAACCCCCACTTCCAGCACCGCTCCTGGATGCCCCGTCCGATAGTTCGGGACCTGTAGATCCTCGTGCATCCTGGTGCCTATTCCGTGGCCGACGAACGGCCGGACGATGTCGCATCGGCCCTCGACTGCCACGTCTTCGACCGCCCCGGAAACATCCTCGACCGTGGCGCCCGGCACCGCAGCGGCGATGCCGGCCATCAGGGCCAGGCGTGTCGTCCCCAAGAGACGAGTTACATCGGCCGACGGTTGCCCGACGTAAAACGTTCGGGCGGCATCGCCGTGGTAGCCATGCCAGATCGCGCCCGCATCGATGGAGACGACTTGGCCCTCGTTGATGACGCGACTGCTCGGTATGCCATGCACGACCTCGTCATCGATCGAGACGCAGATGCTTGCCGGGAAGCCCTTGTATCCCTTGAACGATGGCCGGGCACCCGACTTCCGTATGTACTCCTCGGCGATAGCGTCCAGCTGGGCCGTGGTCACGCCAGGCGCCAGCTTCTCTTCTATCAGCGCAAGAACGTCAGCGACCACGCGCCCAGCACGGCGCATCAGATCGATCTCCTGAGGTGTCCTGCGCGGAACTGTCAACTCTCTGCCCTAGCCTCTGCTGCCGATTGCCGGGACGATTGCGGCGAGTAAATCCACCGTGACCTGGCCGATGTCCTTGCGGCCGTCCACGACCGTCAGAACGGCGCGCTTTCGATAGTAGTCCACGACCAGGTCGAGGGCGCCAAGCTGCTGACGCAGTCGAGCCTGAACCGTGGCCGGCTGGTCATCGGTTCGCTGGTACAGATCCGAGCCGTCGACATCGCAGACGCCGGACTGGGCCGGCTGCTTGTTTAGCTCGTGGTAAGGGTGGCCCTGTGCCCGGCAAATCCAGCGACCACCGAGGCGGGCAACCAGATCGGCCTCCGGGACCTCGATATACGGCGCCAGGTCGACCTGTCCGCCCTTCTCGGCAAGGGCCTTGTCGAGGACCTCGGCCTGGGCGGTGTTGCGCGGGAAACCATCGAGCAGGATGCCGGCCTGAGCGTCCGGCTTAGCCAGACGCTCCAGCAGCATTTCGATTGTCACCCCATCGGGCACGAGTTCGCCGCGGTCCATGTAGCCCTTGGCCGCGAGGCCAAGCGGAGTCTCATCCCGCACGGCAGCACGAAACAGATCGCCGGTGGCGACGTGGGCGAGGCCCAGTCGCTCCGACAGAATCTGCGCCTGCGTGCCCTTCCCGGCGCCTGGGGCGCCGAGAAGGACGACGACTCTCCCGATGGGAGGGTTTCGCCCGATCGGCACGCGGCCGATGGCTGACGTCATCGAATGAATCCCTCGTAGCTGCGCATCATCAGCTGGGCCTCGAGCTGCTTCATTGTCTCCACGACCACGCTGACGACGATCAGAACGCTGGTTCCGCCGATTCCAACACCCAAGCCACCCTGGGCGGCACTGAGGTTCCTGAACAGGGGCAAGGCCGCAATGACCATTGGCAACACGGCCACTGTGGCCACGAATAGCGCGCCGGCCACGGTTATGCGGAAGGCCACCCGCCGCAGGTAATCCTCAGTAGGCTGGCCCGGCCTTATGCCCGGAATGAAGCCTCCCGATTTCCGCAGATTGCTGGCTGTCTCGTCGGGCTTGAAGACGATGAACGTATAGAAGAAGGCGAAGGCGAAGGTCAGCAGGAAGTACAGGCTCAGGTAGAGCGGCCCAGTGGTGCTGAGCCAGGAGATGACGCCATGCGATACATCGCGGACCCAGCTGACCTGGGACGTCGTGAAGTACTGCGCAATCTGGAGCGGGAAGAGCAGGATGCTGATCGAAAAGATGATCGGAATGACGCCCGCCATGTTCACACGCAGGGGCAGGAAGGTGGATCCTCCCTGATATATGCGGTGTCCACGGACCCGGTTGGCGTATTGGATGGGGATCCGGCGCTGACCTTCCTGGACGAAGATGATTACGAAGATGATCACCAGGCCCAAGATGCCGAAGACGAAGAGCTCCAGCCAGTCCGGGCTGACGAGGAACGAGCCGGCCGCAGACGGAATCCTCGACACGATGCCCGCGAAAATGATGAAGCTGATGCCGTTGCCTATGCCCTTCTCGGTGATCAACTCGCCCAGCCACATCAGAACGATCGAACCCACGGTCAGAGCCAGGATCATGCTCAGGCTCTGATAACTCTCAAAGCTGAAGGGGGTCGTGTAAGCCTGGATGCCCTGCCCGGCTTCCTCTGCCTGAACTAGCGACAGAATGCCGTAGCCCTGTAGAGCCGCCAGCGGAACGGAGAGCCAGCGAGAGTAGCTGGTGATCTTGTTCCGGCCGTACTCCCCTTCGCGGCTGAGCGCCTGCAGCCTCGGGATCGTGGTCTGCAGGATCTGCATGATGATCGTGGCGTTGATGTACGGGTTCAGCCCGAGTCCTACGATCGACATCGCCCGGATGTCACCGCCCGAGAAGAGCGCCAACAAACCGAAGAGACCGTTGTCAGGGCCCTTCGAGGTAAGGACCGCGGGGTTGATCCCGGGGATCAGGACGTGCGCTAGGGCACGGTAGATCACCAGGATCAAGGCCACGAACAGCAGCCGGCGCCGGATGTCCGGCGCGCGGAAGGCGTTCAGCATCGACTCGAGCATTGCTCAGGCGCCCTTCTATGCTTTCGAGCCGGCTTCGTCAGCCGGGCTCGTCGAGGGGAGGGTGTCCGGGGCGGACGAAGCTACCGATTTCGCGGCGGCCACGGCCGAAGCAGCCGGTGCGGGCGCCTCATCAGCGTAAATGGCGCCGATCGTGGGTACCTCGAGCACCTGGGCCGTGCCGCCGGCCGCCTCAATCTTGGCCGTGGCACTCTTGGTAAACGCATCGGCCACGACAAAGAGCGGCCTCGTCACGTCGCCGTGGCCGAGAACCTTGAGCGGCTTGTTGAGCGTCCGGATGAGCCCGGCAGCGGCAAGGATGTCAGGAGTGATCGTGACCGGCGCTGGCTTGCCCGACTTGGAGGTCTTGCCCTCCAGCTCGGGCATATCGAGAACGCCGGTGTCGGCCAGGGCCGAGATGCGCCCGATATTCACGATCTCATATTCGATTCGGAACTTGTTCTTAAATCCGCGGAGCTTGGGTACGCGGATATGGATCGGGGTCTGGCCACCCTCGAACCACGGCTGGATCGAACCGCCCGTCCTCGACTTCTGGCCCTTTGTGCCGCGTCCGGCAGTCTTGCCCTGGCCCGCGGCAATGCCACGGCCAACGCGAGTGCGTGGCCGGCGGCTGCCTACGGCCGGGCGAAGGTCGTGCAACTTCATGGCTTCTCCTCGGGGAGTTCCTCGACCTTAACGAGGAAGTGGACCTGACGGACCATTCCTCGCGTGGCCTCGTTGTCGGGCACTTCGACGGTGTCGCCGATGCCCTTCAGCCCGAGCGCCCGGATCGTTCCACGATTTCGAGCGATGTGGCTGATCGTGCTCTTCTTTTGGGTGACACGCAGCTTACCGGCCATTGCGAACCTCCACGGCGGGCTGGCCGGGCACGGTCGATCGCACCGTGACACCGCGCATAGCGCTGATCTCCTCGGCCGAGCGAAGGCTTCGCAGCGCCTCGAGCGTCGCCCGTGTGACGTTCACAGGGTTGGTCGAGCCAAAGACCTTGGCCAGGATGTCCCGGATGCCGGCGGCCTCGACGACGGCGCGAACCGCGCCACCGGCGATTACGCCCGTGCCCTGGGAGGCCGGCTTCAGCATGACCTTCGAGGCCCCAAAATCCAGCCGGACTTCGTGCGGGATCGTCGTCCCGACCATCGGGATCTTGATGAGATGCTTCTTAGCGTCCTCCACGCCCTTACGGATGGACTCGGGCACCTCGCCGGCCTTGCCCAGACCAACGCCAACGTGACCCGCACCGTCACCGACAACGATGATTGCGCTAAAACTGAAGCGTCGACCACCCTTGACGACCTTCGCGACTCGGTTGATTTGGACGACGCGCTCTTCGAGCGTCAGCTTGTTCGGATCAATCCTGGCCAAGTGATCAGCTCCTTCGCGTCAGAATTCGAGGCCGGTTTCGCGGGCGGCGTCGGCTAGCGACTTGACCCGTCCGTGATACCTGAACCCGGCTCGATCGAAGACGACCTGATCGATCCCCGCGCTCCGGGCGCGCTCGGCCACGAGGCGGCCGACGACCTTGGCCTTATCGGTCTTCTTATGACCCGCAACCCGGAGCTCCTTTTCGAGGCTCGAGGCGGCGGCCAGTGTCTTACCGGAGGTGTCGTCGATCACCTGAGCCGAGATGTGATTATTGCTGCGGAAGACGGCCAAGCGAGGACGCTCGGGCGTGCCCGAGAGGCGAAGCCTGATCCGCTCGTGCCGCTTCTGGCGCGCGGCCCCGCGGCTAGCGACCTGCGTCATCGTGCTGATCCCTTCGTCATGCTCGCGCGGCTCACTTCTTGCCGCCGATCTTGCCGGCCTTGCCAGCCTTGCGGCGGATCGTCTCGCCGAGGTAGTGAACGCCCTTGCCCTTGTACGGTTCGGGCTTGCGACTGGCTCGGATTTTGGCTGCGAGCTGGCCGACGAGCTCCTTGTCGATGCCGACAACCGTGAGGCGGATCGGGCTCTCGACTTCGAAGGCAATCCCGGCCGGCGGGTCTATCTCGATCAAGTGGCTGTAGCCGAGGCTCAGCTGCAGCTTCTGGCCGACCTTGACGGCTCGGTAGCCGACGCCGGTGATCTCAAGCGACTTGCGGTAGCCGTCCGTCACGCCGGTCACCATGTTGGCGACGAGCGTGCGGGTAAGCCCGTGAAGCTGCTTGTGGTGCTTGGCCTCGCTGGGTCGCTCCACTGTGATGGTCGAGCCCTCGTGCACGACGCGCATATCCGGATGGAGCGCACGGCCGAGCGTCCCCTTCGGGCCCGTGACGGTGATTTCGCGGCCGACGATGGATACATCGACGGACGCGGGAACGGTGATCGGAAGCCGACCAATTCTTGACATCGTCGCCCTACCAGACGTAGGCCAGGACTTCACCACCGAGCTGGGCCTTGTGAGCCTGCGCGCCGGTCATGATGCCCTGGCTGGTGCTGACGATGACGAGGCCGAGTCCACCGAGCACCCGGGGGATCTCAGTCTTGCGCGCATACACGCGCAAACCTGGCTTGCTGATGCGCTTGAGACCGGAGACAACCGGCGCCTTGCCATCAACGTATTTGAGCGTTACGCGGAGTACCTGGTGTACGCCCTCGCGCTCCTCGCGGACATCGGCAATGAAGCCCTCCTCCACGAGAATTCGGGCGATCTGTCGCTTAGTCCTCGAGGCTGGAACGACGAGATCGGCGTGCCGGGCCCGCGACGCATTGCGGATTCGCGTCAGCATGTCCGCAATAGGATCGGAGACATTCATTATTTACCTACCAGCTCGACTTGGTGACGCCGGGCAGCTCGCCGAGCAGTGCCCGCTCGCGGAAGCAGATGCGGCACAACGCAAAGCGCCGCATATACGCGCGGGGGCGACCGCAAACGAAGCACCGGTGGTAGGCCTGAACCTTGAACCGGTGCGGTCGCTTCGCCTTGGCGATCATCGATTTCTTGGCCATGGCTTCTCCCTCCCCGCGCCTAGACGGCGAAGGGCATGCCGAGGAGTTCGAGCAAACGCTTCGATTCCTCGTCGGTCTTCGCCGTCGTCACGATGCTGATCTCCAGCCCGCGGAGACGGTCTACCTTGTCGTAGTCGATCTCAGGGAACGCGAGTTGCTCACGAAACCCGAGAGAGTAGTTACCGCGCCCATCAAAGGATTTCGCCGGGACCCCGTGGAAGTCGCGAATGCGAGGCAGCGCGAGCCGCGTGAGCCGCTCGAGGAAGTCCCACATACGAGCGCCGCGCAGGGTGACGCGAGCACCGACCGTATTACCTTCGCGCAGTCGGAACTGCGCGATGGAGCGCTTCGCTTTGGTGGTCACTGGCTTCTGGCCGGTGATCGCGGCGAGGTCGCCGACGGCGGCGTCCACGGCCTTCGGATTGGTGAGCGCCTCACCAAGACCGATGTTGACGACGATCTTGGAGACCCGCGGAGTCTCCATCGGATTGGCGTAGCCGAACTGCTTCTGCAGCGCCGGCGCAGCCTCGTCCTTGTACCGCTGCTGAAGACTCCCGCTCATGCATTTGCCTCCAGCTGCTCGCGGCAATGGCCGCACACTCGAACGCTCTGGCCACTACCAAGGCGTTCATGCTTGACTCGAGTAACCCGGTCACAGCGCGGGCAGACGATCATGACGTTGCTCACGTCGATCGGCATCGGCTTGTCGATGATGCCGCCCTCCTGCGCCATGCTCTGGGTGTTCTGGCTCATCCGCGGCCGCGGTTTCTGGTGTCGCTTGGCGATGTTGACCCCGGAGATCACGATCGCCACCGGCCGGCTCGTTGCCCGCCGCCAGAACCCGGAGCCCCTATTCTCCGCTGTCGGGTTACGCAGGACCCTCTCGACCTTGCCGCGCTTACCGGCATCCTTGCCGCGCATGACGACTACCGTGTCGCCGGTCCGGATTTCCGGAACCTTGTTGGAAGGAGCGCCCTTGGCCTGGGCCATCAGAGCACCTCGGGGGCGAGAGAGACAATCTTCATGTAGTTGCGATCCCGCAGCTCACGAGCGACAGGGCCAAAGATTCGGGTGCCTCGCGGGTTGCCCTGGTTGTTGATGAGGACCGCAGCGTTCTCGTCGAAGCGGATGTAGCTGCCGTCTGGCCGGCCAATTTCCTTGGCTGTCCGGACCACAACCGCGCGAACCACGTCGCCCTTCTTGACGGGGGCGTTTGGGATCGCCTGCTTCACGCTGGCGATGATCACGTCACCGACACCGGCGGTCGTCTTGCTAGAGCGGCCCATGATCCGGATGCACTGGATCGTTCGCGCTCCGGTGTTGTCGGCAACGCGAAGACGAGTGTACTGCTGGATCATTGGGCGACCTCCCGATCAGGGGTCTGCTCGCCCGGGAGAGTTGCGCCCTGGATGGCCTCGTCCGTCGCTTCTTCCTCGGCCACCGGAGCTAACGTGGTGGCTTCGCCCGCGCGGGCGACGATGCTCACGAGCCGCCATCGCTTGGTGGCCGACAGCGGTCGGGATTCCTCGATGAGGACCGTATCGCCGACGTGCGCTTCATTGGCCTCGTCGTGGGCCTTGAACTTGCTGGTCAAGCGGATGACCCGCTTGTACAGCGGGTGCCGCGTCATGCGCTCGACGGAGACGACGATCGTCTTATCCATCTTGTCGCTGACGACACGGCCGACCTTTGTCTTCCGCTTGCCCTGCACTGCTGCTCCTGCCATCACGTGATCTCCTTAAACCCTGCCGTGAGGCAGGGTAGCCGTCTCGGAGCGCACATCGCGGCGCTCGCGCTGCACGGTTAGGATCCGCGCGATCGTCCGTCTGGTTTGGGGAATCGAGCTGTAGTCCTTCAACTGCCGGGTGTTGAGCTGGAAGCGCGCCTGCCAGAGATCCTGCTTGGCCTGGCTAAGCTGCTCTTCGAGCTCTCCGTCGGACAGGGCCCGAACCTTGTCAATGTCCATCTGCGAGGCCTTCCTTGAAGACGACTCGGGTACTGACCGGGAGCTTGTGGCTGGCGAGACGCATGGCCTCGATAGCCTCGACCTGGTCGATGCCGGCCATCTCAAAGAGGATGCGGCCAGGCTTGACCACGGCCACCCAGTGGTCGGGTGCGCCCTTACCGGAACCCATTCGGGTTTCGGCCGGCTTCTTGGTCGCCGGCTTATCGGGGAAGATGCGTATCCATATCTTGCCGCCGCGCTTGACCGAGCGAGTCATGGCGCGTCGCGCTGCCTCGATCTGGCGGCTGGTGATCCAGGCTGGCTCGGTGGTGGCCAGGCCGAATTCGCCGAAAGCCACCGTCGTGCCGCCCTTGGCGATGCCGGACATCCGGCCTCGCTGGACCTTGCGATGCTTGACGCGCTTGGGCATCAACATGGCTAGCCCACCTGCCCAATGATGGCCGGGCCGGCGGCCGGTTCGCGACGAGGCTTCTCGGTCGGAACCTCACCACGGTAGATCCAGACCTTCACGCCGATTCGACCGTAGGTGGTAAGGGCGTGCACCTGGGCGTAGCTGATATCGGCGCGAAGCGTGCCGAGGGGGATTCGACCTTCCTTGTCCCACTCGCGCCGAGCCATCTCGGAGCCGCCGAGGCGACCCGCAACGGCGATCTTGACGCCTTTGGCACCCGCCTTCATTGTCCGCTGAATGGCCTGCTTCATGGCCTTCTTGAAGGCGATTCGGCGAGCCAGCTGCTGGCTGATATTGGCCGCCACGAGGCCAGCGTCGAGCTCCGGCTGCCGGATCTCCTTGACCTCGAGCTTGACCTTGCGCTTGGTCAATGCGCCGACCTGC
This sequence comes from Chloroflexota bacterium, assembly GCA_025358525.1. GTDB lineage: Bacteria > Chloroflexota > Limnocylindria > Limnocylindrales > CSP1-4 > Fen-1039. The sequence continues at coordinate 3,761 of JANYJI010000240.1, read as the reverse complement.
TGACGAAGCAGCTCGACGTTGGTGCCGCCCTTGCCGATAACGATGCCCGGCTTGGCGGTGTGGATCGTGACCGTCACGTGGTTGATGCCGCGCTCGATCTCGATCCCGCTGACACTCGCGTTGGCCAGTCGACGCGTAACCAGCGTGCGGATAGAGATGTCTTCCTTGAGAAGGTCCGTGTAGTCCTTGTCCGCGTACCACTTCGCAGTCCAGGTGCGCGAGACACCCAGTCGGAAGCCGTACGGGTGAACCTTGTGACCCATCTAGGCCTCCCGGTCTTCGACGACGATGGTGATGTGGGTCATGGGCTTGTGGATCGGGAAGGCCCGACCCTGAGCCCGTGGCTGCCAGCGCTTCTGAATGCCAGGGCCCATGTTGGCCTGGGCATCGACCACAACCAGGTCCTCTGCGGACAGGTTGTGGTTGTTCTCAGCGTTCGCCGTCGCGCTCTTAAGAACGCGAGCGACGTCACGAGCAGCTGCCTGCGGCATGAACCGCAGAATTGCGGAGGCCTCCTCGACCCGCCTGCCCTTGATCGCATTGGTCACGAGCCGGGCTTTTCGCGAGGAGCCCTTCAGGTATTTGGCTGTGGCTGAAACGCGCACGTCCTAGGCTCCTACTTGAGTGCGGACGAGCGCTCGGTGTGCTTTCCATGCCCGCGGAAGGTGCGGGTCGGGGAAAACTCACCAAGGCGATGGCCGACCATGTTCTCGGTCACGTAGACCGGGATGTGCTTCTTGCCGTTGTAGACGGCGACGGTGTGGCCGATGAAATCGGGAAAAATGACCGACGCGCGAGACCAGGTCTTGATGACCTTCTTCTCGTTGCGCTTGTTCATCGTCTGGACGCGGCCGAGGAGCCGCGACTCGACGAACGGTCCCTTCTTGACCGAACGCGACATGCCTCTCTCTCCTCTGCCTTATGACTTGCGATGCCGCGAGCGGACGATGAGTCTGCTCGAGGACTTCTTGCCAAGCCGGGTGCGATAGCCCATGGCCGGTTTGCCCCAAGGCGTCTTGGGCGGCATACCGGTGGGCGATTTGCCTTCGCCTCCGCCGTGCGGATGGTCCCTCGGGTTCATGACCACGCCGCGGACTTCGGGCCGCTGGCCCATATGCCGTGCGCGTCCTGCCTTGCCGAGGCTCTGGTTCTCGTGCTCGAGATTTGAAACCTGGCCGACTGTGGCCATACAAAGCAGGGGGACACGCCGAACCTCGCCGGAAGGAAGTCGCACGGAGGCGAAAACTCCCTCTTTGGCTAGCAGCTGGGCCGACACGCCCGCGGACCGAACAATCTGACCACCCTTGCCGGGGACTAGCTCGATGTTGTGAATCGTGGTCCCGAGCGGGATGTTGGCCAGAGGCAGCGCATTGCCGACGCGAGCCTCAGCCTCGTTGCCGGCGACGACCACGTCACCAACTTTGAGGCCGTGGGGCAGGAGCATGTAGCGCTTCTCGCCGTCCTTGTAGTGGAGCAGGCCTATGCGGGCCGACCGGTTGGGGTCGTACTCGATGGTGGCCAGCTTCGCCGGCACGTCGAACTTGTCGCGTTTGAAGTCGATGATGCGGTAGTGCTGCTTCTCGCCGCCGCCGCGATGACGAACGGAGATCCGGCCCTGATTGTTACGGCCGGAGCCACGCTTCTGCGACTCCAGGAGCGGCTTGTAGGGCTCTTTGGTTGTGATCTCCTCGAACGTGGACCGGGTCATGCCCCGGAGACCCGCCGAGGTTGGCTTGTAGCTGCGAAGCGGCATCTCAGACTGCCTCGAAGAACTCGATCTTCTGGCCAGGGGCCAGCGTCACGATCGCCTTGCGCATGGGAGTCGTATAACCGGCAATCCGGCTTCGACGCATCCCGCCGCGCTTCGCCTTGGACTTGGTCGTCAGCACGTTCACCGCGGTGACCTTCACTTTGAAGATCTCCTCGACGGCGGCCTCAACCTGGATCTTGCTGACGTCACCACGGATCAAGAACGTGTACTTGCCACGCTGAGATTCGTCCATCGACTTCTCGCTGATGACGGGCCGGATGAGGATCTCGTGTGCAGTCAGGCTCACGCGTACACCTCCTCCATTCGGCTCAGGGCCGGCTGCTCGATGAGGACCGTGTCCGCGTTGAGCAGTGCGACGACATTGAGCGAGTCAGCTCGGATGACCTCGACGCGTGGAAGGTTCCGCGCAGAGAGGATGAGTGTCTCGTCCGTGGCCGGAGCCACGATCAGAACGCGACCTCCGGAGCGACCGAGGGCGGCGATGATGCTTACGATGTCGCGTGTCTTCGGCCCCTCGAGCCCGAAGCCGTCGACGACGCGGATGGCGTCATCGTCGAGCTTGGACGTCAGAGCGCCGACGAGAGCGAGGCGCTTCATCTGGCGGGGCAGGCGCTGCACGTAGCTACGCGGGTGCGGTCCGAAGACCACGCCACCGCCTCGAAACTGCGGCGACCGAATGGAACCCTGACGGGCACGACCGGTCCCCTTCTGGCGATATGGCTTCCTACCGCCACCGGCGACTTCGCCGCGCCGCTTGGTGTCGTGAGTCCCGAGGTGGCGACCCGCCAACTGGGCGATCACCACCTGGTGGAGCACGGCCGTGTTGATCGGCGCGGAGAAGAGCTCGTCGGAGAGCTCGACCTCGCCAATCGCCTCGCCCGTCCTCGCGTAGAGGGTCGTCATCGGCATCGCTAGGCCTTCTTTACGAGGAGCAGCCCGTTGTGGGAGCCGGGGACGGCACCCTTGACGAGCAACAGGTTGCGCTCGGCGTCAGTTCGGACGACCCGCAGCTTCTTGATGGTGGCACGGGCATCGCCCATGTGGCCGGCCATCCGCATGCCCTTGTAAACTCGGCCCGGCGTGGTGCCAGGACCAATCGAACCCGGGGCACGGTGATGGTCCGAGCCGTGGGTCTTGGGCCCACGCTTGAAGTGGTGGCGCTTGATGTGACCGGAGAAGCCCTTGCCCTTGCTCACGCCCGTCACGTTTACGATGTCGCCAGGGGCGAAGAGGGTTACGTCCAGCGTCTGACCGACCGTGTACGGCGTGTCGTCACCGTCGAGACGGAACTCACGCAGAACCGAGAGCTTGGGCAAGTTCTTGAGCTGCCCGATCTCCGGCTTGTTGAGCTTGCCAGACTCCTCCACCCCGAGCTGAACGGCAGTGTAGCCGTCACGCTCCGGGGTCCGAACACGGGTGACGACGTTCGGCTCGACGACAACGACGCTCACGGGGATCATCGTTCCGTCTTCCTGGAAGATCTGCGTCATACCGACCTTGCGGCCGATCAATCCAATAGTCATCGGGTCACATCTTGATTTCGATATCGACGCCCGCTGCAAGCGAGAGTCGCATCAGTGCGTCGACCGTCTTCGACGAAGGCTCCAGGATGTCGACGAGCCGCTTGTGGGTGCGGATCTCGAACTGCTCCCGGCTGTCCTTGTCGATGAAGGGCGACCGCAGGACGGTGAACTTTTCGATGCGCGTCGGCAGCGGAACGGGACCGACGACATCCGCGCCGGTTCGCTGGGCCGTCTCCACGATTTGCGCCGCCGACTGATCGAGCAGTCGGTGGTCGTACGCCTTGAGGCGGATTCGGATCCGCTGCCTTGCCATCACAGACTCCGGTTACTCGGTGATCGAGGTGACAGCCCCGGCGCCGACAGTGCGTCCACCCTCGCGGATGGCGAAGCGCTGACCGACTTCCAGAGCAATCGGGGTGATGAGTTCGACGGTCATGTCGACGTTGTCGCCGGGCATGATCATCTCG
>JANYJI010000211.1 GCA_025358525.1 Chloroflexota bacterium | reverse complement strand
TTTGATCGAATCGCCGGTGAGCGACAAAAGGCTCAGGCCGTAATAGGAGGCATAAAGGTCAGGCGATGCCTCTTCCGAGGTCGAGCTGAATGTCGCGTACATGCCGTCGGTCTGTCGAAGATGCTGGATCGCCACGATCAGCACTCTACCGTTCTCCAGGAGTGTGGCCGTATGGAAGAGCCTCGGCGTGACCATCGCTCCCGCGGTCGAGAATGTGCCGGCCTTCGGGTCATAAATCTCAGCCTGTGCGACAGGTGCGAACCCAGTGGCAGTTCCGCCTGCAATCAGTACACGTCCATCAGCGAGCAACGTCGCGGTCTGGCCGGAACGGGCGAAAGTCATCGAGCCAGTCGGTCGGAAAGTGCCGTCGGCTGGGTCGTACAACTCAGCCGATCGGAGTGCAATGGAGTGCCGGTCCTGGCCACCAGCAACCAAGACCAGTCCGCTCGGGAGCTTCGTGGCCGTGGTCTCACTACGCTCCGCCGCCATCGATCCGGTGGGGATGAAGCTGCCGCCTCCCGTCGGCCCGGCAGTGGTGGCGGACCCTGAGGAAAGGGTCGGAGTCGCCGCAACTGTGGGTGTCTCAGGCGGCGGAGTGCAGCAGTCGCCGGGCGTTCGTTTTGGCGATACGGCCCCAGTGGCTGGAACTGCCGTCGGCAGAGCCCCGACACAGCCGGACGCCACCAAACAGACGGCCGCCATCAACAGCCTGACCTTAGCGCTTGAGGTAGTCATCCGATGCTGATCCACTTGGCTTCCCTCCCACCTGTTCAACCCCCCCCCTCGCTGCTAGGGGCCAACTGTGCTATAGGCGTAAAGGCCGAAAATCCGCCTGTCCCTCTCGGACCGAAATGTTACCCGATCATCGCTAAATGGACTGTCGTCCGCTTGACATGGCCGGTCGTCATATCCCCATTCGATGTGCCCGATCTTGGGAACTGCAGTCGTCGCAGAGCCTTGGTCCATGTAGCCTGCGTCTGTCAGCGGGATCCGCCCGACGTTGAGTCTCCGGAACAGCGCGTTCGCGTCCACGTCGTCGGGAGCCTCGTACCAGATGACCTGGACGTGCTGGAACAGCGCTCCGTAGAACTCGTTAGCAACGAATTGGCGCCGGTGCCCACTCTTCTCGAACCACTCCTTGATGCAGTTGTAGGCCCTGAAGATGTGGAAGTAGTCGATGTTCTGTTGGCTGAGTTCGGGGTCAGGAGCCTCGAGATAACCAGCGCTACCCTCGCGCGTCTCGTAGCGGAGCGAGTAGCCGGCCCCCGTGTTCTGGAGCCCTTCTCGCTGCATGTAACTGAAGATTAGGAACAGGGTCGTCAGCCGCTGCTGGCCATCGACCAACTCCCACTCTTTGTCGAACTTCTTCACGACCACGGGCTGCAAGTAGTACGCCTTGTCGCGGCTCTCCCAGATGTCGTCTAGGAGCTGCCTCACCTCAACTTCGCCCCAGCGGTAACCTCGCTGGTAGGCAGGCACGTAAAACCGGCCCGTGATGTCTCCCACGAGCATGGGTTCAAGGTGAGCTTCTCGATCCATTCGCTTCAACCTACCGACGTTGCCCTCATTCGTCTCCAGCCAGTGCGTGCGAGACTCCCGCTGTCCACAGTTCCGCCGAACCTGCCCTGGGAAACTGGGCCGGGTTACTCGCCATTGCTGGTTAGCGGATGCCCGCACAGCATGACCGAATAGTGTCGCCACGTCGCAGGCTGCGCGGCCAAAATGGCTCGCGAATAGTCGACTCCCACCTGCGTCGATGGGACCCGCGCATTGGCCCACCGGACATTGCGGGGACTTGCCGGTGAGCGCTGGGGGGACCTCGCTGTGCCCACACGTCGCGAGATCAATTGGCCCCGTCCGTTCGAGCGTTGGCGGCTTCGGCTACCGGATGACTTCACGGCGGTAGTCGAGGTGCCGCTTCCCATGTTGCACTTCCTCGTACCACCTGCCGGCCCGCCGGACACCCTCAGCGTTCACTCCTCCGGTGGATCGCAGGTAGTCCTCGACGGCCTCGCGAGATGGGGCGTCCAGCCCGCACGCGATGTTGTGGAAGGCCCGGATCGCCACCCGTGTCGACGAGAAACTTCAACGCGGGCGCCCCCCCTCCCAGGAGATGGCACCAAGCATAGACATCCAAGACCTGACGGGCACCTCCTCAACGGTGATAAACGGCTTCGTGCAGGGTCGCCGTGAGCCGACGATGAGCGTTGCGGGCCGGCCGAGAATGGTCGCAACTGCAAGGACGTCTATGTCTCTGAGCCGCTCTGCGTCCTTACACTGCCTGGTTCGATCCGGTTTCGCCGATCACCCGCCCTGGCCGGACGCCCGCCACGCGGGATGCGCGCCGCCGTCGCGGTAGGCGCGCGCCCGAGCAGATGATCCGCAGGTGACGCCAGGTCGTGGCGGCTTGCGACGTCAGTGTCGGCCAACGCCACATACCGCCGAACCATGTCGAGGCTCGTGTGGCCCAGGATCCGCTGGAGGGTGAACACGTCGCCGCCGTTGACAAGGTAGTTGTGGGCAAACGTGTGGCGGAACGTGTGCGGTGAGCAACGCCGCTCCAGGCCCGCGCTGGCCTTGAGGCGCTTGAGGATCTGCTGGATGCCGTGGAACGTTAGCCCGGTTCCGACCTCCGCAAGGAACACGGACTCGTCGGGCTCGCCCCGGCCCCGCTGCGCGAGATACCGCCCGATCGCCCGGCGTGAACTCGTTCCTACGGGCACGAGGCGCTCCTTCGCGCCCTTGCCCATCACCTTGATCGCGCCGTCGGGCCGCAGGTCGCGGAATCGGATGCCCGCCGCCTCCTGTCAACGGCCAGCGGGATCTCCATGTGGACGGACAGCTGATCTCCCGCTCCGCGGCCACGTGATCTCCACATCGGCGGTCAGCTGATCGGGCGTTCTGGTCAGCCGAGAGGCATCACCCCCTTGCCGGCCGTGGCCTCGGCGAGACGGTAGCTGGCTCCGTCGGTGAGGACCACATGGGCGTGATGCAGAAGCCGATCGACAGTCGCTGTGGCCAGAGTCTTGGGCATGATGGTGTCGAAGCCCGAGGGGTGGAGGTTGCTGGTGACGGCCACACTGCGCCGCTCGTAGGCGGCGTCGACGACCCGATAGAAGGCCTCGGCCGCCTCTTGACCCGCGGGCAACATGCCGATGTCGTCGATGACGATGAGATCCGATCGGCAGATCCGGGCGATCACTCGCGACACCGAGCCATCGACCCGGGCCCGCCCGATCGTCGCCGTGAGCGACTCGAGGCTGAACCAGGCGACACGGTGACCGGCTTCGATCGCCGCGGCCGCGAGACCCTCGACGAAGTGGGTCTTGCCGGTGCCACTCGGTCCGCAGAGGGCGAGGTTCTCGGCCCTTCCGAGCCACTCGAGGGTGATGAGCGAATGCTGAGTCGGAGCCGGGATGGCCGAGGTCGCCTCACGCCAGGACTCCAGAGTCTTGCCCGAGGGGAAGCCCGCAGCCCGGCGGCGCATCGCCTTGGTGGCCGCATCTCGCCCTGCAGCCTCTTCTAGCAGGAGAACGCGGAGCACCTCGGCCGCATCCCAACGCTGGGAGCGGGCGACGGCGAGAACCTCGGGTGCGGCGCGACGGATATATGGCAGGCGCAGGCGGACCAGGATGTCGGTGAGTTCGTCCGGCAGAGCCGGCGGCGTTGGAGCGTTCATCGCCCAAAGCCCGCCCAGGTGGCGGTGCCCGCCTGGATGCTGAAGCGCTCGTCGGCGGCCACGACCGACGCTGCGTCGCCGCTCGACGCCTGATGTTCGAGGATCGAGGCGAGATCACCCTCGGCGAACCGACCGGCCAGAGCCGCGGCCGCGAGTGCCGCCTCAACCCGGACGTCTCCCAGCAGAGCCGCGACCTCGATGGCCTGGGCCATCTTGTATCTGACTCGTGGCGTGCCGGCGGCAGCTGCCTCGATGAGCCATCTCTCGGCTCCGGGACCGAGCGCGAGGAACGCGATCTCCGCGGGGCTGACCGGCCTGGGGCGAGGCGGCCGGATGGCGCGACCGGCCGGATGATCGGGATAGTGGGCGTCGTTGATCTGGGGCCGGCCCGGCGTGGAGCGAGCATGACGGGCGATCTCGGCGAGGCCGCGGGCTGTCCGGGCGACGATGACGACCTCATCGCCAGCGACGCGAACCCAGACCTCCTGCCCGACGAACTCGCGTGGCGTCGAGTAGCGGACCGAGCCGATCCGGACGGTCTGGTCGTCCTCGACCGTGCGCGTCTCGCCCAGAGCCGCCGTGTATGGCTCGTCCGGCAGCAGGTGGAGGTGAGCCCGCTCGATGTTGAGCAGCTCGTCGGGTCGGCGGGCGGTCTCCCGATGGACTCGGGCGTTGATCTCTGCGCAGAAGTCTCCGCACGCGGCGGCAAGATCGGCGAAGCGCTCATAGCGAGGGCGCAGGTTGGCCTCGGTGGGCACAAGATCGGCCTTGGCGAGCTTGACGGTCGACTCGGCACCGCCTTTGGACTCGGGATCGAATGGCACGCAGGCGAGGACCTGAGCGCCATAGTGGCGGCCGGCGGCAACGACCTCGGGATGGCGGACGGCGATGCCCGCAATGCGATCGGTCGTGATCGTGCGCTCGTTGTCGGTCAGCAGATATGTGGGCACCCCGCCGATGGCGCGCAGGGTCGCGTCCAGGCACGCGAGCAACGAACCCATCGTCCGATCCCAGGTCGGGATGACGACCCGAAAGCGGCTCCAGGCGAGCCAGGCGCAGAACAGCAGCGTCGGCCGGCCCTCGACGACCGGTCCGTGGCCCCAGTCGAACTGAAGCCACATGCCGGGTTCGGTGATCCAGGGTCGATATGTCCGTCGCCGGCCGGCTCGATATGCGGCCTTGGCCCTGTGGACGGCGCGCCTCGTCGTGCGGGCGGAGCCTGCGTATCGCTCCTGCTCGAGCGGCGCGAGTGAGACCAGCCGCTCATGCACGACGTCGGCTCGGATGTTGCCGTGCGAGCGCTCGACGAGCTCCTCGATCTTGGCGAGATACGGATCGGCGATCATCGGTCGGATGACGCGGCCATGTGGATCGCGGCCGCGGTCGCGCGCATCGACGTAGCGGGCCACGGTCTTGGGATCACAGCCGGCCAGGTCTGCGGCTGAGTTGGAACAGCGGGTGAGGTCGAAAGCTTCGAGGATTTCCACGATCTCCCTGTCAGACTTCTGCACGATCCCTCCGGTTGGGTTTCGCTTGGGGGTGTTGGAACACCGCAAGCGTGGCCCGTCGGGGGG
>JANYJI010000199.1 GCA_025358525.1 Chloroflexota bacterium | reverse complement strand
TGGATGGCGCACACCGATGCCCCGACCGCGCGGCTGATGAGCCTGGTTGTGGATGAGACATTTCGAGGGCAGGGGATCGGACGACGGCTCGTCGGGGCCGGCGTCGCACTCGCCCGAACCTGGGGCTGCAATCGACTGGAGTTGACGAGCCGACTCGAGCGCTCCGGAGCCCACTCCTTCTACGATGCCGTGGGTTTCGTCCACACCTCGAAGCGCTTCTCGATGCAGGTCTAGCGCGGGGTTCCGACGCCGGCCATCCAGCCGGAGCCGGCGTCGTCCGGGCAGCCTCCGAATCAAGAGGGCCAGATCGATAGACCTGGCCCTGCAAGAAACATCGATCGCTAAATCAGGACTTCGGCTTCTTCTCAGCCTTCGCAGCCGGTGTCTTGGCGGCCTTAGGAGCCGCAGCCTTGGCCGGAGCCTTGGCCGGAGCCTTGGCGGCAGCCTTCTCAGCCTTAGGTGCGGCGGTCTTGGCCGGTGTCTTGGCGGCCTTAGGAGCCGCAGCCTTGGCCGGAGCCTTGGCGGCCTTCGCAGCCGAAGCCTTGGCCGGTGCCTTAGCCGGAGCCTTGGCGGCCTTCGCAGCCGAAGCCTTGGCCGGTGCCTTGGTGACCTTCGGAGCTGCAGCCTTGGCCTCTCTCTCGAAGACTGCCGGGATTGCGGCGATCTCCGTGCGAGCGGACTTGGAGAGGGCGGCCTTGGCCTTGCCGGCGGCGGTCTGCGGACCCTTGGCCTTTGTGGCCTTGCCCGTCGCGATGCGCGCGCGTGCGGCCTTGATTGAGGCAGCGGTGCCGGTCGACTTGGTGACGTGGGCCGTCGTCTGGACGGCTTCACCCCCAGCTAGGGCGTTGATCTTGAGGACTAGTCGGGACTTGCGCCGGGCGGCGTTGTTGGGGTGGATAGCCCCGACCTTCGCTGCCCTGTCGAGGGCGCTCATCGCCTCGGCGAGAGCTGTGGCGGTGTCCGCCTCATTACCGCCGACCGCGACTTTGACGGCGTTGGCGACGTACGTCTTCGCCGCGCTCTTGCGCGGTTGATTGATGGCCCGCCGGCGCTCTGCCTGGCGGACCCGCTTGATCGCTGACGGCGTGCGGGCGCCTGTCCAGCCTCGGGGCGTCTTGGCCAAGTTCGAAGACCTCTATTCTGCAAAACAGATATCGACAGGCAGCCGAAACAGGGCCGACTGACGCGACGGTTGATGTTATCAGAGTCGCGCGGATGCGCGCAGGTGCGATTTCCGGGCGCCCTTCGAGAGATCGCGAACGCTCGGGTACCGCAGCCAGGCGAATTGACGACTCATCGTGGGCGTTCCTGCTAGCCGGTATCCTGATGGCCATGAACGCCGAACGTGATGGGCGAATCCCGCAGGATCGCCTGCGCAACTTCTCGATCATCGCCCATATCGACCACGGCAAGACGACGCTCTCGGATCGTCTGCTCGAACTGACGCACACCATTGACGCGCGCCAGATGACGAGCCAGGTCCTCGATTCCATGGACCTCGAACGCGAGAAGGGCATCACCATCAAGGCCCGCGCGGTTCGGCTCGAGTACCAGGCCGCCGACGGTCTGACATACGGCCTCAATCTTATCGACACGCCCGGCCACGTCGACTTCAGCTACGAGGTCAGCCGTTCGCTCCAGGCCTGCGAGGGTGCCATCCTGGTCGTCGACGCGACGCAGGGGATCGAGGCCCAAACGCTCGCCAACGTCCACATGGCGCTGCGCCAGAACCTGACGATCATCCCGGTGCTCAACAAGATCGATCTACCGTCGGCCCAAACCGACGTCGTGATCGAAGAGTTGGAGAGCGTGCTGGCGATACCTCGTGAGGAGGTTCTGCTCGCCTCGGCCAAGGACGGCACCGGCGTACTCGAGATCCTCGAGGCGATCGTAGCTCGGGTCCCACCGCCCAAGGGAGACCCTGAGGCCCCGGTCGAAGGGTTGATCTTCGACTCCCACTATGACGCCTACAAGGGCGTGGTCGTCTACGTCCGGCTCGCCCAGGGGACGCTCCGTCAGCACGACATCATTCGGCTGATGGGCTCCGGGGCCGAGGCAGAGCTGCTCGAGCTTGGCTTCTTCCGGCCCCAGCTGGTGCCCGTGTCCGAACTCCGCGCCGGCGACGTGGGCTACGTGGCCACAGGGCTCAAGAGCGTCCGCGACGCCCAGGTCGGCGACACGGTCACGACTCTCCCGCGTCCGGCCGCACATCCGTTGCCTGGCTATCAGCCGGCCAAGACCCTCGTGTTTGCCGGCATTTACCCCGTCGTTGGGGCCGACTACCCGGTCCTGCGCGATGCCATGGAGAAGCTCCACCTCAACGATGCCAGCTTCAGCTTCGAGCCTGAGAGTTCCGTCGCCCTCGGCTTCGGCTTTCGGTGCGGTTTCCTGGGGCTGCTCCACATGGAGATCGTCCAAGAGCGCCTGGAGCGTGAGTTCGGCCAGGAGCTAATCGCCTCGGCGCCGTCGGTCGAATACCGCGTCGTCCTGATCAACAACCAGGGCCTGGTCACTGTCGACAATCCATCGAAGATGCCCAACGCCGGCGAAATCGAAGAGATCCAGGAGCCGTGGGTCAAGCTGAGCGTCGTGTCGCCCTCCAACTTCATCGGGACGCTCATGGAGCTGGCCACGAACCGGCGGGGGAGCTTCCTGGGTATGGAGTACCTCGACCCGCAGCGCGTCTTGCTTACGTTCGAGTTGCCTCTGGGCGAGGTGATCGTCGACTTCTACGACCAGCTCAAGAGCCGAACCCAGGGCTACGCCTCGATGGACTACGAGGAGGCAGGCTATCGGGCGGCCAATCTCGTGAAGGTCGACGTCCTCGTTGCCGGCGAGCCGGTCGATGCCCTTTCCGTCATCGTCCACCGCGACCGGGCCCAGCCGGTCGGGCGCGAACTGGTCCACCGACTCCGCGGGCTCATCCCTCGCCAGATGTTCGAGATCGCTATTCAGGCCGCGATTGGTTCGACCGTCATTGCCCGCGAGAGCGTCGCCGCGATGCGCAAGAACGTCCTGGCGAAGTGCTACGGCGGCGACATCAGCCGCAAGAAGAAGCTGCTCGAAAAGCAAAAAGAGGGCAAGCAGCGCATGAAGCGAGTCGGGTCCGTCGAGATACCGCAGGAAGCGTTCCTGGCGGTTCTTCGGATGGACGATGTATGAATGCCGAGGTCATCCGGATTCTCATCGGTAGCGGCTTCTTCATGCTGCTGCTCATGCTGAGGCTCGATGCGAACCGTTTCGGCGCGGCCGAGTACGACGAGTCAGGCCGACGCCACAGCGGCCCCTGGATGCAAATCGCCTGGTATCTGATTGGCATGGCGCTGTTGGCCGCCCTCTACGTCGTCCACCCGGCCCCGCACGACGTGCTGCTCCTGCTCGGTGGTGAGCGGAGTCTGGCACTCGAATTCGGGCTTGTGCTGGCCGCGGTCGGCATCATTCAGGCCGCGGCCTTTGCCCGGTTCCGCTACGGGTACCTGCGGTTGCCGCAGGCCGGTGCCTATCCGGGAGCTGCCTTCAACGCCATTGGCACGGCACTTGTCGACGAGGCGACCTTCCGCGGGGCTCTCCTGGGGACGCTCGTGGCGGTTGGGCTGTCGAATGGCGTGGCGATTCTCGTTGCCACGCTTGCCTACGTCGTGACGACGCGGGTGGCAGCGCCTGGGGGCCACCCCTACATGGTCCTGATCGCATGCGTCATGGGCCTGGCATTTGGCTGGGCCACTATCGCGACCGGTGGCATAGGGGCGGCGATCATCGGCCACGCCGTGACCTCGTTCGCCGTTTTCGTCTGTACCGGCCACGCCGGTCAGGTGCCGCTCGACGGTCGCGAGCCGGAAGAGGTGGAGTTGCGGAAGCGGCCACCGGACGGCTGGCAGGACGCGCGCCCAGCGCTCGTCGCGGGCCGTGGCGTTGAGCCTCGTGGCTTTGCGGAGCAGATAGAGCCTTCGGGCTTCGCCGAGCGCGCGGATCGGCGGGCAGCCGCGGCCCGGCATGCGGGCGGCATCCTGGCGTGGGCTCGCTCCACGGGCCGCGCCCTGACGCACTCGGCCCAGCGCGGGGCCCGCTAGCCCCCGACCGGAGGTCGTGGCGCCCTCGACGGGTCGTGGGCGCGAACCCGGACCGCGCTCGGGTGCCCCGCCGGCGCGACCCGGCTAACCTCTGAGGGTGAGTAAGCCCAGGCCGCCAGTCGCGCTCTATCTGCACCTCCCGTTCTGCCTGGCTCGGTGCCCGTACTGCGACTTCGTCGTCTATGCCGGCGGCGACGCCCGCGGTCCGCGAGCTCGGACGGAACACCTCTATGCGGCCGTGGCCCGCGAGCTGGAACTGCGCGCCGACGCCCTCGATGGGCGGTTCGGTCGGCCCGACGTGGGCGGTCCGCGTGAGCCCTTGCGAAGTGTGTACTTCGGCGGCGGAACCCCGTCGCTCGTGCCTGTGGAGTGGCTCGAGCGGCTGCTGGCGGTCGTGCGGGACCGCTACGGTGTCGTCTCCGACGCGGAAGTGACGCTGGAGGCCAACCCTGGCCCCGAAGAGCGTGGCGATCCGGCTGCGTTCCGTCGCGTCGGATTCACGCGCATCTCGTTCGGGGCGCAGAGCCTGGACGAGGGCGAGTTGCGACGCCTGGGCCGGCGTCACTCTCCCGACGACGTCGCAGCCGCCGTGGCTGGGGCCCGGGCGGCCGGCATCGGCTCGGTGAACCTGGACCTGCTATATGACGTGCCGGGGCAGTCGCTAGCGGCCTGGGAGACCACCCTGCAGGCCGCGCTGGCGCTCCGTCCGGATCACCTTTCGCTGTACGCCCTCACCCTGGACGACCCCGACGCAGAGGGGATCACGGGCCGCGAAGGCGACCACCTGCCGACACCGCCCGGCGCGCGACGCTGGCGGGAGCGGGCCCGGCTGGAGCAGGACGAGGATCGTGCCGCGGACCAGTACGGCCTGGCCACGGATCTGCTCGCAGCCGAGGGCTGGCGCGGCTATGAGATCTCCAACTGGTCGCGGCCCGGTCACGAGAGCCGCCACAACCTTGCTTACTGGGAGCGGCGGCCGTACGAGGCGGTCGGGCCCGGGGCCCACGCTTTCGACGGAGTCGTGAGGCGGTGGAACGCTGCCACTAAGGATCCTTACATCGCTGCGCTGTTGCCGGCGCAAGGCGCTGCCGCCGAGCCCCCGGGAGGTCGCGAGACCATTACGCCTGAGACCGCGACCTCCGAACGGATCATCCTGGCTTTGCGGCTGGACGTTGGCGTACCGGCGGCGTGGGCGGATCGGTCTCCGCTGGCCGATTCGCGCGAGTGGGCCGAGTCGGCCGGCCTCCTGGAGAGCATGGAGGTCGGCGGCGAGGCTCGCCTGCGACTCACACTCCGCGGCCGTTTGCTGAGCAACGAGCTGTTCGCCCGACTGGTCTAGCCGATCCCGCCCTCACATCGTTGAGCCTGGCAACGAGGCGATTCGACTGCCGATCGGCGTTTCGCCGCATCTGTCGTTGCCTTCCAGCGGAGCTGGCGGTTGTGGCTTTCCGGCCATTTATAGTAAGGTCCGCACGAATTCGTCTTGCTGGAGGCTAGGCCATCGACCGTTTTTCTACTTGTGCCCAAACGAGGAACGAAAGCCGATAGTGATCTGTGGCGACGGTGGAGTCGTATAACCAGAGGTACGGCATCGCCATCCAAGCCGGATACGGGGTAGCTGCACCTTAGCGGTCCCTGTGGCGTCGCGCTGGCGACTGAGTTGTATCTGAATCGGAGCGCAGTGGCGTCTCTAGTCGACGAATTGGCCGCACATGGGCTCGGCGGGTGGCGCTCCCCAATGGTCGCCAAGCGGCAGGCATATCGGATATTCTGTATCCAGGCCGAACCGGCAAGGAGGTGATGCCAGGGCCGACCGTTCCGGGGCGATGCGAAGCCGTCGCCTTGTAGAATGCCCCAGGCAGCCGGCTTGAGGAAGCCGGGCCCAAAGCCAGAGGCAATCATTCGCCACACAATAGAGATAAGTGATAGAGGAGATGAGGAGTTGTTGAACTCTAGGAAATTCACGGTCGCGATCGCCTCGATCGCGGTCATTGTGGTTGCTTGCGGCGGCAGCGTCGCGACACCGTCTGCCGCGCCGATCGTGGCCACACCGTCAGCGCCGCCCGTAGTTGCGTCTGCGTCGCCGGCGGCAGTTCCATCTGCGGCCGTTCCGGTTCTTGACGTCAAGGCGATCACCGACAGTGGCGCCAGCTTCTCGGCCATGGCCCAGCTCAAGGATCTGGCCGCCGCCGGCAAGGGCCTCGTGGGAGTGATCCTCCCCGACGCCACGTCGTCGGGACGGTACATCAGTTATGACGCCCCTTACCTGAAGCAGGCTTTCTTGGCCGCCGGCTACACGGAAGCCCAGTTCAAGATTGACAATGCCCAGGGCACCGATGCGACGGAATTGGCGCTCGCTCAGGCCGACATCACGGCCGGCGCCAAGGTCCTGCTTGTGGACCCTCTTAACAGCACCGTCGGCAACCAGATCCAGGCGTTGGCTGATCAGAACGGCGTCAAGATGATCAGCTACGACCGGGCAACCTTCCAGGGCAAGGACACCTATTACATCAGCTTCGACAACGTACAGGTGGGCAAGCTCATCGGCCAGGGCTTCGTGGATTGCGTGAAGGCCTGGAACGTCAAGAGCCCGAAGGTGTTCACGCTGAACGGCGGCCAGGACGTCGATCCGAACGCCATCGATTTCGCCAAGGGATACAACTCCGTGATCTGGGGCAAGTCGGATACGCCCAAGGTCGGCCAGACCAACAGCGACGGTTACACCCTCGTCGGTGACCAGGTCGCCCCCGGATGGGACAACGCCAAGGGTGGCGCCATCTTCACGCAGGCATACACCGCTAACAAGGCGATCAACGCCACGGTTGAGGCCAACGACGGGCTGGCCAATGCTGTGATCGTGGCCCTCAAGAAGGCCGGCGTCCCGGCCAAGACGATCCCGACGGTCGGACAGGACGCGACGATCCAGGGCATGCAAAACGTCCTCCAGAACTTCCAGTGTGGCTCGGTCTACAAGCCGATCTACCTCGAGGCCCAGGCAGCGGTCGCGCTGGCCACCTACCTGCGCGCCGGTCAGACGCCGCCCAGCGGCCTTGTGAACGGCACCACCGCAGATCCGAAGAACCCTGCCTCCGTTCAGCCGGCCGTCCTCCTGGTCCCGTACTGGGTCAACGCCGCGAACATGCAGGCGACGGTCATCAAGGACAAGTTCATCCCCGTAAAGGACCTGTGCGACGCGGTTACAGCCGCCGTCTGTACAGCCGCTGGCATTCAGTAGCGAGCAATCGACCGCGACCGCGCATACGCGAATAGCGCATCGAGTTTCGCGGCCCAGCCGTGGGGGGGGGGC
>JANYJI010000169.1 GCA_025358525.1 Chloroflexota bacterium | reverse complement strand
CCCCAGCCCTCGACGAACTCGGGGGCGTCGGTGAGCAGGCGAACGAGGGACGGATGGCGCGTCGCCGCCGACAGCTGGAGGTGGTGGCCCGGGTAAGCCTCGTGGACGCTGGTGTTGCTGATCGAGGCGAAGTTGTGCTCGCGCATCGCATTCGGGTCGTCGCCAACCGAGGGCGTGACGATGTAGATGCCGGACGGGTGCTTGTCGAACTTGGGCGGCTCGAAGTAGGCCGCGAAGGGGATAACGGTGCGCAGATATTCGGGCGTGGGGATGACCGCAATCTGTTCGCCCGGGGGTACTGTGGCGATGTCGCGCTCGATAATGTGGGCGCGAGCCCGGTTCATGGCGTCCTTGTAAGCGGCGAGCGCCTCCTCGAACGTCGCCGGATGGTTCGACTTGCTGCGGTCCACGACAACCGACTCGGCCACGGTCGGGTCGATCTGGCGCGCATCTTCCACGCGGGCGGCCTTGTTGAGCGCCAGCTGCTTGTGACCGATCTCTAGGATTTGTGAGGCGTCGAGGCCGTCGAAGGCGCGCAGGCTGATGAGCTGGTCGTACGGGTCCGAGCCGAGGGCCCAGCTCTCCACGGTCGAACCCATGGCCGCCTTGATTGACTCGATGTAACCGACCACGGCAGCCGAGGCTGTCACGACGGCCTTATCGAGGCGGGCCTGCGATCGCTCGTCGAGCACGCCGGCCCCGGCGTCTTTGATCTCGTTGAAGAGGAACGGCATTTGCTCGCCGGCCTCGACCTCCAGCTCCTGCCAGAGTCTGACCTGCGGCGCCGTGGCTCGGGTCTTGTGCTGCTCGAGGGCCTGCGGAATGGCCTCCATCCGCGAGGTCAGCGCCGCGAGCCGCTCGGGCAGGGGGGCGTAATCGCGGGCGAAGACGCTGAACAGCCCATCGCCGACCTGATCCATGGCCGTCGAGCGGCGCTCCCAGACGCGATGGACCTCCCCATTGAAGAGTTCGCGACGGACGTTGTGGAGGGCCAGTTCGCGCTCGAAGCGCACGCTCTCGGAGAGACCGGCAGGGTCGATTGCCTCGATCTCACGCTCCAGCCGGTGCCCCTGAGCGATGTCCTCCTCCACGGAGTCGCGTGAGGCGTCGTCGAGACGGTCGTCCGCGTCGTGGATTCCCAGATAGGTGGCGTAGATCGGGTGCGCCTCGATCAAGCGGCGGAAGTCGGCTTCCACCACGCCCCAGAACTGATCGTCGAGCGGCCCGGCGGTGGGCTGCGACACGGGTCGGGGGAGAACGAGGTCTGCCATCTATCGCTCCAGAGTTGCGGCGGAAGTGACTTGGGTAGCTCGGACCGACGTTTCGCGGAGGGCGTCGGCACAAGCCGCAACCACTCGCTCGATGTCGGCGGCGGTCACGCCGTAGTGAGTCACGGCTCGGACTGTGCCGTGGTTGTATTCGACCATCAGCACGCCACGGGACCGTAGGGCGTCAAGGAAGGCGGCGCGGTCGCGTCGCAGGCGGAAGACCACGAAGTTGGTGGTGGCGCGGCTCGGATCCAGAGACCCGGGCGCAGGCTGGGCCAGTCCCCCAGGCGACTCGACGCCGTTCATCTCGGCCAATCCCTCGGCCAGACGTCGGGCATTGGCATGGTCCTCGGCCAGCCGGGCGATGGTGCCGTCGGGGCCGTCGCTGAGGGCCACCAGTCCGGCTGCGGCCAGAATGCCGACCTGGCGCATCCCGCCACCGACGAGTTTGCGACCGCGCCAGGCCCTGTGGATGAACTCTCTCGATCCGACCACCACCGAGCCGACCGGGCAGGCGAGCCCCTTCGACAGGCAGAAGGCGATCGAGTCGGCCGGTTCGGCCAGCTGCTTGGGCGTCAGTCGGAGCGCAACCGTGGCGTTGAAGAAACGAGCACCGTCAACGTGCAGCGGCACGCCATGGCCGTGGGCGATCTGGGCCACGCCGCGCGTGTATTCGAGGCTCAGCGGCTGCGCCATCGAATGAGCGTGCGTGTTTTCTATCGCGACGAGGCCCGTGATCGGCTGATGCGGGTCGTCAGGATCGCGGAAGGCGGCCTCGAGTTCCTCGAGGTCGAAGGTGCCGTCCGGGTTCTCCCGCATTTGCTTGATGGAGGTACCGACGACGACGGCGTGGCCGGCCTGTTCGTCGTCGACGATGTGGGTGCTCGCGCCGGCGATAGTCTCCTGGCCGCGGCCCAGGTGAGCCAGCTGCGAAACGAGATTGGCCATGGAGCCGCTGGCGACGAAGAGGGCCGCCTCCTTGCCTAGCAACTCGGCCGCCCGCTCCTGGAGGGCGTTGACCGTCGGGTCGTCGCCGAAGACATCGTCGCCCAGCTCGGCCTCGTACATGGCATCGCGCATTGCCGGCGTGGGGTGTGTGACTGTGTCGCTGCGGAGGTCGATCATTCCGTTCCGCGTCCTCGCTGCGGGGCTCTCCGGCCATGCCCGTCGCGACTGGTACAGCTTGCCAATCGCGCTTGCAGGGGTTGCCGGTCGGACCCCAAGGGGCTATTGGGTCGAGTATAGGCTGGTCTTCCCGAGACGCCTGTGCGGCGCCGGAAGGGCTGCCGGCCAGCACCGTCCGCGGCCGGACATCCGCGCTAGCACCTGCTATCCTTCGCGCTCGGCGTGGGCTCGTGGTGTAGCGGCCTAACATGCCAGCCTGTCACGCTGGAGATCGCCGGTTCGAATCCGGTCGAGCCCGCCACTCGTTTCTCGCATCTCCTAGCCCCGTCCCCGCCCGGACGGGGCTCTTTCGTACTCCGGGCCGGCGACCCGCCGCCGATCGAAACCCGTGCCAACAACCCAGCGCGCAGGGCCCGTCGCACTTCGGGCGTGCCAAGAGCCGGTTCGTGCCGCACAATCAGTCCCGGAAGGTGCCGAGGACCGGCACCGCGTCAGCTGGGAGGCGAGCGGATGAGCGGCCGCGTGATCGTGGTCGGCTCGGTCAATATCGACCTTGTTGCGCGCGTTCCCCACTTGCCTCACCCGGGCGAGACCGTGACGGGCGGCAGCTACGAACGCCACCATGGCGGCAAGGGCGGTAATCAGGCCGTTGCTGCCGCGCGCCTGCGTCGACCGACCCTATTCATTGGTGCCGTCGGTGACGACACCTTCGAGGCCGAAGCCCGGCGAGCCCTATCGTCCGAACGCGTCGACGTCTCGATGCTCGCCTCCTTGCCCGGCCACCCGACCGGGGTCGCCCTGATACTGGTCGATGCCACGGGCGAGAACGAGATCGCCGTCATCCCCGGAGCGAACGGCGCGATCGAGACCGGCTATGTCCGAGGCTGCCTGGCCCGACTCGGCCCACTCGTCGGCGACGTCATGCTGGTCTGCAACGAGGTTCCTCTCCACGTCGTCCGCGAGGCTCTGGTGTGCGGCCACGCAGCCGGCGCGACCACGATCCTCAACCCCGCTCCGGCGATCGGGATCGACCGATCGATCTTCGGGCTGGCGGACATCGTCACGCCCAACCGCAACGAGCTGGCCACGCTTCTCCAGACCGAAGCTCGGCGAACCGGCCAGCCTGTCGACGCCGGCAGCGAGACGTCCGTTCGGGCGCGGACGCTCCTCGAGCCAGGGCCTGAGGGGCCGGGCGTGCGAAAGGCCGTAATCGTGACTCTGGGCGCGGCCGGAGTGGTGGTCCTCGAGCGAGTGGGCTCGGGTTTCGCCGCCTCTGCCACCAGGCGGGAGCCCGCGGAGACTGCCTCGGTCGCTGCCA
>JANYJI010000130.1 GCA_025358525.1 Chloroflexota bacterium | reverse complement strand
CCCGAAGCGCGCTTCCTACTGCTTAGCGCCGCCCCGGGCGACGTTGAGCAGAACAAGGGCGGTCGGCGCTCCGGGCCATGCTGCCGCCCGCACCACTTCCCGGGCCCGCGCGGCCAACGCGCCCGACGCCGCGCCGGTTCGATCGCGCGACTCCGAACCCCGCCAAGCCCCGCGGGCCAGCGCGCCAGGCACGTGCCCACGCCACTCCCCCTATCCGCCCTGCATAACCAGGTGCATACGCGTCACATAAAGGTTGCATAATCCCCACCGCTCTTGCGCATAGGACCGCATTGATGCATACTCGGCGGGCAATGTTCCTCCAAACCCTCGCCAAGTCCAAGTCGAAGCGCTGGCGGCCCTGCCGGGAGGCACGGCCCTAGGGCTCGGCGGCGTTCGTAACGAACCGCGAGAGTCCAGGGGCAAGAGGCTCCCGAGGGCCGCGACACCGAGAGTGGTGGCGCGGTCTTTCTGTTTTCACTCAACTTTCGCTCAACGTCCAGGAGGTAGTCGGAATGCTCAGCATCGTCGCCGGCGACGGGGGAATGGGTCGAGCGGTCGCTGCTGCACTCGTCGGTCGGGGCATGCCGCCCCGAGCCATTCTCGGCCTGCCCGACTCCCCCGCCGGCCACTCGCCTGAGCTTTTCAGTGGCGCGGAGGTCCTCTTCGATTTCGCGGCCGGTGATGCGGTTCTGCAGAACGTGCGGGCCGCCCTGGACGGCGGCGTCCGCAACTTCGTAATCGGGACCACAAATTGGGCGGCGGACCGCCCCGCGGTCGAGAGCCTCCTCCACGAACGCCACGCCGCGGCCGTTGCCTCGGCTAGTTTTAGCCTGGGGGTAATGTTGTTTGCCCGGCTGGTCGAGGACGCAGCACGGCTCTTCGGCCCGTTCACCGACTACGACCCCTATCTCGTCGAGTGGCACCGCCGCACTAAGCCGGACCGCCCGTCCGGGACCGCCATCGAACTGTCACGTCGGCTCATCGCCGCTCACCCCCGCAAGACGCGCGTCGCCCAGCCCCTGGCTCATGGCGCGCCCGCGCCCGAGGAATTGGACGTGGCAGTCATCCGGGCCGGCGCCGCCCCCGGCATGCACCTCGTCGGCTTCGATGCCCCGGGCGAGAGCCTGGAGATGCGCCTCACCGCCCGCGACCGATCGGCCTACGCCTCGGGCGCAATCACCGCCGCCGAGTGGCTTCTGGCCGAAGCGCGCAGCCCCGGCTTCCACGAGTTCGACGGCGTGGTCGACTCGATCATCGCCAAACAATCGATCGGGTCCTGATCCCAAGCCTGCGCCCACAGAAACCAACCCGTCGGCCACGTAAGCCGGCTCCGACACCAAGGAGCAATCGAAATGCCACCCAGTCGCCAGTTCCGAGGAGCCTTCACGGCTCTGGTCACGCCCTTCACCGCCACGGGCGACATCGACAAGGATGCCTTCCGCAGCCTCGTCCGGCGACAGATCGATTCCGGCATCCACGGCCTCGTTGCCTGCGGCACCACGGGCGAAACACCGACGTTGAGCCACGAAGAAGACGAGTGGGTGATCGCCACGACCCTCGAGGTCGCCTCCGAGCGGCCGAGCCGGGCTCGTGTCCGCGTTATCGCCGGAACCGGCTCGAACAGCACCGCGACCGCGATCAACGCGACGCGACGCGCCGCAGCTCTCGGCGTGGACGCTGCGCTGGTCGTCGCGCCGTACTACAACAAGCCCGACCAGCGAATGCTCGAGTCTCACTTCCGCGCTGTCGCGGACGAGGGTGGTCTTCCGATCATCGTCTACAACGTCCCGGGCCGCACCGGCGTGAACGTCGAGGCGGCGACGCTGCTTCGACTGGCCGAACATCCCCGGATCGTGGCGGTGAAGGAAGCCTCGGCGAATATGGATCAGATCGCGACGATACTGCGCGATCGCCCCGCCGACTTCTCCGTCTTCGCGGGCGACGACACGTGGACGATGCCGATGCTCGCCCTCGGCGGGGACGGTGTGATTTGCACCTGCTCGAATGAGATCCCCGGCGAAATGGCCGAAATGTGCGACGCGGCATTCGCGGGCGGT
>JANYJI010000083.1 GCA_025358525.1 Chloroflexota bacterium | reverse complement strand
TCTACATCGCCCCCAAAGAGACGGACGATGAGCAGCTCGTCGTGGCTGGAATGAGTGGCGGCGGTTCGGTCCATCACAATCCCCAGACGCCTTCAGCCACGGAAGAGTTCCCGGTGCGGCGCCAGGGCGCTCCGGAGCGCGAGACGCCCGCGGTGTATGCGCGACTTCACCGTTCCGACCTCGACGCGCATGATGGCCGAAATTTCCGCATAGTCGTAACCCTCTACGTCATATAGCACGATGCACGTCCGCTGCTCGAACGGCAGGGCATCGAGAGCGATCGCCAGAGCCCGGGAGCGCTCCAAAGCGAGCGTCCTGGTCTCGGGCTCTTCCTCACCCCCGGCAGGCGGCTGCCAGCTGTCGTCCTCGAACTCCGGGTAGGGCTGACTCGGCCGCCGGCGCCGCGCCCGGCCGATGTCCATGGCGGCGTTGATCGCGATGCGCCCGAGCCAGCTGCGGACGCTGCCGCCGCGATACGACGCCAGGTGCTTGTAGGCGTTGAAGAAGGCCTCCTGGACCGCGTCCGCGGCCTGGTCGCGGTCCGGAACGAGGCGGTACACCAGGCCGAAGAGATGGTCCTGATGGCGGCGGACGAGTTCGTTGAAGGCATCGAGCCTGCCGCGCAGAGCCTCTTCGACCAGCGCGACATCCACGCCCTGGCCGAGGGCGTCGGCGCTCGGTTCCGGCGCCCCGGTCTGGCTATCGTCTTCGGCTCGCGTCTCGGTCACGCCTGCTCGTCAGCCACTCTCTGATTCATTGACGCTTAGCCTGAGGCGGCGGTCCGGCCGCAGCAAGGCGAGGATAGTATGGGCTGCGTCCGCCACGCAGCACCACTCTCGTTGGTCTGTGAATCTGTCAGTGCCAACTGTTAAGTGACTTTGTCAGTCTCCAGGTATGGAGACCATCACGATGTCCGTCACCGAACAACGGAGAGCACTGGTTCTGACCCGAGTCATTGGGGGCGATCTCTCGCCTGGTGATGCCGCAGCCTCGCTCGGTTGCTCAGAACGCCAGCTTTGGCGCCTGCTACGCAAGTTCCGAGCGGCCGGACCAGCCGGGCTCGTGCACGGCAACCGAGGACGAAGGAATGAGCGACGGGTCGACGACGAAGTCGCGCGTCGCGTGGTCGCGTTGGCGGTCGGTCGGTATGCCGGAGCAAACGACACACACCTCTCTGAGCTACTCGCTGAGCGCGAGGGGATCGAACTCAGCCGTTCGAGCATCCGGCGGATCTTGCGAGCCCAAGGGATAGCCTCGCCGCGACGGAGGAGGGCGCCGCGTCATCGCAGTCGGCGCGAGCGCATGGCAGCCGAAGGCCTGCTGCTTCAGCTCGACGGCAGCCGTCACCACTGGCTGGGTCCTGATCTGCCCAAGCTCACACTCCTAGGAGCCATCGACGATGCCACGAGCAAGGTGCCCGCGGCCACGTTCCGCGATCAGGAGGACGCAGCGGGCTATCTGGAGATCATGCGGACCGTGGCCCTCGGACCAGGTTTGCCTGGCGCCGTCTATCGAGACCGCCACAGTGCCTTTGAGCCGAGCGCTCCGCGCCGCCGCGGGACGAGCGCAGAAGAGCGAGCCCTGAGCCAGGTCGGACGAGCCCTGACCGAGATCGGGGTCGTTTCGATCGCTGCGGGGAGCCCCCAGGCCAAGGGCCGGATCGAACGCCTGTGGGGGACACTGCAGGATCGTCTCCTCACCGAACTGAGACTGGCCGGTGCGACCGATCGGACCGCCGCCAACGAGTCCTCGCGGGGTTCCTGCCCGACTTCAACCGCCGCTTCGGCGTGCCTGCCGCCGACCCGGTGCCGGCCTGGCGTCGGTGGCCCGATGGACTGGACCCAGATCGCGTCTTCGCCTTCAAGTACCGTCTCAAGGTCGCGAAGGACGACACCGTCAACGTAGCCGGCCAATGTATCCAGCTGCCTGCGGCACCGCGACGGTTCGCCTATTCGGGCAAGATGGTCGAGGTTCGCCTTCGGCTCGATGGCTCGGTTGTCGTATTCGATGGCGAGCGAGAGCTCGTCACAGCCGAGGCGCCGCCTAACGCACGTAACCTTCGCGCCTTGCAGAGCGACCGAGCCGAGCCGTCGCTGGTGCCGGCTCCTGCCTATGTCCCCCACGTCCCACCAGTCGAGCATCCATGGAAGAGAATGACCGCTGCCCGCCGCGACCAAGCAAAGGCCCTGACAGATTCACTGAGCAGTTGAACTGACAGGGTCACTGAACGTCGACAGCTGCGTGCGGTCCATCGCTGCGCCGCAGCCCGTCGGCCTCGCAGGCTGTACCATGCCCGCCGGACGTGCCGACGTGGCGGAACTGGCATACGCGCTCGACTCAAAATCGAGTGACCGTAAGGTCATGCGGGTTCAACTCCCGCCGTCGGCACCACTCCCCTACCCCTGTGTCGACAACGCCCGATTCGTGCTCACATCGGACCTGGAAGTCGTCGCATTTGACCGCTTCGCGCCGCCAATCCGGCGGAGATGGGAACACCCATGGGAACACCCGGCAGGCGACACCCGGGTGCTCGCTGTACTCAGTCAGGCTTGCTGCACAGGCAGAAACACAGTGGCCATGCCGGTGAAATGGCGCGCGGGCACAGGATCTGCTGGATATGGTCGGGGCGAAAGGAGTCGGTCCTAGGCTAGCCCGCTCGTCGGGGATCTGGATCCCGCGTCTCCACCGGGGCCGCGTCCTTGTAACGATGGGCGGCGCCAGGCCACCGCTGCGCTCGGTGCGCACTGCATGACGCGTTAGCTCTCGTCCGTGGTTCGTCGGATGTGCAGGGTATCTTCGGGACGAGAGGAGTAGGGGCTTCGCTTTCGATCTGATGTTTCGGATCCAGATGAGTCGCGCAGCAGCACAGGAGTCCACGTAGGCGGCGAACACCGTCCTGATTCGCCCTGCCATGATTGCGTCACCTGGCCCAGGCGGCGCGCTCCATCGACGCTGTCAGGCTACGGCCACCGGCACTGCGTCTTGACTGCAAGCGGTGGATAGGGAGTGGCTAGACATAGTTTTCGGGGGCCTCAGAAAGAGAACTCGCTCCACGCGCTCCCGACCCGGTGACCCCAGCCACACGTGCAGCGGCGCCGCGCATCGCAGGGGCATGCCACGCGCGAGTTCGCGACGAGGCATGCCGCGTTCGAGTCGAGGACCACATCGCTACCTTGGCCGCGGTGACGGGCGAGGTGCCCTCGTCGCGGCGCAAGTCCTGGATGTCGAGAAGGCGGATGTGCCACGCGGCTCTCGCGTGTTCGGCGATCAGATCAAAGTCGGCATCGCGCCTGCTGGCGAGCGAGCGCGGTAGGGAACCTGCCCGGATGTTCCGCAGATATCGCCCTGATCAGGCCTAAATCACTTTCTTGTCGTTTTCGTGATCAGCGCTTCGTAGCTCTCCAACAGCCTCCGGCGCCTTGATGCGGAGCCACATCACGCGCAGCCTGCTCCAGTCCAACGACCTTGGTGCTCTGTTGAACATAACCAATTGACAATGACCTGCCCACGAGGGTAACGTCGAGATCGTCCGACCGCTGCGGTGCATGTGGCCGCCGTGGGACATAGAGGAGGGCAAGGTATGAGTGTGCGGAAGCTGCTGACCGCCGTGATCGCAGCGGCCGTTTCGTTCTCGGTTGTACCTCAGCCGGTCTGGGCCGCGGAGAACGATGGCTATTGCGACAACAACGAGGTCTGCGTTTACAAGAACGCGAACCTCTACACACCCCGGTCAGATTTCAAATTGTACTACGACGACATGCATGGTGGCCTCGATTTCCATACGTACAACTACCCGCCGGAGTGCAACACGTACGCGATCTTCGACTGCCGGCTGAACGACTCGATCAGCTCGGTCGATAGCTGGTCAGACCATCGCAGCCTCCGCATCTTCACGGATGCGCAGTACGATGGCGCGTTCCAGACGATTCACATCTACGGCCGAGTGATGCAGGTCCAGTACAACGACCAGACCAGCTCCCTATGCTGGAACGACGGAGGAATCCCTTCTAGCGTCGACCCCGACTGCACCTTCTCGAACTAAGGAAGCGTGGCAATGAAGAAGACCGTTCTCGCCCGCGCGATGGCACTCGTCGCGGGAGTCATGGTAATTGTGGGAGTGACCGCGCTGACCGCGCTGACCGTGCTGACCGCGGCCGCCGCCGCACCGGACGCCTCGACGCCAGCTGAACCGAGGGTCGACTCGATCGCGACCATCACCGACTGGCGCCAGATCTCCCTGCCGCTCGATGCGTACGTTCAGGACTTCACCGAGCAACAGACCGTGCTTAGGGCTGAATACGCTCTTACGAAGAGCTGTGTCGAGCAGTTTGGCTTCCAGTTCGCGGCGCCGGCGTGGGACAAGAGCCCCGCCGAGGTGCCAAACGGTGGGCAGCCGACGCACTACCGGCTGTATGGTCTGCTGGACGTCGACCACGCGAAGCAGATGGGCTACCACTCCTATGGGCAGACCGTCGCGAGCGAGGCCGCCTACGCAGACATGAAGCTACCGAACGACTATTACAACGTCGTGACGGCGAAGTTCGGCGGCGGTACCTTCAACGGGAAGACGATCCCGGACGGCGGGTGCCTCGGCGCTGCGCAGCGCGAGATCGAAGGAACCACCGACCTCAGCCTGCCCGAACAACTCACCTTCGATTCCTGGACGGCTTCAAAGAGCGACAGCCGAGTCGTGGCCGCGTTCGCGAGGTGGAGCAAGTGCATGGCGCAGTCCGGCTATAGCTACAGCACCCCAATGGAGGCGAACAACGACCCGAAGTGGAGCGGCGACAAGGCTTCCGCCGAAGAGATCGCGGTCGCTGTGGCCAACGTGAACTGCAAGAAGACGACCAACCTCGTCGGAATCCGAATGGCCGTCGACGCCGCTTACCAGCGAAAGGCGATCAGTCAGCACGGCGCGGAGCTGAGTGCGATCCAGGCCGCCCTCGTTCGACAAGCTGCGACCGCATCGGCGATCCTGGCGGAGCGCTGAGAGAGGATCATCGCGGAATGATCCGACAAGGATCTCTGAAGCGGGCGGAGACCCACGAGTGGGTCGCCGCCCTCTTCGATGTCGCAGGTATCGCGCTGTGGCTGCTCGCCCTCTACGGCGTCCTGTCGCCGCATCCCTGGGTATTCATGCTGCTCGGCCTCGCCGCGTGCGTGCTTGAGGTGGGCGCGATCGTGCTGGCCGCAATGGCCTGGTCGAGAAACCCACGCTCGCGCGTCCTGACGATCTGCCTCCTGGTGGGCGGCGCGCTGCCACCGATGCTCGTGCTAGTCCTCGCCATCGTCGCAAGTCCCTAGGCTGAACATGCCCGGGCGCCGGCCCGAGGCGCATGCCGCAGGCTGGTCCGCCAGATCGAAGCGCTCGGCTACCGCGTCACCTGGAACCACCCGAGGCCGCCTGACTGAACCATCGGATCGCGGGACTGCGTCTCGCGCGAGGCTCCGCCCCGCACCCACCGCTGGGTTCCCCACTCGGCATCATTTTCGCGAATCCAGTCGTCGCACCGATCCACGCGAGGCGGAAGCCGTGCAGCACGATAGCCGGGAATTGGGACATTGCAGTCGGTCGGGTCAGGATCTCCCTCAAATGGGCAGGTCGAAGGAGCATCTGTCGAGCGTGAGAAAGGGCCGCCGAGACTAGACGAACCTCGGCGGCGAGCTGCGCCTCGCGCGCGGTCATGTGGGCGTAGCTCATCGCCTTGTGCCGCGAGGCATTCGCCTTGACCTTGGTCCCATCGAGCGCCACCCGGCCGAGCTTGACGAGACCGGCTTCCTGACACAGGACGAGGACGTGGAGGAAGAGTGCTCCGAACGCAGCCAGGTGGCGGCGACGGAAGCTCGAGATCGTCTTGTGGTCAGGGTGGGACTGTCCGGCGAGGTACATGAAGCCGACGTCGGCGGCCAGTCTTGCTTCGAGCTTGCGCGAGCTCGTGACTCCGCTGGCGTATCCGTACAGGAGGGCCTTGAGCATCAGTGCCGGGTGATAGGGCGGCATCCCCCGGGGCTCGTTGTGGACAGCGAGGAAGGGAGCCAGGTCGAACTCGTTGACGAGGTCGTTGATGAAGGCCGCCAGGCTGTCGGCCGGAACCCAGTCACGGACCGACGGCGGCATCAACAAGAGGCTGTCCTGGTCGTATGGGCGGAAGGTCTTGCTGCGCATACCAGATTCTCGCACTCTCACGAGGGCCCGGCTGGCCATTGGCGACACAGGCTCCTAGCGCGAAACGCAGCCCGCGCCTATCGACGGCCGAATCTTCGCCTGGCATCCAAACACGCTCGATCGCCACTTCCGCGACGCAATGCTGGCGGCGGGTCTCGGCGACGTCCGGTTGCACGATCTCCGGCACGGGTTCGCGACCGTCCTCGCGGCGCAGGGCGTTCATCAGCGCGTAGCGATGGCGGCCCTGGGCCATGCTGCCGAGGCGATGACGCACCACTACACTGGCGTCCTGGACGCCAGCCTGCGCGAGGCGGCGGACCGCGTCGAGCGTGCGTTGAGGCGGACGTCTTAGGGGTCGCGACGCGCATTTTCGGACGCGATGGGAACACCCATGGGAACACACTGGCCGTTTCGGGAGTGCTCTTGAGCACGACCTGGCCGTCTCGGTGCCGCCTCCCGCCGTCGGCACCACTCCCCCAGCAACACGGGCCGCGCCGCGGCCACTCGCCGCGCAGTAGTGGGTCAGCGGTCACGACAGCGCGTGGCCGGCTACTAGCAGCTGAAGCCGCCCCCGCCGCCGCTGCTGCCACCGCCGCTGGCCGCGGGTACGCCGTCGAGGCCGTGGGCCACGATATTGCGGACCGTGGCCAGCCTCGGGATGTTGAGGAAGCCAACCGGATTACCCGTCACCGAGGGCACCAACTCGATGCTCTTGATGTTGCCCGTGCCGATGTGTTCGGCCATGGCCACCAGAGCCGGGGCCTGGTCGGGCGGCAGGTCGGTCCAGAAGGCGTCGCCCAGGGCTTGGGTGAGCGGCAGAACCTTGGGTAGCAGCGAGCACGGATGAAGCTGCTGGCGGAGCGCGATCAGCACAGCCTGCTGGCGCGACATCCGGCCGTAGTCGGAGTCCTGATGGCGGGATCGGGCGTAGGCTAATGCCGTATACCCGTCCATGTGCTGCTGGCCGGCCTTGATGTCGATCGTGATGTCCTTGCCGTCCTGCGGTCTCGAGTACTGGGTGTCCCTGATCCGGGCCGGAACGTTGATGTCCAGACCCCCGAGGGCATCCATGAGATTGACGAAGCCCATGAGGTTGACCACGACCGCTCCGTCAACGTGGAGACCCAGGTACTGGCCTACCGCACCCTCCAGGGCCTTGAAGCCGCGCACGAAATCGCTGCCGCTGTAGGGATAGGCCGAGGGTCGGTTGACTGCGTCGCGCCACAGGGCGTTGAGGAGGTTGGGGTACGGGAAACAGTGGCATGGGAAGGCGTTGGCAGACTCTGGCGGAAGCGGTACGTTTTCCAGGTTGCGCGGAATGCCGTACATGACGGACCGGCCGCTTGCGATGTCGACCTCGAGCAGGATCATCGTGTCCGTCCGGAGGCTAAAACGACCAACTCCCTCGTCGACGCCCACGAGAAGGACGTTTAGCTTGCCGTCGGTGGCCCACTCGGAGGGTGGCGTGTTAGGGCCGCTGACGTTCTCGACCGGGAAGATCGGAATGCCGTCCCCCGTCGTTGGGCCGGGCGTAGGTGCCGGTCTTGTGGACGTGGCGCTCAGCGACGGCGAGAGCCCGGCCCTTGTGGTGGACGAGGCGCTGGCGATTAGGCCGGGCGCATCGGTGGCCGGCTGATCGCTAAAGGGCGCAATGGTCTCGCCAGATGCCAGGTTGCCGCCGTTGCCGAACCACTTGGGCGCGTCCGGATTGAAGATCGAGCTGAGGGTGTCGCGGTACTGAACGCCGACCGCGCCGAGGGCAAGGTGCGTGCCGATCGTGGCGACCATGACGGCCGCGAGCACGGCGACGGTCATCGGCCGCCTTGCTCGCGCAGCCGGCGTCTTCGTCTGGACCTTCGCCTGGGAACGCGCCTGCCCCGCTTCTGAGCCGGCGACCAGATAGGCGTCGTAGATCGCCCACACCCGGTACAGCAAGACCACGATGTCGAGCAGAAGGAACGAAGTTATGGCATTCGGGGCGAAAATGGAGCCGACGATCTGGTGGCGGGCGAAGACCAGGACTCCAAGAAGAACCACGAGCAAGGCCACCATCGGCAGCGCCACGATCAGGCCGCGCCTCGGCCTTCCCGCCGCAGCCTGCCCCAGCCCGGGCAGGATGAAGGATAGGAACGCGGCAGCGCCCGGAGATTGCAGGGGGAAACGGAGACGCACTACTGACTCCTCGTTAGCAGCTCAGGCCACCGCCACCGGCACCGCCACCACCACCGGTTGAGGTGGACTTCGGCGCCTTGTCCAGCCCGTGGGCCACCGCATTGCGCATCTTGGCGACTTCGGCAGGCGTGACGTATTCCGCGTAGCCGTTAGCTGGGCTGAAGGAGTAGCTCTGGACGTTGTTGCCGCCGATCGCCTGGGCGAGGGCAGCCAGCCTGGGAGCATCCTGCTGAGGCAGATCCGTCCAGAGCATGCCGCCCAGGTCGGTCAGGAGCGCCGGAATCCGGGGCAGTAGCGAGCAGGGGTTGACGTCCGAGCGGATTGCCTTGATCACAGCCTGCTGCCGACCCATCCGGCCGAAGTCGTCGTCCTGATGCCGGCTTCGAGCGTACGCCAGAGCGTCGACGCCGTTGAAATGGTGCTGGCCCGCGGGGATGTCAAGGACGTACGTTCCAGCCCGATCCGCAAACGGCATCGCGGCGTCGTGAAGGCTCTTAGGAACGTACATATCGAGGCCCCCCAGGTCATCGATCACCTTCACGAACCCGAGGAGGTTGAGGTAGACGACGCCGTCGACCTGAACGCCGGTCATCTGGCCGACCGTGGCTTCGAGAACCTTGAACCCACGCTCGAAGTCGCTCGTGGCGCCGGTGCCCGGGAACTTGTCCGGAGCCCGCCAGGCTGCCCATTGCCACAGGGCATTGAGCATGTAGTTACCGCCTCCGGCCGGCGATCCCTGGTAGCCAAAGAAGCAGTGGCACGACCAGGCGTCCTGCCATTGCGGTGGCAGCGGAACGTTGAACAGGTTTCGGGGGATGCCATACAGCGCGGCCTGGCCCGTGGCGATCTTCACCTGCATGAGCATCATGGTGTCAGTTCGCATGTCGGCCCGGCCCGCCCCGGCATCCGCTCCTACCAGGAGGACGTTCAGGTAGCCGTCGGCATCCCAGTTGGTGGCCACTCCTCCTGCGGGCGGCAGCGAGGAGGCTGGATAGACGATGGGTGCCTGACTCGACCCAGGGGCGGGCGTTGCCGGCGCGATCATCTTCACGTCGAAGTAGGACTTGGCGACATAGCCGCCCGCGAGCGCCTGGCCATCGTCAATCTTGATCCAGTCAGTGCTCGTCCCCACGGAGCTGGTATAGGAGCCTCCCGTGACGACCTGTCCGGTGATCACCGTGCCGGCGGCGATTTGGGTGGTAATCGGGAACGTGAGTCCTGCGCCCGAACGCACCTTGACGCCGTCCGTGTTCGAAACCCAGCCAGGAATGGGCGTGCCCTCAGGCGCACTCGAGGCGCTGGGATCGGCAGTCCCGAACTCGGCTGGATCGGGGGGCACGTCAGCGACGCTCGTGCCGGGGCGGTAGTTGCCGCCATTCGCCACTCCGCACGGAGCACCCGGGCGGAAGACGCAGTTAATCGCGTCCTTTGTGGTGACATCGGCTATCCCGAAGAAGAGGTGCGTGCCTATGGTGGCCACCAGCAATCCCATCAGGACCGCGACACCGACCCAAGACGATTGCCTCCTGCGCCTTGGCTGGCCACGCAACACCGGTCCATTCAACGGAGCCTGGGCCGCAGTGACATATGCATCCACAACCGCCCAGGCGCGATAGCAAGCGGTCAGCACGTCAAGGATCAAGAGGCTCACCAAAAGCGACTCGGAAGTCACGAGGCCGTTGAGGAGGGCACTCCTGGCGAACAGGAAGACGAAGGCGAACACAACGAACAGGGCAACCGCCGGGATCGCGATGATCGCCCCACGGCGCGGCTTGCCAGCTGCTACCTGGCCCAGTCCGGGTAGCAGGAACGATAGGAGAGCAGCCATGGCTGGAGTTCGGAAGAGCGAGCTCAAGCGGTTCCTCCACGGTGCGAGCCGGACGGCTGACTGCCTCTGCGGGAGCCTTCCGTCGGAGCCGACGTGTTCCTACTATGCACGATTCGAGTAACCGGCGCAGTCAAGGCACTGGCGCGCCAACGACGCGGGATGCTGCGCGCCGTCCCGGTAGGCGGTATCACGAGCAGCTCGAGGGAGGGCTGGGGAGGGCGATCCGCGACCGCGCGCCGCCTGTCAGAGCCACACGACTCCACCAGCCGCGGCCATGCCGACCACGATTGCCACCAGGATCCAAAGCCCGCCGAGCGCCGCCGCGATCACGCCCCGATAGCGAGTTGCCACGATCCGGCGGGAATACGCAGCCGAGGGCCTGCCGACAATCTCTCGGGCGGTAGCGAGCGGGGCCAAGCAGTCGCCGCCACGATATGCGGCCAACAGAGCCGCTCGCAGCCCTCGAAGAAGCTCTTGCTCGGTGGCTGAGCGGGTTGTTTCGGCACGGGCCGCCTCGTCAGCCGCGGCAACGAGGGGGGCCTCCGAATGGGGCCGGATGCTGAACGACCGCTCGCCCTCCTCGACCCTCAATCGGTCGGCCGTGATGATCGAGAGCCATAGATACGCCTCCTGGGCCGACCAGGCGCGGCGTCTCCTCAGGACCATGGCGAACTGCAGAGCGGGAACCGGAACCAGGGCCAGCAACGCGACCGGCGCCGACAGGGCCACGGCGACTGCCCCGCCGTCGGTCTTGACGAAGCCGGCCGCGATGACGCCACCAATCGCGACGGCGACGATCGCCAGAGGACCGAAAAGAGTCCACCCGATCGGCCTGGGACCAAAGAGAGTCTCGTGGAGAATGACGCCGGCGTCCCGATCCCGCGCCTCGCGGGCCTCTCGGTCTTGCCAGGCCTCCCGGTCCTCCCGGTCGTTGTCGCTGGTCGTGCCAACGGCCTGGATCTCGGGACGCCGCCGATCGTCGAGGCGAGGCGCGAGCTTGCGTGAGCCCCTCTCGGTCAGGCTCACCCGCGGCCCGGTCCAGACAGTTCGAGACGGACGAGGCCCTCGCCCAGCCGGCGCTGGACCTCGGCCAGCAGCTCAGTGTCGTAGGCGACACCGACCCGTAGCTCCATGGGTAGAGCAGACCCGCCCGCGCCCGGAATGTGGAACACGACCCGAGTGGCACCCGGCCGATCCTTGAACACGGCTCGCAACTCCTCCATGGCCAACACGATGCGGCTCGTCTCGGCGCCGCGCGTGAACCGAACGCTAAGAATGCCGGAATCGGGCGCCTCGAGGGGTGCCGTGGGCGCGGCCGAGGCACGGGCCGCAACATCGCGGGCCTCGTCGGGGAGTGGCGGTTCCTCGCGCTCAGGGGCGAGCGTGGCCAGGTCTGCCGGAGCGGGCACGGACGAGAGTGGCTCGGATGGTCGTGGCGCGGCCCTTGACGTGCCGGGCGCCGACGTCACTCCCCCGCCCCGTAAGGGCGAGACGCGGACCGGAGCCGGCGTCCCGGGCGAGACTGTGGCGACGGCCGCCCGGGAGTGGGCCACGGCCGGAGCCCCAGACAGGGCTGTGGCGGCCGGGACACCGGGCCGAGGAGCCGCCGTTGCCGCCGGCCCCTGCGGCGGCGCCTTGGCGTGTCCGCTGCCATTGCCACTACCGTTGCCGCTGCTCCAGCGACGGCCGCCGCCGCGCCTTTCGCCCGCGGCCACTTCCCCGGCTATGACCGTCGGCCCCTTGGCGGCGGCGTCTTCCCAGACCCACACCGCATCGGCCAGCAGCGACGCCTCCTCACCGCGATGGTCCACCCGCCCGGCCACGAGCAGGATTGCCCCCTCGGCGAAGGTCGAGCCGCTCGTAACGTACATGCGCGGGAAGATCACCACCTCCACAGTCCCTTGCAGATCCTCGAACGTGGCCACGGCCATGGTGTCCTTGGCGCGCGTGGTCACAGTCCGCAGCCCCGTCACGATGCCGCCCATCACGACGCGCTGGCCGTCCAGCGACTCGTCCTTCAGGTCGCTCGAGTAGGCCGTCACGAACTGGGCGATCTGTTCGGCCAGAGAGCCGAGCGGATGCTCGGACAGGTAAAGACCCAGCAGCTCCTTCTCCCAGCGCAGTCGCTCGCGCGGGAGTACCTCGGCTACCTGGGGGAGCGGCTTCTCGATCGACTCCGGGGACGAACCCATGTCGAAGAGCGACGTCTGCCCGCTCAGCCGATCGCGCTGCGTCGCCTGCCCGGCGGCCATGGCGTCGTCCAGGGCATCGAGCAGCTGCGCCGGATGCCCGAACCGATTCATGGCCCCGACCTTGATGAGCGATTCGAGCACGCGCCGATTGCCCAGCCGGAGATCGACTCGGGCGCAGAAATCGGCCAGCGATCGGAAGTCGCCGTCGGCCCCGCGGGCATCGATGATCGACTGGATGGCGTTCTCGCCGACGTTCTTGATGGCCAGCAGACCGAACCGGATGGCGTCGTCCTCAACCGTGAATTCGACGAATGAGCGGTGGACATCGGGCGTTCGAACTTCGATTCCCAGGCGTCTGCATTCGGCTACCGCGGCCGAAACTTTCTCCTCGTTGTCCCGGAAGGCCGTCAGCACCGAGGTCATGTAGTCGACCGTGTAGTTGGCCTTCAAATACGCGGTCTGGTATGCGATCAGGCCGTAGCAGGTGGCGTGGGCCTTGTTGAAGCCGTACCGCTCGAAGGGCTGGAAGGCGGCGAAAACGGCATCGATGACCTGCGGCTTGACCCCGCGCTCGGCAGCCTGGCGCACGAACTTCTCGCGCATCTCGCTCATGAGCGCGGACTTCTTCTTGCGGATGGCGTAGCCGAGCATGTCGGCCTCGGGACCGGTAAAGCCGGCCAGGGCCGTCGAGGCGGACATGATGTCTTCCTGGTAAACGAAAACACCGTAGGTTCGATTGAGATACGGCTCGAGCAGCGGATGGAGATAGGTAACCTTCTCCTCGCCGTGCTTGCGCCGGATGTAGGCCGGGATGTTGTCCATCGGGCCGGGCCGGTAGAGGGCCACCATCGCCGCAAGGTCGAAGACGGTGCTCGGGCGAAGCTCGCGAATGTAGCGCCGCATGCCCGCGGACTCGAGCTGGAATACGCCGGTCGTCTCGCCTGAAGCGAGCAGCTCGAATGTCTTCGAATCGTCGAGCGGAATCTGCTCGAGGTCGATCTCCTCGCCGCGGTGCTCTCGGATCAGGTCGACGGCCTGACGCAGGATCGTTAGGTTCGACAGTCCCAGGAAGTCGAACTTGAGCAGACCCAAGGCGTCGACAGCGTGCATTTCGTATTGGGTCATGACCGCGTCCGAGTTGGTGGCGCGCTGCAACGGCATCAGGTCGGTCAGCGGCTCGCGGCTGATCACGACGCCAGCGGCATGCGTGGAAGCGTTGCGGGCCACGCCCTCCAACTGCTTGGCGAACTCGATGACGCGATGGACCGGCGGCTCGTTCTCGTACATCTCCTTGAGCGTCGGGCTCGTCTCGATCGCCTCTTCAAGCTTGATGCCAAGCTGATTCGGGACCGCCTTGGAGATACGGTCGCCCTCGCCGTAGGTCATGCCGACGACGCGGGCCACGTCCCGGATGGCGGCCCGAGCGAGCATGGTGCCGAAGGTGATGATCTGGGCGACGTGGTCGGCGCCGTACTTGCGGCTGACGTAGTTGATGACCTCTTCACGCCGACCGTCTTCGAAGTCGACGTCGATATCGGGCATGGTCACGCGGTCAGGGTTGAGGAACCGCTCGAACGGCAGCTGGTAGTGGATCGGGTCGACTGGGGTGATACCCAGGGTGTACGTCACGATGGACCCGGGGGCGGAGCCGCGGACGGTGATGGCGATGCGCTGATCGCGGGCGAACCGGGTGAAGTCGGCCACGATCAGAAAATAGCCCGCGTAGCCCATCCGGCAGATGACGTCGAGTTCGTAGTCGAGGCGGGCCTGCAGCTCAGGAGTCACGGTGCCGTAGCGTCTCGCCAGACCGGCCTGGCATTCCTTGCGCAGCCAACTCTCGATCGTCTCGCCCTCGGGCACGGGAAAGCTAGGAATTCGGAGTTGGCCAAATGGCAGCTTTAGGTCGACCATCTCGGCGATGGTGCGGGTTTGGCGGATGGCGTCGAGGTTGTCCGGGAAGAGGGCCGCCATCTCGGCCGCCGACTTCAGATAGAACTCGTTCGAGTCGAACCGCATCC
Organism: Chloroflexota bacterium; assembly: GCA_025358525.1. Classification (GTDB taxonomy): domain Bacteria; phylum Chloroflexota; class Limnocylindria; order Limnocylindrales; family CSP1-4; genus Fen-1039. Next base: position 1,240 of record JANYJI010000083.1, on the reverse strand, counting down.
GCCCCGGCGAATCGAGGTTGTTGCCGGTGCCAACGCAGAGCAGGACGTCGTGAGCTTCCGACTGCTCGCGCCGGACATAGTGCAAATCGTTGGTCACGACCTGTTTGAGCCCGACTACCGGGGACAGTCGGAGCAGCTGCTCGTTGAGACGGCGCTGCTGGGCCAGGCCGTGGTCCTGAAGCTCAAGGAAGAAGCGGTCCGGGCCGAAGATGTCCTTGTACTCGCCGGCCAGCTTCCGAGCCAGATCCCAGTCGTCTACCTCGAGAGCCTTGGGAATCTCGCCACTCAGACAGGCGGATAGGCCTATCAGGCCCTTTGAATGCTTAGCCAGGTGCTCGCGGTCGATCCGGGGCTTGTAGTAGTAGCCCTCCAGATGGGCGTCCGTGGCCAGGCGGCAGAGGTTCTGGTAGCCCTCCCAGTTCTCGGCCAGCAAAACGAGATGGAAAGGCTGGCTATCTGCCTTGCCTTCCTTGTCGCGCATGCTCCGCCGGGCCACGTAGGTCTCGATGCCAACGATCGGCTTCATGCCCTTGGCGGAGACGGCCTGGACGAACGCCACTGCTCCGTACAGGGCGCCGTGGTCGGTGATGGCCATCGCATCGAAGCCGAGCCGGGAGCCCTGTTCGGCAAGCTCGTTGATGCGGCCGAGCCCGTCCAGCAGGCTGAACTCGGAGTGGAGATGGAGGTGGACGAAATCGTTCGGGGCGACGGTCACGGGGAGTAAGGGTACCGCGCGGGGCATCTTGCCACCGGCTGCGATCCGGCCTGGCAGGTATTGAGCTGCCCGGTTGGAAGGCTTGGTTGGGCAGCAGTCACTGCCGGCACGCCGATGGCCGGCCCAAAAGAGGCGACGAAGTGGCGCTCGTCTTTCGGCCAACTGCGCCAATTCGGCCTGGCCGTGATCGACCACTCCGCCGCATAACGGCCGGTCGTCACGGTTGAGTCGTGGTCGATGTGGCCGCGGAGCAGGTCGGCGGTGCCGGCGACGACTGCCAGGATGATGGCGATGGCGCCGAAGACAGCGATACGAGAAGGTTACGGAGGCGGCGCGTGGCAGCCTAGCCTCGCAAATCATGCAACGGTCATGCCACTTGGTCGAGCGGGTGGTCGCTGAGCGTGGTCGAGCGGGTGGTCGCTGAGCGTGGTCGAGCGGGTGGTCGAGCGAGTGGCGCCCTCTACGGTCTCACCGCCGCATTACGGGCTCTCTTCACTCCCTCACGTGCCTGAACGAGGCGCCTGG
>JANYJI010000061.1 GCA_025358525.1 Chloroflexota bacterium | reverse complement strand
AGCGGTTCCTGGCGGAGGTCTGCACGCCCGAGTGGAACGCAACCCTCGACGCCGGCCGCCCATTCGCTGACGGAGTGGCTCAGCTCGTGCGAGAGCATCCAGAGCAGGCGGAGTTGATCGAAGCCTACCGGTCGCGCTGGCCCGAAATGCTGGGCGGCTGCTTCCCTGAAACGCTGGAGATCATGCGCCGGCTGCGGGGAGAAGGGATTCCCGTCTACGCGTTGAGCAACTGGTCGAGTGAGAGCTTCGCGTCTACCCGCGACCGCTTTCCGTTTCTCGACGAGTTCGACGGAATCCTGCTTTCCGGCCAGGTTGGCGTCGGCAAGCCGGTCCCGGCCATCTTCCGCCTATTCCTCGAGCGTTTTGGGCTGACGGCCGAGTCGACCGTGTTCATCGACGACAGTCCGGCGAACGTGGCGTCAGCGCGATCTCTTGGACTCCAGGCTCTCCTGTTCCTGAACGCGGCCCAGGTCAGGCTGGAACTACAGGCTCTTGGTCTGCCTGTTTAGTCAGGGGCCGCTCGTTTCCGTTGCCCCTTCCGAGGCGACGGCGCCTTTGATTGCCGATAGCCGCTCGGCCCTGATCCCCAGACGGGCGTTGGTTTTCGGGAACCCAGGCCGACCTTTTGCCGGCCGAATAGATTTTGCGTAAGGCCAGTCTGGTTACCTGGGGAATGAGACGCCGGCTCCGTCCGCCAGGACGGTCGCCAGCGGCATGAGAGTCAGAACCAACCCCAGGATCGAGGAAACGATCAGCGCGCGAAAGCTGAAAGAGCGACGAGACATTGATTACTCCTTCTCGGGTACCCCTCGGGGACCCGAGCCGGCGCGGCTTCTCGGCAGGCCGATCGTAGGGTCGGCACGGGGCGGCGGTCAAGTATTCCTAAACCTTGGCGCGCGCGGGCAACAAACTGGTACTGCCGAGCTCAAATGGGGAGTACACTGCGCCCCATGCCTAGAATCAGTCGCACACGTCCTCGCATCGATGACACCCCCCTTGCACGCGAGATGGGCGAGCGCCTCAAGAAGGCCCGGCTGAGCGCCGGCCTTACCCAGCAGCAGCTCGCCGAAGGTCGCTACACCAAGGCCTACATCAGCGCTCTCGAGAACGGCCTCAGCCGACCTTCGATGGCCGCCCTCAACTACCTGTCCGGCAGGCTGAGCATCACCGCCAGCAAACTGCTCAACGACCAGCCGGCCGCGTGGGCGCGGCTGGAAGCGGATCTCGCACTTGCCTGCGGCCGCTGGGATGATGCCGTAACCGCCTACGGAGAGTTGCTGGGATCGGCAACCTCCAAGGCGACGCGCGCCGAGCTGCTGGCCGGCTTGGCAGAAGCGCTATACAGGCACGGCAAGGGCAGCGAGGCGGCCACCGCCGCGGCCGAGGCCGCTCAGATCTTCCACAAGGCCAACCGTGAGCACGAGGCAGCGTTGGCCGAGTACTGGCTTTCGGCGGCCCAGTACCAGCTCGAGAACACTGTCGAGGCCAAAGCCCTCCTCCACTCCATCTTGGCCCGTGTTAGGGCCGGGCTCCTAGTTGAGCCGGACTTCCACCTGCGCTTGATCATGGCCCTCGCGGCAACCGAGTCGCGCGACGGCAACCACGCCGTTGCCTTGGCATATCTCGACGAGGTCCGCGCCGTAGCTGATGGCCTGGACGATCGGCGCCGGGCTACGTATCTGCACGATCTCGCCTACAGCTACCGTCAGACTGGCGACTTCGAGGCGGCGGTTCGAAGCGGTATCGCCAGCCTGGAGCTTTTCCGCAAGGTCGAATCGGAGCGAGAAACGGCGACTCTCGAGAACGATCTCGCCCTCTCCTACCTCGCCTTGGGAAACACGACGCGGGCCGCGGAAATGATCACCTCAGCGCGAGCTACCCTGGTGCGACTCCACGACGAGTGGACGCTCTCCCACATCCTCGACACGCAGGCCCAGATCGCCCTGGCCAGGGGCGCGGCAGACGAGGCCGCAACTGTTGCCGCTGCGGCCATCGAACACGCCGAGCGGACCCGCAATAGCAAGGCTGTGGTGAACTCCCTGCTGACCCTGGGCCACGCCCAGACCAGTCTGGGCGACTCGGACGCCGCTCTCGCTGCTTACGAACGCGCCGGCACGATGGCCCGCGAGCTGGGCAGCCCGGCCCTCGTTCGCAAAGCCTTGCGCGAGTGGGCCGATGCCCTCGCAAGAGCCGGCAAGCATGAGCAGGCCTTCACCGTAATGCGGGACGCACTCGCCGACTCTTAGCGCTCGCTCAAGACTACGTCAGGTGGCCTATTGATTAGGGGGCGTAAAATGCGAGTTGACCATGGAGGAGGCCAATCGCAAATGACTCCGCAATTGGCGCCGAGATCGGCGCCGGGCGTTCGCCGTCTGGGAGCGGTGCTTTGGGTCCACGACGGCCACAGGAGCCTGTCGGTCACCGCGGGCGCCGACGTCCCTTCGTTCGACGATCCGATGATCCGCGGAGCGCTGGTCCGCGGAGCTCTCGCATCCCAAAGCATCGACGCATTGGATCGCGTCCTGAACCGGGAGTTGTGGGCACTCGGGTACGTCGCCCGGCTGGAGGCCGACCTGACGGATTCCTCCGTGGTGCTCGTTCGGATCGCGAGCGGCCGCTAAACCGCGTCGTCGGGTCGCGACGTCCTTGGGGGGAATGCCGCGGCCCGACGTCCAGCCTGCGTCAGTCTTGCAGGACGCTCAGGGCTGGGGCCCCGCGGCCGCATTCCACCCTGCAGCCCGGCCGGTGCCGATCCTATCGGCCCGCCGATCGAAACCCTTGCCGATGCCTCAGGCATGGCAAACGGCCCGGGGAGGGGGGCCCGAGCCGTTTGCGGAAGAGCGCGCCGTCACTCGCGCACGAAGGAGATTGATGCGATCGTAGCCACCCTGTGAAGTGCCGCCAAGGGGGCAGCGAACCGTTTCACCACGCGGCCCAGCCCCTATCGGCCGGTCGCCGACGGTTGTGGCAGCACGCGGGACGAGGGCCCCGCACATTGGTCCCGGGACACTCGCGCAGTACGATCCCTCCCTAAAAGCCGGCGTCTCCAGGTACCTGTATGCCAGATCCAATCGACCGCCATACGGCATCTCTGAGAAGCAGAATGACCCATCGCCACTCGGCCGAGATCGACGAGATGGATGGGAAGGTCGTGGATCTCGAGGCGGTCAGCCGCGATCGCGTCCGCCCGGCCAAGCGACGTCGAGGGGAGCCGGACGTTCCCGCAGCGGCGGTGGCAGGTGATGCCGAGGAAGCCTTTGGCCGAGTCGGCGGGAAGCGCCGCTATCGTCCGGAGGTGGTGCTCGTCGTCGCCGGACTCGTCTTCGTCACCGGCGCCCTCCTCAAGCCCTGGCCCGCGCCGGCGACCGCTCCATCGCCCTCGCTCATCGCCGCCGCTACGGCCTCGCCTTCAGCAGTTGGCTTCCCGGACGCCCCACCGTGGGACGATCGCTACCCGTTCTTCGGACCTCCGGACACGAATCAGCCCAACGCCCAGCTCGGCATCGCGTCGCACTTTGCTCGGCGCTGGGGGGCGATCGATTGGAGTCTCCTGAGCAGCATCGACCCCCATTTGGCTTGGGGCTTCGGCGCAGCGTCCCTGCCCAATGTCGCCGCCGCCACAGCGTCGGCGGATGGCCTGGCGCCTGCCGTAACCTGGGCCGCCGCCGGATCGGCATCAGGGCACTCAATGCTCAACGTCGGCCCTGGGCGTCGAGCATACGCCCTGGCAGTAACGTGGCCGATCGACGTGAATGTGAGCAGCGTGGGGTTCACCTACCTTGGCGGGCCGGAAAACCCAGACTACCTGGCACCACCAGGCTTCCCGGCCTTCACTCAGGTAAGCCCATTGCCAGCGGCTGAGGTAGCCTCGCGTTCGGGCGCCGTTGCCCAAACGACTGTCGGCCCATCCGCCATACCCACAGCATCGGGGCCGAGGGCCGGGTCTGCGTCTGGGTCTAGAGTCGTGCCCGGGTCAGGCCCGACCGTTCTGTCGGGCGAGTTCTGGATCCCGCCGTCGGAGGAATCCTGGCCCGCATCCAGGGGGTCGGTACCCGCAGCCTGGCAGACACTTCCCTGGCCATGGCCAAACGGAACCTACCGCGTGACGATCACGACCCAGGCCGGCACGACCGTGGTGATGCTCGACCTTCAGGCATCGGCCTGAAGCGGCGCCACCTCTTCGCGAATCAGAACGCCCGACGGTTAGGGCGAGCGAAGCTCGCTCAACGCCGGGCGTTCCAGTTAGGGACGGAGAGTGGCTACTTGTCGCGCTCCGCGGCGCCGAGGAGGGCGGCCTGGGCGGCTGCGAGGCGCGCCACAGGAACCCGGAAGGGTGAACAGGACACGTAGTTGAGGCCGATGTCGTGGCAGAACCCGATCGACATCGGGTCGCCGCCATGCTCTCCGCAGATGCCCACCTTGAGGTCGGGCCGGGTCTTCCGGCCCAATTCGACGGCCATCTTCATTTCCTGGACGATGACCGGGTCGAGCGACTGGAAGGGGTTGTACGGGAGGATCTTGTCCTCGACGTACTTGAGGAGGAACCCGCCCTCAGCGTCGTCTCGGCTGTAGCCGAACGTCATCTGGGTCAGGTCGTTGGTGCCGAAGCTGAAGAACTGGGCGTATTTGGCAATCTCGTCCGCGACCCAGCAGGCCCGCGGGATCTCGATCATGGTGCCGAACTTGTAGTCGATCTTGACGCCGGCCTTGGCGACAACCGCGGCGGCCTCGGCCTCGAGGAGAGTCTGGGTTGCAATTAGTTCGTTCACGTGGCCGACGAGCGGGATCATGATCTCCGGTCGCGGATCCTTCTTGGCCTTCTTCACGGCAACGGCCGCGTTAAGGATGGCCCGGGTCTGGATCTTGACGAAGTCCGGGATCATCAGGCCGAGGCGGCAGCCGCGGAGGCCAAGCATGGGGTTCTGCTCGTGCATCGACTTGATCGTCGCGAGCAGTTCCTTGTCCTTGGTCGTGGCTTTGTCACCGGCCTTGGTGACCTTGACGAGCTGGTCCTCGAGGTTCGGGAGGAACTCGTGGAGCGGTGGGTCGATGAGCCGAATGACGACCGGCAGGCCGGACATCGCGGCGAGGATACCCTCGAAGTCGCCCTGCTGGAGGACTTCGAGCTTGGCCATCGAGGCGTCGAACTGCTTGACGGCTGCCTTCTCCTCGGCGGTGAGATCCTGACCTGCGGCGATCTTGCCCTTGGCGCGGGTGGCGACGTTGGCCACGAGAATCGCGCTACGCACGATCTCGAGGCGCGGACCCTCGCGGAACATGTGCTCGGTGCGGCAGAGGCCGATACCCTGGGCGCCGTAGGAGCGGGCCTGCGCGGCCTCTTCCGGCTTGTCGGCGTTGGTCCAGATCTGCAGCTTGCGGACCTTGTCGGCCCACTCGAGAACCTTCTGCAGGTCCTTCTGATCCTCGTATCGGGCGCTGACCGTCGGCAGGGCGCCAACGAAGACTTCACCGGTCGAGCCGTCGAGGCTGATCGGATCGCCTTCCTTGATCGTCACGCCGTTGGCTGTAGCGGTCCGAGTGGAGTAATTGACCTCCAGCTCGGCGCAACCGGCGACGCAGGGCTTGCCGATCTGGCGGGCGACAACCGCGGCATGCGAGGTCGCGCCGCCCTTGGCGGTCAGGATGCCCTGAGCAACGGCCATGCCGTGGAAGTCGTCCGGAGAGGTCTCCTCGCGAACGAGAACGACCTTCTGGCCCTTCTCGACCCACGCCACGGCGGTGTCCGCGTGGAAAACGGCCTTGCCGACGGCGGCGCCGGGCGAGGCGTTCAGGCCCTTGGCCATGCGCTTGGCGGCGGCGCGGGCCTTCGGGTCGAATTGGTCGCGCAGGAGCTGGTCGACCTGAGCCGGCTCGATGCGGGCCAGGGCCTCTTCCTGCGTGATGAGGCCCTCCTTGACCATGTCGATCGCGATCCGCACGGCGGCAGCGGCGGTCCGCTTGGCGCTGCGGGTCTGGAGCATGTACAGGCGACCGCGCTCGATCGTGAACTCGAGGTCCTGAACGTCCTTGTAGTGCTTCTCGAGTTTCTCGGCGATCTTCTTGAACTCGTTGTAGGCCTTTGGCATGTCGGTCGCCAGCTGGGCGATCTTCGGTGCCGTCCGGACGCCTGCGACAACGTCCTCACCCTGAGCGTTCACCAGATACTCGCCGAAGAGGACCTTCTCCCCGGTGTTGGGGTCGCGAGTGAACGCGACGCCAGTGCCGGAGTCGTCGCCCATGTTGCCGAAGACCATCGTCACGATGTTCACGGCGGTGCCAAGGTCGTGGGCGATCTTCTGGCTGTTGCGGTAGTCATTGGCGCGCTTGCCGAACCAGGAAGCGAAGACGGCCTTGATGGCCAGGTCCAGCTGCTCGTTCGGGTCATCCGGGAAGTCGCGGCCGACGGTGTCCTTGACGATCTTCTTGTAGGCGGCGACGAGCTTCTTGAGGTCGTCGACGTCAAGGTCGGTGTCCCTGGCCCCCTTGCCGTGCTTCTCCTTGGCCGCGTCCAGCGCCTCATCGAAGCGGTTGTAGGCGACCTCGGAGCCGTCCTTGCCCTTGACCACGTGCGACGGGACGTCCATGACGATCCGGCCGAACATGGAGATGAAGCGGCGGTACGCGTCCCAGCCGAAACGCTCATTGCCGGTGAAGGCGACGAGACCCTGGAGTGTGGTCTCGTTGAGGCCGAGGTTGAGGACGGTGTCCATCATGCCCGGCATCGAGAACTTGGCGCCGGAGCGGACGGAGACCAGGAGCGGGCTCTTCGGATCGCCGAAGCCCTTGCCGGTCTGCTGCTCGACGACTCTGACGGCCGCCAGGACGTCGTCCCACAGGCCGGCGGGAAGCTTCTTGCCGGAGCTGAAGTAGTCGTTGCAGGCTTCGGTGGTGATAGTGAAGCCCGGGGGAGTTGGCAGGCCGGCGTTGGTCATCTCCGCGAGGCCGGCGCCTTTGCCGCCCAGCAGGTCCTTCATCCCACCGTTGCCCTCGGCCTTGGAGCCGCCCCAGGCGTAGATGTAGCGCTTGGCGGCCTTGTAGGTCTTGCCAGAGTCGGCCATAGCGTTGTCTATCTCCTTGAATGCGGGGACTGTCGCGCCGCAGGCAGCGGGGCGCGCCCGAGCGACGGGATGCACTGATGTCCCCCGGATTGTACAGGCGTCGACCAGCCCACCTCGCTGCCGACAGGCATCGCAACCCGGCAATTGGGTCCTGACGAGGCCGGCCATTCGGCCCGAATACGCGGGACTCTCGGCTCGTGGGGCGCGGTGGCCCCGCGCGGGGTCGCTGCCGGGGGCCGGCGATGGCCGGGCCATGAGCTAGTCTTCGGGCGTGTCTCGCCGCCCCCTGAGCCGACCGCTCCTCCGCCGCCGACCGCCACCGAAAGTAGCCCTGGCCGTCGCAACCGTGGCCGCCATCGCGTTTGCCGTCACGGCCGTGGGGTACGCCTACTCCGCCGGCGCAGCGCGGCCGGCGCCGGGCGGCTCGTCAATCGCCGCGGCCACCTCGCGCCCCTCCGCGCTGCCCTCCCCGACCGCCTCGCCGCCGGCCCGGTCGACGCCGCCGGCCACTCCCTCGGCCACCGTCCCGCCAGCGCCGTCGCTCGTGCCCCTGGTCCCGATCGTTGGCTTCTGGTCGCCGCAGCGATCCATCTCGCGGACCGCTCTGGCGGACCTCATCGGCGGCAGCTATGACCAGAATGTCTCCCCAAGTCCCGTACTCATCGCCGTCGGCGCCGCCGACCTTGACGCTCTGTGCAACGATCTGGGTGTGACCGCGCGCGGAGTGCAAGCGCTCTCGCCGGACGCTGTGCGGGCCTTCGTCAAGGCCACTCCCAACGCCATCGGAATCATCCGGGCCGAGGACGTGGCGCTGGGCGTCCGGGCAATCGGCGTGGACGGGGTTCAGCTGTTCGGCAGCGACCGGATCCACGACCTGCGCGACTGGCCGCTCCGCGTTGTGGAGCCGGGCGTGATCTCCACTTTCGCCACGGTCGACACCTGGACCATCGCTGCGGGCGGCGACGTGATGCTGGACAAGGTGGTCTACGCCAAGTCCGTGACCGTTGGGCTCGGCGTGGACTACGCCTGGGACGGCGGCACGGCCGTCATCGAGAGCCGCCATTGCTGCGGCTGGGGCGGCGGGCCGCTAGTTGCCGGCCGCCGGACCGGTCAGTCGGGCGCCCTCGGTGACCTCTTCCGTAAGGCGGATCTCGGTCTGGTCAACCTCGAGTCACCGCAACCGCACGACTTCCGCTACCACGCGGACGGCTTCACCTTCACCGGCGATCCAGCCCTGCTGACCGGGCTCGGCGACGCCGGCATCGATGTCGTCTCCCTCGCCAACAACCACCTCGGAGACGGCGGCCTGCACGGCGTTGCCGACGAGATCGGCACGCTCGACAGTCTGGGCATCGCCCACGCCGGCGCCGGCGCCAACAACGCCGCGGCCCGGCAGCCTGCCTGGCTTTCGGCCGGAGGTCTCCGCATCGCGGTCCTGGCTTATTGCTGGATCGAGCCCACGACCTACTGGGCAACGTCCAACTCGCCGGGTTCGGCCGGCTACTCGATCTGGCAGGTCACCTCAGACATCGCCGCCGCTAAGAAGGCCGGCGCCGACTACGTGCTCGTGATGCCCCACTGGGGCAACGAATACACGGACTCCCTGCTGCCCGAGGTGTCGGCCGACGCCAGGAAGATGGTCGCCGCGGGCGCGGACCTGATCCTGGGCAGCCACTCCCACTGGTTCGGGCCGATGCAGCAGGTCGGGGCCGACCACCTGATCTTCTACTCGTTGGGCGATCTCGTCTTCGACTGGACGCACGACGAGAGAACGCAAGAGAGCGCTGTCGCCGACCTGACCTTCGTCGGCCACAAGCTCGTCCAGGTGGACCTCCACCCGATCCTGATCATCGACGGCCAGCCCAACCTGCTGGACCCGGCGGGCGACGGCAAAGTCGTCCTCGACCAGGTCCGGGCCACGTCTGGACGAGCTCTGGGCTGGTAGGCGGGCGGGCGAGCCGCAGTGGCTCAGGCAATCGGGGTAGAAGCGCCTCCGTCGGCCGACTTTCGGTCGAGCCAGTCGAGCCACGCGTCCAAGCCAGCGCCGGTGGTGGACGAGACTTCGAGGATCGGCACAGTGGGATTGAGCAGTCGCACGTCCGCCTGGAAAAGAGGCCCATCGAACGACACGTACGGCAGCAGGTCGATCTTGTTGAGCAGCAGCACGTCGGCGGCCTGGACAAGGTAGGGGTGCTTGGCAGCCTTGTCGTCACCGTCGGTGACAGCGAAGACGCCCACCTTGGCGGCCTGACCGAGGTCGAAGCCGACCGGGCAGATGAGGTTGCCGACGTTTTCAATCAACAGGAGATCGACCTCCGAAAGGTCGACTTGCATTAGCGCGTCTCGAATCTGGCCTGCGTCCAGGTGGCAGCCCTGACCGGTCGAAATCTGGACGACCTGATCGCACCAGCGTGCCAGCCGATCGCCGTCCCGCCGCGTTGCGAGATCGCCGACCAGGACGGCCGGGTGACGGCGTCCCTTGAGCGCCCGCAGCGTGGCCTCGAGGAGTGCCGTCTTGCCGCTGCCGGGTGCGCCGATGATGTCCACGGCCAAGATGCCGCGGCGCTCCAGGTCGGCGCGAGTCGTCGCCGCCAGCTGGTCGTTGACCTCCAGCACGCGCTCCACGACCGGGACTCGGGTCGTTCGAACCGACTCACTCATCAGGCTCACGCCTCCTCGGCCGTGGTTTCGTCTTCATCGACCGTGATCGACATCAGATTCAGCTCATCGCCGGCGGTCGGTCGGGGCGAAGTCTCACCGCAGCGGCACGTCTCGAACGGGACGGGGCTCTCCCATGTTCGTCCGCAGGCCGGGCACACCAATGACCAGGGCCGCAAGTCCAGCCGCAGCACCGATCCCGCCAGCGGAGTGTCGTGGGTCACGGCGTCCCAGGACATCTTCATCGCCTCTGGCTCCAGACCGCGCAGCGCTCCGACGCGTATCTCAACCTCGCGCACCCGTCCCCCCACGGGAGCGTGGCGCAAGACCTGCGCGGCGAGGGCTTCGGCGATCGAGAACTCATGCACGCCAGGCATCCTATGCCATTCGGGCCGTCCGAGCCGCGACGCTGTCGACCGGGATCGTCGCTTGCCCTCGTCGCCACCCGCCCCCGCGCCCACTAACTCAGCACGCCCATTACGGCGAGGCCTGCGTCATAAGGCCGAAGGGCATGGGCAGTCTGGACTACAGAGTAGGGCCGAAGCGGGGGGCTCGAATCCATAGCGAATGGGTAAACTGACCTCAAGAAACAAGGACGCGGCGTGTTGCCGCGCGCGAAACGAAGGCGAAAAGCCGCCATCAGGCCAATAACGGACCGGTACCGCAAGCCGCGTCCAAGAACGGAGGGCATGGCCCGCATTCTTCTCGTCGATGACGACCCGGACGTAGTCGCGGGCAACGTGATCGCACTCGAGGCGAGTGGCTACACAGTCACCACCGCATCCACCACGTCCGAAGCTCAGGCAGCCATCGGCCGCGAGATGCCCAACGTAGTCGTGCTCGAGGCGATGCTGGACGGAGCCTTCGGCGGGTTCGATCTGGCTCGATCACTCGCTCGCGAGTACCCGGAACTCCCACTCATCATGCTCAGCCGCGTAGACGAGCACCTAACCGCCAGGGAGCGGGCCAGCCAGGACCGAGATGACGGCTGGATGCCGGTCCAGCGGTTCATGGAGAAGCCTGTGGCGCCAGAGGTGCTGGTCTACGAAGTCGATCACCTCGCAAAGGTGGCGCACTAACCGATGAGTTCGCTGATCGTCTTCCTGGTCGCCTTTCCGCTCGTGGTTGGTGGCCTCCTGCTGGGCATTCGCAACAGCAAGCTGCGGAACGTGATCGTCGTGCTGGCCGGCCTGGTCGTGGCTGGAGCCTCGATCGTCACCGCGGTCACCTTCGGCAACGGCGACGCCGTCTTCTTTGGCCTCCCCAACGGCCTAACCCTGGGCCGCTCGCTGCTGGTCTTGGAAATCGCCATCGCCGTATTCGTGGTGGCCGTCAGCATCCAGCACCGCCGCATCCTCGCCCCCGTCCTCGTCCTGGGCCAGGTGGCCGTCTCCGTCTATCTCGAGCTGTCCGGCAAGATGCCCGAGCTTGAGCCGGGGCGGCTCTTCTGGTTTGACCGCCTGTCGATGATCATGGTCCTGATCATCGGCATCATCGGCACCCTGATCTGCATCCATTCCCTGGGCTACATGCGGGACTACCACCGCTCCAGCCCGCTGATCAAGGGTCGCCGAACGGTCTTCTTCTGCCTCTTGTTCGTCTTCCTCGGCTCGATGTTCGGGCTGGTGGTCTCCAATTACCTGCCGCTGATGCTGATCTTCTGGGAGGTGACGACCCTGTGCTCGTTCCTCCTCATCGGCTATACCCGGACCAAGGAGACAATCGGCTACGCCTTCGACGCCCTGAACATGAACATGCTGGGCGGATTGGGCTTCTCGGTCGCAATCTTGATGCTCGCCGGCCAGCCCGACGGCCTGGACCTCGCCAAGCTGACGGCCGGACCGGCCACCGCCGCGCTGCTGCCGGCTCTCGCGTTGCTGTGCCTGGCGGGCCTGACCAAGGCCGCGCAAATGCCGTTCTCCCGGTGGCTGCTGGGCGCGATGTATGCCCCCTCCCCCACTTCGGCCCTCCTCCACTCGAGCACCATGGTCAAGGCCGGTGTCTTCCTGCTGCTGCGGCTCTCGCCCGCAATCGCCGGCTCTAGCCTCGGCACGCTGGTGGCCTTCGTCGGCATGCTGACCTTTCTCTTCGTCTCGCTCGTGGGCGTGACCGAGCAGAACACCAAGAAGGTCCTCGCCTACTCCACGATCGGCAGCCTCGGCTTGATCGTCGGCTGTGCCGGTCTCGGATCGCCGGAACTGATCTGGGTCGGCGTGATGATCATCATCTTCCACGCCCTCGCGAAGGGCCTGCTCTTCCTCGTCGTGGGCACGATCGAGAACCGGCTCTACTCCAAGGACATGGAGAACTTCGACACACTGCTGAGCCGCCTGCCGCTCGTCAGCGCCTTGGCGCTGACCGGCATCGCGGGCATGTTCATCGCCCCGTTCGGTGTGGTCGTGGCGAAGTGGACGGCCATCCGGGCCTTCCTCGAGATCCCGGGCTGGCAGGGCGCGGCTCTGCTCGTGATCATGGCCTTCGGCACCTCGCTTACGTTGTTCTACTGGGGCAAGTTGCTGATCAAGGTCCTCTCGATGAGGTCCGTGAGCGAGTACGAGCGGTCAGTTGAGAAGCGCATCTCGCGCTTCGAATGGCTGGCCGAAATCAGCCTGGCCAGCGGTGTCATCGGGGTCGCTGCCTTCCTCGGTGTCATCTCCGAGCAGGTGGTCGGGCCGTATGCGCTGGCCACTTTCAAAGGCACTTCGCAGTCTTTCCTGCACATCGAGCCGGTGATTCTGGCGACGATGATCGCCGCCCTACTCTTCCTGCCTGCCCTGGCGCTCTGGGCCTCACGCCACGAGGGCTACAACACCGCCGACTTCTATGCGGCCGGGCGGCCCGTGACCTCGGGCGGAGTCATGGGGATGGCCCTCGGCGCGACACAAACCGTGACGCTCCGAAATTACTACCTCGACGGTGTGGTCAACGGGAAGCTCGTCTTCCGCGTCGGAACGATCGCCTGTGGGGTCCTACTCGTCACCCTGATCGCGGTCGGAATGGTGGCGCGCTGATGAACCCAATCGTCTTTGGAGTGCTCTTTATCCTGATCGCGCCGATCTTCGGCGGCCTGCTGGCGGGGGTCGATCGCATCGTCAGTGCCCGCATGCAGAGCCGTGTCGGGCCGCCGCTGCTGCAACCCTTCTACGACCTGGGCAAGCTCCTGCAGAAGGAAGCTCGCCAGGTGAACCCCATAGCCGAGCCACTGCTCCTGGGCCACCTCGGCTTCATGGCCGCTACCGGGGCCATGCTCGTTGGCGGCACGGACCTGATCTTCGTGGCCTTCGTCTTCGCCCTGGCCGCGCTCTTCCTGGTCCTGGCGGCGGGTTCGGTCAACTCGCCGTACAGCTTCGCCGGCGCCGAGCGCGAACTGATCGTGCTTCTCGCCTCGGAGCCTTTCTTCATCCTGATGCTGGCCGCGATCTGCAAGGTCACCGACGCCAGCTCCTACCAGGGAGTGCTCAGCTCGGCCGTGATGGTCGCACCCAAGCTGCCGGGCATCCTGCTGGCCTTCACCTTCGTGGCCACGATCAAGCTGCGGAAGTCACCCTTCGACATCTCGACCTCGCACCACGCCCATCAGGAACTGGTAAGCGGTCTGACCTCAGATATGTCCGGCCGCCTGCTCGCCTATGTCGAGTTGGCCCACTGGTATGAGTCGGCGATCCTGGCCGCCTTGGTCGTTCTCTTCTTCAACTGGAGCGTGCCGCTCGGCCTCCTGGCATTCGCGGTCGTCTACGGCCTCGAGGTCCTGGTCGACAACTCGACCTCGCGAGCGAAATGGCAGCTCGTCCTCCGCTCGACCTGGGTCGTAACCCTGCTCCTCGTGGGCGGGAACGTCCTGGCGCTCTTCCTCATCAAGTAGGTGCAGCCAGTGTCCTTCTTTTCCAAATCGCCCTGGATCCTCCACTACGACGCCTCGAGCTGCAACGGCTGCGACATCGAAGTCCTGGCCTGTCTGACACCCCTTTACGACCTTGAGCGCTTCGGCGTCGTCAACACCGGAAATCCCAAGCACGCTGACATCCTGCTCATCACGGGCAGCGTCAACGAGCGAAACATCGACATCATCCGGAACCTCTACCGGCAGATGCCGGATCCCAAGGTCGTTGTGGCGGTTGGCGCCTGCGCCTGCTCGGGCGGCATATTCGCCCGTGCCTACAACATCCAGGGCGGAATAGACAAGGTCCTGCCAGTGGACGTCTACGTCCCCGGCTGCGCCGCCAGACCAGAGAGCATCATCGACGGCGTGGTCCAGGGCATCGGGGCGCTCGAGCAGAAGCGCAGGAAGAGCGCCTGATGGACAGACAAGGGTTCCTCGCCCGCGTCGGCGAGTACCACACGAACGGCTGGCGCCTGGCCATCATCAACGCCACGACCGTGCCGCCGGTGGACGCGGCTGAGCCCGGAATCTTCGAGATCAGCTGGGGTTTCGCGAAGGACCTTGAATTCGAGACGATCCGCGAGCAAGTCACCACGGCCGACGAGGTCCCGAGCGTCTCGGACTTCTTTGGGGCCGCCTTTCTCTACGAGAACGAGATGCGCGAACTGTTCGGCCTCAACGTGACCGGCATCGGCCTGGATCTCGGGGGCCAGCTGTACAAGACCTCGGTCAAGATTCCCTTCTCGCACGCCGCCGTCAAAGCGCGCCTCGCGGCGACCGCCGCGGCAACGGCGGCAGCGTCGGGGAAGAAGGCATGAAGCGCACCATCGTCCCGTTCGGGCCGCAGCACCCCGTCCTGGCAGAGCCCCTCGTCCTGGACCTCGTCCTGGAGGACGAGAAGGTCATCGACGCCATTCCGACCATCGGCTACATCCACCGCGGCCTGGAGGCCATGGTGGATCGCGTCGAGTACACCGAGATGGGCTTCGTCGTTGAGCGCATCTGCGGCATCTGCAGCTTCATGCACGGCATGGGCTATTGCCTGGCGCTTGAGTCGATCATGAGCGTTGAGGTTCCCGATCGGGCGCGCTGGCTGCGCATCATCTGGGCCGAGATCTCGCGAATCCAGAGCCACCTGCTCTGGCTCGGCCTCGGCGCCGACGCCTTCGGCTTCGAGAATCTGTTCATGCACTGCTGGCGGATGCGCGAGGAGATCCTCGACATCTTCGAGAAGACGACCGGCGGCCGCATCATCCACTCAGTCAACCGGATCGGCGGCGTGAAGCGCGACATCTCCGACTCCGAGCTGATCGCGATCGTGGCCAGGCTCGATGGTCTGGGGAAGGCCTTTGAGGCGACCGCCAGGGTCTTCGCCAACGACCCATCGATCCGTCACCGGATGTCCGGCGTCGGCGTTCTGTCCATGGCAGACGCTCGCGCAGTCGATGCCGTCGGCCCCATGGCCCGCGCCTCCGGTGTCCGTATGGATACCCGACTTGCCGGCCAGAACCTCTACGACCAGATCGAGTTCGAGCCGGTCCTCGAGACGGCCGGCGACTGCCTGGCTCGTGTCGTGGTGCGGATGCGAGAAGTTCGGCAGTCGATCGACCTCATCCATCAGATGGTCGACAAGATGCCCAAGGGCGAAGGCCTGCCGCTCGAGAACAAGCCTCGCGGTAACCCCTCGGGCGAGACCTTCACCCGGCTCGAGCAGCCTCGGGGCGAGGTCGTCTATTACGTCAAGGCCAACGGCACGAAGTATCTGGAACGGTTCCGGGCCCGCACGCCAACCTTTGCCAACATCCCGGCGATGATCAAGCTCGTCAAGGGCTGCGACCTGGCCGACGTCCCGAACATCATCCTGACCATCGATCCCTGCATCAGCTGCACCGAGCGCTGAAGATGAGCAATCCCTTCCGACTCCCCATGGCTCCCCGAGCGATCCGGAATCTCTTCTCAAAGCCGGCCACGCGCCGCTACCCATACGAGATCCGGCCGCGCTTCGACGGCGCTCGTGGCACGATCAAGTTCGATGTGGATACGTGCAACTACTGCACGCTGTGTGCGAAACGCTGCCCTGCGGCCGCGATCACCGTCTCCCGCGAAGACCGCACCTGGGCCATCGAGCACCTGACGTGCATCGGCTGCAACGTTTGCGTCGAGGTCTGCGCCAAGAAGAGCCTGGCGATGTCCACGGAAGCCAAGCACGTCCACACCCACGCGGAGGTTGGTCCGCAGGGCCAGCGCCCCGGCCACGAGGAGTGGCACGGCGCCGATCCGGCCATCGCGGCAGCGGCGGCTAAGGCGGCGGCGGAACTCTCAATCGACGCCCCTAGCAGCTAGCCTGCACGTTCGTATCTGAGATACATGACTCCGGAGCCGAAGCGCCGTATTTGCAGCAGATTCAGGCGAATCGGCTCCTCGAGATCGGGCAGGAACGGCGTGCCGGCACCGATAGCGACCGGGTGAATGAACGGCTGGAATTCGTCCACGAGCCCGAGGCGAATCGCGGTCGAGGCCAGGTTCGGCCCGCCGATCACGAGATCTTTGCCCGGCTCCGCCTTGAGCCGCGCGATCTCGCCCCCTGCGTCATCTCGAATCAGCCGGCTGTTCCAATCGACCCGCTCGAGAGTCTTCGAGAAGACGACCTTCGGGGTGTCCTTCCATAGCCGCGAGAATTCCACGACGTAGTCGGGGCTCGAGGGATTCTCGTCGGCCCTCGGCCAGTACGCCGCCATCAACTCGTACATCCGGCGGCCGTAGAGAAGCGCCCCGGTCTGCCGAAGGTGCTCATTCGAGAATCGGTGCAACTCCTCGTCGATCACGTGCCAATCGATCCCCCGGTCCGGCGTTTCGATGAAGCCGTCGAGAGACACGAACATCGAGTAGACCAGCTTCGCCATGGCACACTCCTGGCTCGGGTTGCGATCGATTAGCGCTACTTGGCTATCTCCCAAATATGTCCGCCCGGATCACAGAAGCTCGCAGTTCGTACACCCCAAGGCCTGTCCATGGGACCGTTCAGCAGCTTCACCCCGCGCGAGGCCAGTTCAGAGCACATGGCATCCACGTCATCCACCTGGATCGTAAATACCAAGCGAGATCCGGTCCCGAGGGTCGCCACCGTCGCCGGCGATATGAGAAGGTCCGCCTCAGAGATCTTCAGCAGGTTGATGAGCATGCCCCCGAGCCTGAAGACCGTCGAGTTCTCATCCTCGAAAACTACTGGCAAATTGAAGACGTCCAGGTAAAACTGCCTCGCAGTTCCCAGATCCTCGACGAACAGCGTGATGGCATGAATGCCCTTCGGCCAGGACTCCACATCTACTCCTTTCCATCAATTCCGCCGTGAATCCATGCTCCGTTGTTTCGAATATAGGCCGAGCGGGGGCGGCATGGCCGGCAGCGGTCTTGAGGCCTCGTCAGGCGAGAAAAGAGCGAGCCTCCGCTCCGCGCCGCACCCCCCGCGTCGTCGCTGCTAGTCTGTTGGCATATGCCGCAGGGCTACCCGACCGGGCGGCCGGATGTGACCTTCGGCCCGGTCTGATGGGCCTGACTGGGCATGTGGCAGGAGCGGTCAGAAGGTCACTATAGTTACCAAAGTAGTAGTGGCTTAGACAACATTTCCGCGCACCAGGCGGAGCGCGCAGTCAGCGGAGAGAGATGCACCCGATCGTCACCAAGGCGCAGTTGTCGCCCAACGTCACCCGCCTCGTAATCGAGGCTCCTCGCATCGCCGAGATCCGCCAGCCCGGTCAGTTCGTGATCGTGCGACGCGGCCCCGGCGGCGAGCGCATACCGCTGACTATCGCCGACGTGGACAAGAGCGCCGGCACGATCACGCTAGTCATCCAGGCCATCGGCAAGACCACGCATGAACTGACCTCACTCAACGTCGGCGACGTGATTACGGACGTGGCCGGGCCGCTCGGCAACCCGACGAAGCTGCTGGAACGCGGCCATGCCGTATGCGTTGGCGGCGGCGTGGGCACGGCCGTCGTGTACCCCATCGCCCAGGCCCTGGCCCGGAACGGCGTCAAGGTAACGAGCATCATCGGTGGCCGTTCGAAGGACTGGGTAATCTACGAGGACGAGCTGCGGGCCTCGGGCGAGGTGATCGTCTGCACGGACGACGGCAGCTACGGCCGCCACGGTTTCGTGACCGAGGCCCTCAAGGACCTGTGTGAGGCCGGCGGGATCGACGAGGTCTTTGCCGTCGGTCCCGTACCGATGATGCGGGCCTGCTCCGAGCTAACTCGCCCGTACGCGATCAAAACGACCGTCTCGCTCAACTCGATCATGATCGACGGCACGGGCATGTGCGGCGGTTGCCGCGTCTCGATCGACGGCAAGACCGAATACGCCTGCGTTGACGGTCCCGAGTTCGACGGCCACAAGGTGGACTTCCGTCAGATGGCCGATCGCCTGAACACCTACCGCGAATTCGAACAGGCGGCCCTCGAACGCTGGACGACGAGCCATTCCGGTGCGACCGAAATGGCTTTAGCTGAAGCCGTCAAGCCGGCTTCAGCAAGTGGGGAGGCCCACTGATGGCCGACATCGTCAACCCGGACGGCATGGACGAGATCGCCGACACACTGGCCGGCCGCGCCGCCGACAACCGCGAGCCGCTCCCCAAGAAGGAGCGGATGAAGATCACGCGCGGCGCTATGCCCGAGCAGGACGCCATGGCCCGGGCCCGCAACTTCGCCGAGGTGAACCTCGGTTACACCGAGCAGCTGGCCATCATGGAGGCCGATCGCTGCCTGCAGTGCCCCAAGCCGTACTGCATCGATGGCTGCCCTGTTTCGGTCAACATTCCCAACTTCATCCGACTCGTATCCGAGGGCAACATCAAGGCGGCCGCCGATTCGCTGCTCGGCGACAACGCCCTGCCCTGCGTCACCGGGCGCGTCTGCCCGCAGGAGACGCAGTGCGAGCAGATCTGCCTGCGTGCCAAGACCGGCACGCCGGTCGCCATCGGCTACCTCGAGCGCTTCGTGGCCGACTGGGCGATCAACAACCGTGACGTCTTCAC
Organism: Chloroflexota bacterium; assembly: GCA_025358525.1. Taxonomy (GTDB): domain Bacteria; phylum Chloroflexota; class Limnocylindria; order Limnocylindrales; family CSP1-4; genus Fen-1039. The sequence goes on along the minus strand of JANYJI010000061.1, from coordinate 1,688 downwards.
GGCAGCTAAGCCGGCTCTGTCGGGCAAAAAGGTCGCCATCGTGGGTTCGGGCCCGGCCGGACTCACTGCGGCCGGCGAGCTGACCAAGCGCGGCCACAAGGTCACGATCTTCGAGGCCTTCCATGCCGCCGGCGGCGTCCTGATCTACGGCATCCCGGAATTCCGACTGCCCAAAGATATCGTCCAGAAGGAAGTGGACCGGCTGGTCGCCGACGGCGTCGAAATCCGACCGAACCAGATCATCGGCAAGACCTACACCCTGCCGGAACTGCGGGAGCAGTTCGACGCGGTCTTCGTGGCCGTCGGCGCGGGCCTGCCGGTCTTCATGAACGTCGCCGGCGAAAACCTGAAGGGCGTCTACTCGGCCAACGAATACCTGACCCGCGTCAACCTCATGGGCGCCTACAGCCCTGACTCCGACACGCCGATCCTGCGCGGCCAACGCGTGGCGGTCGTGGGTGGCGGCAATGTTGCCATGGACTCCGTCCGAACGGCTCGACGGTTGGGCGCGGCCGAGTCGGTGTGCGTCTATCGCCGCTCGCGCGACGAGTTGCCGGCCCGTTCCGAGGAAGTCCATCACGCCGAGCAGGAAGGCGTCCGCTTCGAGTTCCTGACCGCTCCGACCGAGGTGCTCGGCGACGAGAAGGGCTGGGTCTCGGGCCTCAAGTGCGTCCGCATGGAGCTGGGCGAGCCCGACGCCTCCGGTCGACGCCGGCCTGTGGAGATCCCAAACTCCGAGTTCATCTTCCCGTGCGACATGGTCATCGTTGCCATCGGCACCAAATCCAACCCGCTGCTGACCTCCACTTCGCCGGACCTGCGGGTCAACAAATGGGGCTACATCGAGATAGATGACAACCTCCAGACCTCGATGGACGGCGTTTTCGCGGGCGGCGACATCGTCCGCGGCGCGGCCACGGTCATCCTGGCGATGGGCGACGGCAAAAAGGCGGCGTCGAACATACACGCTTACTTGCAGGGTACGTTGAGCTGACCACCCGTCGCACGGCGTCGGCAAGAAGGCCGCTGGCCACATCGACGCGTATCTGCGCGGCGAGCTGGCTGCGCCGGTCCAAGCCGCGGCGGCGGGGGCTCCGGCGGCCCACTAGTTCCGGGCGTCCCTACCCGCCCGAGAATACAGCCCTAAACCAGTCGAGTACGGTTCCCTGGAAGAAGACCGACGTGCCCGACAGGCTGCTGAGCAGATGGCGCTGCCCGTCGGGAGCAACCCCGGTCAGCGCGAGCCAGGCCCAAGTTGCTGCTGGCGAGCGATCGAGGCGCAGACCGCCGGTCAGGGTTGAGGCGTTGGCCGGCCAACCTTTGCTGCCGTACCAGACGGAATTGCCGTCGGGTGAGGTGCCGGAAGCGCTCCACTGCAACGGCGCGGTGAGAAACGGCACGGTCTCAGTCGGATCGAGCCCAGCTCCCCGCGCAGGGTCTGTGCCTCGCCAGGCCTCGATCCGTAGATCTGTCCAGCCAGTCAGGAGGGTTCGATCGGACACGTCGATGGTCAGCTCCTCGTAGCCCCCGAAGGTGGTCCCGCCGCTGCCTGCTTTGGCGGCCCAATCGGGCATTGGGGCACCTATGCGATCAGAACCGGCTGGCCACCCAGAGAATGCCATGCCCCAGCCGGCTAGCATGGGGCCGAAGAGCGCATTCGCGCCAAACAGGATCCCCACGGCCACCGC
>JANYJI010000054.1 GCA_025358525.1 Chloroflexota bacterium | reverse complement strand
CATGTGGGTGATCCGAACCGCCGAATCGGTGGTGTTGACCGACTGTCCGCCATGTCCCGTGGACCGGTAGACGTCGACTCGAATGTCCTTTTCGTCAATGTGGATGTCGATTTCTTCGGCCTCCGGCATGACGGCGACCGTGGCGGTCGAAGTGTGAATCCGACCGCTCGACTCAGTGACGGGGATGCGCTGGACCCGGTGTACGCCCGCCTCGAACTTAAGGCGGCTATAAGCACCGCGCCCGGCGATCTGCACGATCGCCTCGCTAATGCCGCCGATCCCGGTCTCGCCCAGGCTGAGCACCTCGGCGGACATCCGGTGTCGCTCGGCGAAGCGCAGGTACATTCGAAGAAGCTCGGCCGCGAACAGCTTGGCCTCCTCGCCGCCGGCGCCGGCGCGAATCTCGAGGATGACGTTCTTCTCATCGTTGGGGTCGCGCGGTAGGAGAAGGACACGCAGCTGGTCGACTAGGTCGGCCTCCTTGGCCTCCAGGCTGCGAACCTCTTCGTGGGCCAGGTCGTGCATCTCATCGTCGCCTGAGTCCCGCATCTCGAGGGCCTCGGCCAGCCCCTTGCGGACGTCCAGCAGCTCGCGCCAGGCGGACACGACCGACTCCAGCTGCGACAGCTCCTTACCCAGGCGCTTCAGCGCAGCCGGATCGAAGCCGGTCTCGGGCCTGGCCAGCTCGTCCTGGAGGGCGTCGTACTGGATTGAGATCTCTGCGAGCTTCTGCTCGATCACGAGTCAACACCTGCGGTGTTGACTTTGACAGTTCCTTCGGAACTGCCGGGCGCGGCTGCGGTGTCGGCCGGGTCGAGAGGACGGCTCCGATAGTCAGCGCTGCCGGCCGGTATCTCCGCCCCGTCGGCAACGAGCGCCCGCTGGAGCGAAACGATCGCGACCTCGATCATGTCGTCGGTCGGTTGGCGAGTGGTGATCTTCTGGACCCAGATGCCAGGCGACCACAACCAGCGGACCAGCGTGTGGCGCCGATGGCGAGCCCCAAGCTGCAAGAGCTCGTAGCTGATGGCGGCAATTACCGGCACCAGGACTATGCGGGAGCCGACGAGCAGCAGTGGCGGCAGCTTACCGATCACGGCAAAGGCCAGGATCGAGACGAGTAGGACCACTACCAGGAACTCGGTGCCGCAGCGCGGATGGGCTGTTGGGTACTTGCGGGCCGACTCGGTCGTCAGGGGATCGCCGCCCTCCAGAGCGTGGATCGACATGTGCTCGGCACCGTGGTACTGGAAGGTTCGGCGAACGTCGGATGCCTGACCCACAACCAGCAGGTAGCCGATGAAGATGACGACGCGGATGACGCCCTCGCTCAGCTGCAGGCCAAACCCCTGATCCACTCGCCCAACGGTGGCCTGTGCAAGGAGCAGGGGCACGAGGAAGAAGACGCTGATGCCGATGACGAGGCTGAACAGGAGCATGCCGCCGACGGCCACGGTGTAGCCCTTGCCAAGCCCCTGCTCGGAGCGGGAGGCAGCTGAGTCGGGGCCCGACGCTGCCGCCCCTGGTCGAGCGGTAGCGGCATCGGGATCGCTGTAATCGCCGTCCGAGGCGGCACCGACGATCCAGGCCACGGGAGCGAAGAGCAGCATCTGCAGCGCCGAGCCGGCACTGGCCGCGCCAGGGCCGGAGCCCTTGCCGGCGTCGCCGTTGGCACCCTCGTCTTCCCGACCAGCCTCGCCGCGCTCAAGGGCGATGGCCTGGACCGTGGCCGAGCGAACCAGCCACCGAGTGCCGGTGACGAGCGTGTCGTACAGGAGGACGAGACCGCGCAGGAACGGCATCTTGAGGGCTCGGCGGGCGCGCAGCCCGATATCCAACCGTTCCGTGGCCCAAACGATCGATCCGTCGGGATGTCGCAGGGCAACCGCGAGTGCATTGCGGCCTCGCATCAGGACGCCCTCTATGAGCGCCTGGCCGCCGTATTGATAGCGAGCCATTGGTAAAGTCTAGCCTCTGAGATGCGAGGCGCCTCAGCGATGACGGCAGACGGACCGAGACGTGGCGTCGGCCGACGAGGAACGCTCCTCCGGCCTGCCCACGGCGAACGAGCCGCTAGGCGCGTTCGGAGCGCTCGAGTCGCCGCTGGAACCGCTCGACTTGACCGGCAGTGTCGAGAATGACCTGCTTGCCCGTAAAGAACGGATGGCAGTTGCTGCAGACGTCCATGCGCAACTCAGGTCGGGTCGACCCGACCTCGAAGGTGGTCTTGCAGGAAGCGCAGTGGACGGTCGCCTGCTGATACTTGGGGTGGATCTTCGGCTTCATGTGCAACTCCAGACGCCTTCCGCACGGTCTCCCGCCGGTGGTCGTCGGTGGTACGGGCAGCGCTAATGCGCCGGCCGCGGGCTGTGTCCCTCGGGTTACTCGCCCGCGAGGGCCTCGATGCGAATTCGCTTCTTGTGGCGGGTTTCGTGCTCGTAGTGCACCGTGCCGTCGATCATGGCGTAGACGCTGTAGTCGTGAGCCAGGCCGGCTCCGCGGCCGGCCTTGAAGGTCATACCGCGCTGCCGGACGATGATCGAACCGGCGGTCACGAACTGGCCATCCCCAGCCTTGCAGCCGAGACGCTGGCCGACGCTGTCGCGGCCGTTCTTGGAGCTCGAGCCTGCCTTCTTGTGGGCCATCGATTATTCGTCCTTCTTGGCGCGAGCGGGGCGCTTGGGAGCGGCCTTCGCGGCCTTGACCGGCGCAGCCTTCGCAGGGGCCCGAGCGGCTGCGGGAGCCTTCGCAGGTTTGGAAGTAGCTGCGGCCGGAGCAGCTGGGGTCTTGGCCTTGGCCGAAGCCTTGGCCTTGGGCGCGACGCGCTCTCCAGCCGACTCGGCCGGGGCGGCCTTGCGGGCCTTCAGCTTCGCCGCGAGGGCTGTGTCTTCGGCAGCCTGGCGGGCGGCCACCTTGGCGACTATCTCGCGCTCGGCGGCCGCGGCGGCGTCGGCCTCTGTCGCCTCAGCGGCAGCGCTCTTCGCGCCCAAGCGAACGTCCGTGATCTTGAGGACGGTCAGCTCCTGACGGTGGCCCTTCTTTACGCGGCGGCGGGCTTTAGGTCGGTACTTGAAGGAGATCGTCTTCACGCCGCGATCCTGCCGAAGCACTCGGGCGCTTACGGTCGCGTCTGCCACGAGGGGCTGACCGACAGCTGACTTGTCGCCGTCCACGACCAGCAGCACTCGGTCGAGGTTGATCTCCTGGCCCGGCTCGACATCGAGCAACTCCACCTCGAGCTCGGTTCCGAGTTCGACACGGTACTGCTTGCCGCCGGTCTCGATGACTGCGTACATAGGTCCTCAGGATTTGGGCGGGGCGGTGCAGCCCCAGCTGGTGCACGACACGAAAATGCCCCCGGGGCAGGCCGGGACGCGAAGTGGGAGTGTACGGCGCGAGTTCGGCCTCGTCAAACGCGTCATCACGGCGACCTCTGGTTGGAGACGTGAGGGCTCCTCAAGGTCGTTCACCATGATAGTGGCCTACGGGAACAAATCGCCAATTCAATGGCGCCAGTCCAGCCGTTGCCGGGAAAGGCCGCGTATTCCGTGTCCCGGGCAGACCGACGGCTTGTGGCCCTCGTCCGCCCACCTATTCGACGGACGGTTGCGAGCCGGCCGTCTCCAACTCCTCAGCCAACAACAGACGTTCTCGTACGGCTCGGATGGCCTCGAGAAGTGGGCGTTCGAGGCCGAACCCGGCTTCGGACGTCGCTCCGGCTGCGGACGATTGGCGGGTGGATTCGGCCCTGATCCCCGCATCGGGTCCTGCGGCGCTCTCGGCCACGCCCCGTTCGTCCTCGCTAGGTGGGAGGCGCGTGGCCATGCCGAGTTCGTCCGCGAGGGCCGCGACCACCTCATCGACGCGACCGCTGCCCTGATTCTGGGAGTGCCGGAGTCGCAGCCACAGACCCACCGGCGGCAGCTCGATCGTGTCGGGAACCATCGCCGCGGGATCGGGCGGGCGGACTTCAGCCTCGAGCAAGAGGGGCCGCAGATCGTACGAGATGGACCTCTTCTCGCGGCGGCGGAGCCGGGGCAGCGTGTCCGCGGCCTTCAACTTAGCAACGGCCGCCGCCAGATCGTCTTTTTCCACGTTGCAAAGCGTCATCCGGTAGTCCGCGGCCGCGAGCTGGGGAGCTAGCGCCGATGCCCCAACCCAGACGTCGTGCAGGTCGACGACCCGGTACCCGCGCGGCATTCCTGCCTCAAGTCGGTGGCGCAGGTCGTGAGCCGCCAGACGCTCTGCCAGGAAGATATCGGCCAGCTCGCGTTCGGCGAGCATGCCCAGCTGAAGAGGTGCTGCAAACACGAGCTTGGGTCTGGGGTTGAAGCCCTCGCTCTTGGCTATCGGGATCTCGCCCCGCCGGAAGGCGCGTTCCCACAACCGGACCGCATCCAGGTGGGAGAGGTAGCGGGCCTCCTCGTCGCGGGCGAACACGAGGCGCCAGCGCTGCCGAATCTCGCTCATGAGGCCGGCCCCGGGTGGACTTCAGGCCCTTCGGCGCCGCCGGCGGGGCCAGGTCGCCTCTTTGATCTAGCCTTCGAGTCCGGACTAACAGCAGGCTTTCGACCCCATCGAGCGACCACCAGTTCCGCCGTCGGCGCCTGAACAACCAGGGTAAAGAGGACGACGCCAAACGCGATCGCCTGGAGCTGGGCTCGGTTTGGGAAGTCCAGGGGGAGCGAGAGAGCCAGCGCCGTCGAGACCGCCCCGCGCAGACCAGACCAGAAGATGACGTGCAGCCAGCCGAGCGGCAGACCCATTTCGTCGCTCGCAACTTCCCCAGCCGACGCCGAAGCCAAACTTCGGGCGCTTTCAGCGCGCCTGGCCCATCGCCAGCCTCCGAGGAGGCCGTAAACGATCACGGCTCGAGCGACCAATGTCGCCGCGACGGCCCAGGCGATGGGAGCCGCCACATCGACCAGCGAATGGAGGGGGATGGCGAAACCGACGAGCAGGAAGATGAAGGCCGTAGCCAAGAAGGCCACGAACTCCCAGACCGTGTCCAGGGCCTCTTCGGTTTTGGGCGAGAGCCCGAAGCGGCGGCCATAGCTGCCCAGGACGATCCCGGCCACGGCCGTGGCGATCACCCCGGACTGGTGGAAGGCATCTGCTACCAGGTAGGTGCCATAGGCCAGGACCACCGACAGGCTCACCTCGATGAGGTGGTCGCCAACCGTGGGCAGGATGCGGGAGGCGGCGTAACCGGCCGCTGCACCGAGCGCGCCCGATATGGCCACGATCGAGATGAAGGTCAGGCCCACCTCGGCCGGCCCGACAGGCCGCGCGACAAAGTCGACTGCGATGGCGAATATGACGATGCCCGTGCCGTCGTTGAAGACGCTCTCCGCCTCCACGAGCGTCGCCAGCCGCCGGGGCGATCGCAGGCGCTTGAATGTGGCGATGACCGCGGCCGGGTCCGTGGCGGACAGCATCGCCCCAACAACAAACGCTTGCTGCCAGGCCAATCCGGCCCCGAAGTGCAGCACCGCGGCGATGACCGCTGCGCTGACGAAGACACCCGGGCCGGCAAGCAGCGCCACTCCCCCAAGGGACGGCCGCAGCTTGCCGAAGTCGGTCTGGTAGGTGGCTTCGAAAATGAGCGCCGGCAAGAGCACGACCAACACCAGCTGCGGTGTGATCTCGACGCGCAGCGGCTGGGCGATGGCACCGGCCACGATTCCGAAGGCCACCAGCGCAACCGTATATGGCAGGTTGATTCGGCGGGCGAGCATGGTCACCAGCGCGGTGGCGCCGATCAGGAATACGGAAAGCCGGATCAGCTCGAGAGTGGCTTCACCGGAGTTCAAGCCGTGGACTCGCCGCCGGCCGCCTCCACCAGCGACGCAAGACCCTTCAGCCCAGCGCTCTTCGACTGCATCTCGGTCCCCACGAGGTCGTTTGGCCACCGGCGTTGCTCGCGGCGGACATCCTCCAAGTTATCACCCGCGCCCGCCGAAGGCCGCGGCGGCGTCCGCTGCGGTCTCGCTGGCGGCAGGCTCGTCTGCCGCCAGCCCTCGACGGGCGTCGCCGGGAGGGCCCACGTAGCGGAAGCTTCGCCCTTCTTCCCCCACTCTGACGAGCATCTGCCGTGGCCCTTGCTCGCCGGTCTGGCAGGCGAAACCCGTAGCCGACGGAACGCCACAGTCGGAGCACGGGCCCCAATGGCAGTCGACCGTGGCTTTCGCAGCGAGGGCCCGCTTCCGGTCGCGCAACAGGAACTCCATCGACACAACTCCGGCGAGGTGTTCCCAGGGCAGGTGCTCGTCGATCGGGATATCGCGCTGGGCATACCAGGCCGGGTCGAGGTCCTCGTCGGCGAAGGCCGCGAGCCACAGGTCGAAGTCGAAATGCTCGTCCCAGGCGTCGAGTCGAGCGCCCTTCTGCCAGGCCCGCCGAATGACCGCGCCTAGCCGCCTATCTCCTCGTCCCAATGCCGCTTCGACGATCGAGCTGTGTGGGTTATGCCACGCCATGGTCAGGCCCTTGCCGTGCAGCGCCTTGCGTAAAGCCACCACCTTGGCCTCTATTTCGGCCGTGCTGTCCTGGCCATCCCACTGGAACGGCGTCATGACCTTGGGCACAAAGGTGGAGATACTAGCCTTGACCTGGGCCCGGCCACCGTGTCGCCGATGGCCCATTTCTAGGACGCGCCGAGAAATGGCGGCAATGCCCAAAACGTCATCGATGGTCTCTCCCGGCAGGCCGATCATGAAGTAGAGCTTGATAGAACTCCAGCCTCGATCGAAGGCCAGCTGAGCGCAGCTAGCGATCTCCTCATCGCTGACCCCCTTGTTGATGGTGTCGCGCAGCCGCTGCGTGCCGGCCTCAGGCGCAAAAGTGAAGCCGCTGCGACGTCCACCGGGCGCGATCGCGTCCACCAGTTCGACCGTGAAGGCGTCGACGCGAGTGCTCGGGAGCGACAGGACAGCCTCCGGCCGGCGCCGGTGCAGCTCGGTGGCGACCTCTCGTACGTACGTGTAGTCGGCCGTGGAGAGGCTAGTCAGCCCTATCTCCTCGTAACCTGTGGCTCGCAGGATCGCCTCGGCGGCCGCCACAGCCACCTCGGGCGTACGCTCTCGCAATGGCCGCGACTGCATCCCCGCCTGACAGAAGCGGCAGCCACGAGTGCAGCCGCGCATAACCTCGATCTGGGCCCGGTCGAAGACGATGCCGATGTTGGGCACGAGTTGGCGAATGCCGCGGACTCTGGTTTCGAAATCGGCCGCGATGCGGCCAACGATCGAAGCCGGGGCAGCGTCGTCGAGACGGTCCAAGCCGTCGAACCGCCCGTCGGCCAGGTAGCGCGGGCGATACAGCGAGGGCACGTATACACCCGGGATGCGAGCTAGAGCGCGCAGGACGGTGGCCCTGTCCACGCCCCGATGCCACTCTCCGGTCGGCGAGGATACGCGGCGGTGCCAACCGAGCGACTCCAGCAGGTCACTGATCTCGATGACCGCGTCCTCACCCTCGCCGAGAACCACGGCATCCATGAAATCCGCCCACGGCTCGGCGTTGGGGACGATCGAACCGCCGGCAATAACCAGTGGCTCGGCTTCGCCTCGCTCGGCAGTAGTCAAGCCCACTCCGCCAATATCGAGCATCTCCAAAACGTTGTTCGCCACCAACTCGAAGCCCAGGCTGAAACCAATGACGTCGAACTCGCGGAGGGCGCGTCGGGTTTCGAGGCTCCACAGGGGAACTTGGGCTCGCCGCAGTTCGGCCGCCAGATCGACGTCGGGAGCGAAGCAGCGCTCGGCGAGCACGTCGGGCCGGTCGTTCAGGACCTCGTACAGGATCCGCAGACCCAGGTTGCTCATGCCGATCTCATACAGGTCCGGATAGGCAAAGCACCACTTGAGGGCTACCTCAGACCACTCCTTGGCGACTGAGTTCCACTCGCCGCCGGCGTATCGGCCGGGCTTGCGAACGCGGCTCAATAGCCTCTCCACGGTGAGTGGCGGCAGGGCCGGCGGGGCATGATGCGGTCCCCGCAGGTTGCCGTGGAGCGCTGTCTCCTCGCGTGCGGTTTCCTCGCGTGCGGTTGCCGCCATCGAAATCGGGCGGGTCATTCTTGGCCGCTAGCCCGCTGCCGGGCGTATTGGGCTGCGAGCCTGGGCACTCCGGTCAGTGCTACCACTCGGGCCTTTCGCGGCGCAGATTCGCGCTCTGGACCATGCCCATGCCAGCGGCCAGGCTAACCAGCGAGGCGCCGCCGTACGAGATGAAGGGCAGCGGAATACCTGTTACCGGGACCAGGCGGACGACCATTCCGACATTCACGAACACCTGGAAGAAGACCATCGTGGCCAGCCCGCACCCGATTAGCATGGCGAACGTGTCGGTCGAGCGCCAGGCGCAGACGAGCAGGCGCCACAGGAGCAAACCGAACAGGATCAGCACCACGATGGCCCCGATGAAGCCTAGCTCTTCGGCCAGGACGCCCCAGACGAAGTCCGTCGTCTTGACAGGCAGCACGACCGTCCCGTTAGTAAGGCCCTTGCCCCCAACGCCGCCGATGTTGATGGCCGTCATGGCCTGAGATAGCTGGTAGCCGGCGCCCTTGGGATCGGCACCGGGGTTGACGAGGGAAAGTAGTCGGGCCTGCTGGTATTCGCGCATGCTCGCCCACACGAAGGGGACTGCCGCCACGACCGCGGCCACGAGCGTGCCCATCCAGAAGAGACTGGCTCCGGACATAAAGAGAATGCCGGCGAGGACCGCAACCATCACCAGAGAAGTGCCAAGGTCAGGCTGCATCATGACCAGGACCCACGGCGGCACGAGGATGACCAGGCCACCGATAATGGTCCATGGCGACTTGATGCTCGGCTGGCGTCGGGCGAGAAATGCCGCAAAGACGACAATCATGATGATCTTGGCCAGCTCGCTGAATTGGAACTGGAACCCGCCGATGACCACCCAGCGCGCGGCCGTACCAGCGTCGCCGGTGCCGCTGCCGATCCCAAGGGTCAGGACCAAGAGAGCCAGATTGACGAGGTACATCGGCCAGGCAAACGATCGGAGCCACTTGTAGTCGAAGACCGTCGTCAGACCGAGCACGACGGCGGCAACGACCGCCCACATGAGACCGCGGACGAACGGGGAGTTCAGTGACAGCGCCGTATGGGCCGTTGTAACGCTGTTGCTGTAGGCCATGACCAGCCCGAAGACGGTCAGCAGCACCGCGTACGTCGTCAGCTGGAAATCGTAGTTGCGCCAGGCCAGCCAGCCTGCTTTGGGGGCCCAGCCCTTGAGCCTGAAGGTCTGGCCTCGGAAGATGCCGAAGTTCATCGGTCAGCAGCCAGCGTTAGTTTCCGCCGTAGTTGTTGGTGATGCGCGTCGTCCAGGTGTTGATATTCCCTGGGTTATGCGTGTTGAACGGATCGCCCCGGAGCTTATAGTGCAGCCACAGGTAGTACTTAACGATCTCTGTGGCCACGTTGCCGTAAGTGTTGGCCCCATAGACGAAGGCCACAACGGCCAGCTGCGAATCTGTTTTGGTGAAGTCGTCGCTGTAGGGATCGGCAGGCACGTAGCCAACGAACCACTCGTGATACGGCAACAGACCTCTCTTGTCGGGCACGCCAAACTCGGCAGTGCCCGTCTTGCCGGCGACCTGGATCGGCAGGTCGACTAGATTCTGGGTGTGGCGAGTCGTCACAACGGCCCGGCTGGCCACACGCATGTCGAGCAGGGTCTGCTGGGAGACAGCCAGGTGCCTGATAAGGCTCGGCTGGATTGCCGTGACGATGCCGTCGGCGCTTGTAATCGACTTGACTACCTGGGGTTGCCAGAGGTTGCCGCCATTCGCCAGAGCACTGTAGGCGTTGAGCAGCTGCAGCGGCGTTGAGGCCATGTAGCCCTGGCCGATGCCGGCCTGCAGAACCTCGCCCGGGAAGATGGGCTCACTCTTGTTCTTGAGCTTCCAAGCCGGATCCAGGACGATTCCCTGGGCCTCTCCAGGAAGGTCGACCCCGGTCTTCGCCCCGAACCCGTACTGCCTGGCCCAATAGGCGATCCCGTCGATGCCTACCAGCTGCGACAGCTGGTAGAAGAAGGTGTCGCTCGAGTAGGCAAATCCCTGGGTAATGTTCAGGGGGCCCCAACCGGTCTTGTTCCACTCCCAGAACTTGTACGCGCCGATCTCGACGTAGGGCTTGGACACGAGCGTGTCGATCGCGGTGATCGCGGGTGGTTGGGCGGGAATGCCGGGCAGGGCGGGAGTACCGGGCAGGGCGGGAGTACCAGCCAGGGCGGGAGTACCAGCCAGGCCGGCCGTACCGGTCACCAGCTTGAAGGTGGAACCGGGGGCGTACTGAGCGAGAGCCTTGTTCAGCAATGGCTGATTCTTGTTGGCGAGCAGTTTCTGGAAGTCAGTTTCGCTGATGCCGTCGGCAAAGAGCTGGTCGTCGTAGCTGGGCAGGCTGACCATCGCCAGAATCTTCCCGTTCTGCGGGTTCTCCACGATGATCACGCCCTGCTGGACTTTGGAGTTGCTCAGGAACCAGGCCAGTGCCTGCTGAGCGATTTGCTGCTCGTGCGTGTCGATGTTCAGGGTCAGTGATGCACCCGGATGCGAGCCTTCCACGGTGCCGGTGAGGCCAGGAATGGGCTTGCCGGCTTCGTCGAGCGCCACTTTCTGTGTGCCATACACGCCGCGGAGCTGCTGCTCGTATTGGACCTCCACCCCAGCCTGACCGACAACGTCCTGGCCGGAGTAGCCTTTAGTCAGCAACTCGGCGTATTGCTTGGCACTGAGCGGGCCCTGGCCATGATCCCCGATCTGGCTACCGAGCTGCGAGCGGGTGATCTGGCCCTCATAGCCGAGCAGCTCAGCAAACAGATCTTTGGTCAGATACTGGCGACTTTTGGTTGCCACTACCTTCACGCCGGGCAGGGCGTCGTAGTTCTCTTCTATGAAACGCGCCACTTCGACCTGGATGTTGTCGGCGATGGTGACCGGTTTATAGAGGGAGCCTGTTGAGCCGTCGATCAGCGTCTCGATGTAGATGGGATCCAGGCTGAGGATCGGGCCGAGCTTGCTGGCCACCTCGAGCTCTCGATTGAGGGGCAGGTCACTGGGCGTGACGGCGACCGAATAGGTGATCACGTTCTTGACGAGCGGTGCTCCGGAGGCGTCGTAGATGAGGCCGCGCGTCGAGGGTACCGTCACGGTCCCGGTCGGCGGCGCTGCGTCGGCCTGGTACGACTTCTGGCTTGCGAGAACCTGCAGGGAGAACATGCGTGCGGACAGCGTACTCACGCCGATGGCGACTGCCAGGACGAAGAAGCCGAACCGATAGACGTTCTGGGACTGTTCGCGCCTGCCCTGTGCCGTGACACTCATCGCATCACCTCCACCAAAGAACTCGCTCGCGATTCTCGGCCCGCCGTTTGATGCCGATGACAAGGAGCGACAGCACCGCCGCGATGGCCGCATTCACCACGCCTGACGCCACAAGACCGGTCAGGTGGAGACTCGGGGCTGGGGGATGCAGAAGCCCGGTAGTAATGTTCGACACGATGAGGAACATGGGCGTCACGGCCAGCGTCGCTGCTATGCACCCGGCGTAGCGGGACCGCAACAGCAGAGGTTGCGTGGCCATGACCAGCGCCACAGCGATCAGCAGCGCAAACACGGTTGAACCCAGGGGCCGCAGAGCGAAAAGGTCGAGACACAGCCCGCTGACGAACGCCCACGCCAGGCCCTCCTCAAAGCCAAAGACGATCGTCGTCGCGATGGCGAAGACAAGGCTTATCTGAAATTGGGCGCCAACGATCTGGTATCTCGATGTGATCGTGGACTCAAGGAGCGCCGCCACGCCGGCGCCGACCGCAGCAAATGCGGGACCCATCGCGGTCAGCCTCAGTGGGGGTTGGGGCGACACTCCGACCGTTGCGGAGTGCGACCGACAAGCGGTATCGACTGGCGGAGTATAGGGCCGAGTGAAAGATCGGGACAACGGCGGGCCAGTGCTGGCGCGTCCCTTGCCTGCTCAGGAGCCCGACGGGCCGGTCTGAGCGGCGAGGCCAGGGCAGGTCGGCCGGGTCTACGGCGGGATACGGAGCGGAGAGGCAAGCGAGACGTGGGGCTACGGGCCGAAAGACAGCGCGTCTGAGAGACAGAGACGGAGGTCCCATCCGGGGCGGCCCGCTGGCGGCGGCCTTCCCAGCGGCGACGTGGGCACGCCTGTCAAGTGTTGTCGAGACGCACCACAAATCGAAACACGGTCTGGAAGGCCCGAGAGGCGGTGCGAGCGGACAACGTGGTCATCTTGGACGCTCCTGGAGTTGAGTTCTCGCTCGAGGCAAATGGGCGAGGGACAGATTCGCCAATGTCGGGGCCACTGGGACGCCGACGCCGACGCCGAGCGCACGTCTGCGGAACGTCGATGCCAAGCGCCTGCGACATGCAAGAAACACTTGTTTCACGTGCAACAGCCGGAGACGGAGGCGACCGTGTGGGAGTTGACCGTGGCAACTGGGTTCGGCGCCACGAATTCAATGTTTCACGTGAAACGACAATCGATAGACCAAGCCTCGGCTCGGGCGAACGGGCGTCCGCGATGACGGGACGGCCCCGTGCTCCCGCGCCGGGCCAGCTGGCGCCGGGGTGGCGCCCGTTGTGAACCAGCATCGGGATCCGGACGACGCAAGCTAGACTGGCTTTTGAGCCATCGCCAGCGCCCGCTGAGGCCCGAGCAGTGGCTCTCATCAAGGCGCAGGAGTCCTCCGCCGGACTCCTGGGGTAGGACCATCTCATGGTGCGCTGCCGCAAACCCGACCCTGGCACAACGACCCTCTGCGGGGCATTCGAGCCGTCCGGAGCCACATAAGTGGCAGCCAAGAGCGGCCCGCTAATTTGGTCCTGTCGAAAGACCGGCCCGTGTTGCACCTACGCCCGCCAACCTAGGCTATGGGTGGCCAAGGCCGGCCCCAACAGCCAGTCGAGAAACCGCGGAACCGCCCCGAATGCTAGAATCTGGACATTCTGACGGATAGAAATGGGGACCTGATTGGGCCAGATCATCGCCTGCGCTAACCAGAAGGGTGGCGTCGGCAAGACGACGACGGTAGTCAACCTGTCTACGTACCTCGCGCTCGCCGGCGATGCCGTACTCGTCATCGACCTTGACCCGCAGGGAAATACGACGAGCGGCTTCGGTTTGGACCGCAGTCAGATCCAGCACTCCGTGTACGAAGCCATTATCGAGGACGCCCGCCTCACCGATCTGATCGTCAAGACAAGCATTCCGAAGCTCGCGATCGTTCCCTCGTCGATCTCACTGGCGGGCGCCGAGGTCGAGTTGGCGCCAATGCAGCAGCGCGAGCGTCGCCTTGCCCGCGTCCTGAATGAGGTAGTAGCCGTTTACGACTACATCTTTCTCGATTGCCCTCCCTCTCTCGGTCTTCTCACCGTCAACGCGCTCACCGCGGCAGACGCAGTCCTTATTCCGATTCAATGCGAGTACTACGCCCTCGAGGGCCTCTCGCAGCTCATCGCAACCATCAACCTGGTCCGGAATCATCTGAATCCTGACCTCGCGATCAAAGGCGTCGTCCTGACCATGTACGACCCGCGCACCAATCTGTCTACAGAAGTTGATGCCGAGGTCAGGAAGCATCTCGGCGCGGCGGTCTTCGATACCGTGATCCCGCGGAGCGTTCGTCTGTCCGAGGCACCGAGTTACGGTCTTCCGATCGCCCTTTATCGGCCAGACTCTAAGGGAGCACAGGCCTATGCTCAGCTGGCCACCGAGTTGCGCGGGCGGGACGGCCGACCCGCGCCCGGTGCCGACTCAACCCCCGCTGGCTCCGATACAACTTCTCCTTCGGATGGGAGAGCGCATTGACTCAGTCCCACCCTGAACGGCGCACGGGCCTGGGGCGCGGCCTGGAAGCGCTGATCCCGCAAACGACCTCAGGCGGAGCCGCGCCCATCGAGATTCCGATCTCCCGCATCCGCGGCAATCCGTACCAGCCGCGGCAGCGACTCGAGCAGAAGGCCCTCGAATCCCTGGCCGGAAGCATCGCCGTCCATGGCGTGCTCCAGCCAATCCTGGTCACCGAAGTCCTCGATGGCTACCAAATCATCGCCGGCGAGCGACGAGTGCGGGCCGCCCAAATGGTCGGCCTGGACCACATTCCCGCGATCGTCCGACAGATGGCCGAACGCGACCAACTGGCCGTGGCAATAGTGGAGAACATCCAGCGGGCCGACCTCAACGCCATGGAAGAGGCCCACGGCTACCGCCAACTGGCCGACGAGTTCAAGCTCACGCAGGACGAGATTGCCGCGCGCGTTGGACGAGCTCGATCCACCGTGGCCAACACGCTGCGACTCCTGGAGCTGGAACCGTCCGTGCAGGAGGCCTTGGGCGACGGCCACATAACCGAAGGCCACGCTCGCGCCCTGGCCGGAGCCTCGCCGGCGACGCAGCGACAGCTTGTTGCTTCGATCGCCGAACGCGGATTGTCCGTCCGCCAGACAGAAGAGCTGGTCCGACGCCTTCGGGATCGCCCTTCGACGAAACCTCAGTCGGGACGAGATTCGGACGGGCAGCTGGAGCGCCTGGAGGAGGACCTCCGGCAGGCTCTGGGCACCAAAGTGCTCCTTGCTAGATCGCGCAAGGGCGGACGCATCGTTATCGAGTACTACAGCGACGAGGATTTTTCTCGCCTCTTCGACCGCCTGACCGGAGGAGTCTCTTGACGCAGGAATCCCCGAACCGCGCCGTCAACGGAGCAGCCAGCGACTCGGCCCAGTCGGCAGCGACTCGCAAGGCCCGCAAGTCGGAGGCCAGCGACTACAACGCCGAGAGCATCCAGGTACTCGAGGGCCTAGACCCGGTCCGCCGACGCCCGGGTATGTTCATCGGCTCCACCGATGGCCGCGGCCTGCACCACCTCGTCTGGGAGGTCGTCGACAACTCGATCGACGAGGCCATGGCCGGACACGCGAGCCGCGTCGAAGTCCGCATCCTCGACGACGGCGCGGTCCGCGTCACGGACGACGGCCGAGGCGTGCCGGTCGGTCGCCACCCCAGCGGCAAAGACGCCCTCGAGATCGTCCACACGGTTCTGCACGCCGGTTCGAAGTTCGGCGGCGGCGGCTACAAGGTGTCGGGCGGCCTCCATGGCGTCGGCGTGAGCGTCGTGAACGCCCTGTCGGTCTCGCTCCGTGTCGAGTCGGCGCGGGACGGCTCAGTCTGGGCCCAGGAATACTCGCGCGGCGTGCCCACCACTCCGGTCCGAAAGATCGGCCCGCAGGGCGACCGCAAGGGCACGACCACGACGTTCCTGGCCGACCCGGAGGTCTTTGAGACGGTCGAATTCAACTTCGACACCATCGCCCAGCGCCTCCGCGAGTCGGCCTACCTCAACAAGGGGCTCTGGATCCGTCTGACCGACGATCGAGCCGATCGTGAACGTTCGTTCTATTTCGAGGGCGGGCTCGTCTCCTTCGTCCGTCACCTGAATAGAAACAAGGAGCCACTCCATGACCGCCCGATCTACGTGGAGCGGCGGGAGAACTCGACCACAATCGAGGTTGCGCTCCAATACAACGACACATACGCGGAGAACGTATTCAGCTTCGCGAACAACATCAACACCGTGGACGGCGGGTCGCACCTCACCGGCTTCCGGGCCGCGCTGACCCGATCGCTCAACGACTACGCTCGGCGGGCCAGCATCCTCAAGGACAACGACGCGAACCTCTCGGGGGAGGATGTCCGGGAGGGCTTGACGGCCGTCATCAGCGTCAAGCTGGTCGAGCCGCAGTTCGAAGGCCAGACCAAGGCCAAGCTCGGCAACCCCGAGATCAAGGGCCAGGTCGAGGCCGCCGTCACCGAAGGAATAGGTCAGTACCTCGACGAGAACCCGTCCGACGGCCGGCGAATGATCGAGAAGTCGCTAACGGCGGCCCGTGCCCGCGAGGCGGCACGCAAGGCCCGCGACCTCGTCATCCGCAAGGGCGCCCTCGAAGGCATGGCGCTGCCGGGCAAGCTGGCCGACTGCCAGGAACGCGATCCCGCCAAGAGCGAGGTTTACCTCGTCGAAGGGGATTCCGCCGGTGGCTCGGCCAAGCAAGGCCGCGACCGACGCTTTCAGGCAATCCTGCCGCTCCGAGGGAAGCTCCTCAATGTCGAGAAGGCGCGCCTGGACAAGATCGTTTCGAGCGAGAACCTCCGGCCGCTGGTCATTGCCCTCGGCGCCGGCATAGGCGACTCACTCGATCTGGCCAAGCTCCGATACCACCGGATCATCATCATGACCGACGCCGACGTGGACGGCGCCCACATTAGAACTCTGCTCTTGACCTTCTTCTTCCGGCACATGCCTCAGGTCATCGAGAACGGCTACCTCTTCATCGCCCAGCCGCCGCTTTTCCGCGTCAGCACCGGGAAGGTGACGCACTACGCCCAGTCCGAGGCCGAACGCGACGCCATAGTCAAGAAGCTGGCCACCAAGAACATCACGGTTCAGCGTTTCAAGGGCCTCGGCGAGATGAATGCCGACCAGCTTTGGGACACGACGATGAACCCGGAGACGCGGACTCTCCTGCGCACTGAGGTGGACGACGCCGCCGAGGCTGACGCCGTCTTCACAATGCTGATGGGTGAGCGCGTCGCGCCCCGCAAAGACTTCATCAAGAGCGAGGCGCGCAAGGTGCAGAACCTCGATGTCTGAGACGAAGGTGGCCCTCCGGCCAACCCATGACCCCTCGGCCATGCCCGAGCCTTCGCGTTCGAGTGAAGCCGCCAGGGACGAGTCTCCGAGCGCCCCAACGGCCCCCACGCAGGCCACCGAGACGACCCGGGACGAAACGGTGCTGCTCTCTTACAGCGACTTCCGGGTCCAGCCGCACCACTGCTTCGCCTGCGGCGAGCTAAACGAGACAGGCCTGCACCTCAAGCTTCAGCTGGCCACGGGCCGCTGCCACGTGGAGCTGACCCTGCCTAGAAGGTTCGAGGGCTGGGAGGGCCTCATCCATGGCGGGATCCTGTGCACGATCCTCGATGAGGTCATGGCCTGGGCCCTGGTGGAGCGCGACAACTGGGGCGTCACCGCCCGAATGAGCGTGGCCTTCCGCCGGCCCGTCCTGGTCGGTCAGGCCATTCGAGTGGAGGGCTGGATCGTCGAGTCGAAGCGCCGGATCCAGCACACGGCCGCCCGCATCGTCGACGCGGAGACCGGCCTTGAGCTGGCGACGGCCGACGCCACCTACGTCGCCGCAACCGATGTCCGCAAGCGCGAGCTCAAGGAGCGCTACGGGCTTCGGGCAGGGGCGTCGCGATGAGCGTCGCAATCCGCCGCCGACCCGGCGCCCCGTCCACATCGCGAGCCGCCACAGGCGCGGTTGACTTCGCCACCGCCGGCATCGCACCACGGCCCGGCCAGGGCCTCCGGGAGGAATAGCGCACCGTGACCGACGATCTGGGCAGGGTCCGAACAGTCCGCATCGAAGACGAGATGCGGACGAGTTACCTCGACTACGCGATGAGCGTCATCGTGGCGCGTGCACTGCCTGACGTCCGCGACGGCCTCAAGCCGGTCCATCGCCGAATCCTCTACACCATGGGCGAGATGGGCCTCTCGGCCACCTCGTCGTATCGCAAGTGCGCCGCCATCGTTGGCGAGGTCATGGGCAAGTACCACCCCCATGGCGACGCCTCTCTGTACGACGCCCTCGTCCGCCTTGCCCAGGACTTCTCGATGCGCTACCCGCTCGTCGACGGCCAGGGCAACTTCGGATCCATCGACGGCGACAGCGCCGCCGCCATGCGCTACACCGAAGCCCGCCTGACCGGAATCGCGGCCGAGATGCTGGCCGACATCGACAAGAACACGGTCGACTTAGTCGACAACTACGACGGCACCCAGAAAGAGCCGACAGTCCTGCCGGCCCGGCTCCCCAACCTGCTCGTCAACGGCTCGTCCGGAATTGCCGTCGGCATGGCTACCAACATCCCGCCCCACCACCTGGGCGAGGTCTGCGATGCCGCCCGCGCCCTGATCGAAGACCCAGAGCTGACGTCAGACGACCTGTGCAAGTACGTCGCCGGCCCCGACTTCCCGACCGGCGGCACGATGTACCGCTACGAGACTCGCCGCAACCCCATCACCGGCGAGAACGAGACCATCGACGCCATCCGTGAGATGTACGCCCACGGCCGCGGACGCGTCGTGGTGCGCGCCCAGGTCGCGTTCGAGGAAACCCGCCACGGCCGCATGGCGATCATCGTCACCGAGCTGCCGTACATGGTGAACAAGGCCTCCCTGCTCGAGAAGATCGCCGAGCTCGTGGGCGCCAAGAAGATCGACGGCATCGCCGACCTGCGCGACGAGTCCGATCGCGACGGCATGCGCATCTACGTCGAGATCAAGCGCGACGCCGACCCCCATCGCGTCCTCAACAATCTGTTCAAGCACACGGCGATGCAGACCGCCTTCAACATGAACATGCTCGCCCTCGTCGATGGACAGCCTCAGACGCTGTCGCTCAAGGCCGTCCTGGGCCACTACATCGATCACCGACGCGACATCATCCGTCGCCGGACCGAGTTTGACCTGGAGAAGGCTCGGGCACGGGCTCACATCCTGGAAGGCCTCAAGATCGCTCTCGACAACCTCGACGAGGTCATCAAGACGATCCGCGAGTCGGCCGACGTCGAGAGGGCGCGGCACAACCTCATGACCCGCTTCGGCCTGACCGAGATCCAGGCCCAGGCAATCCTTGATATGCGCCTGGCCCGACTGGCCGCCCTCGAGCGCAAGAAAATCGAGGACGAGTACCTCGAGGTCATCAAGCTCATGGCCGAGCTGGAGGACATCCTGGCCAACCCGTCGCGCATCTCCTCCGTCATCAAGGACGAACTGGCAGCGCTCAAGGCCAAGTACGCCGGCGCGCGCCGGACCCGTATCGCCGACGACTCCAGCCGCGAGATGACCGACGAAGACCTGATCGCCGACGAGGACGTCGTGATCACGATCAGCCGGCGCGGCTACATCAAGCGCCAGCCGGTTGCCACCTACCGCCGCCAGGGCCGTGGCGGGAAGGGGATCATCGGCCACGTAACCCGCGAGGAAGACGCGGTCGAACGCCTTCTCGTGGCCAATACTCACGACTGGGCGCTCTTCTTCACCAACCGCGGCCGAGTCTTCTCAGCCAAGGTCCACACCATCGTCGACGCCAGCCGCCAGGCCAAGGGCATCGCCATCATCAATCTCCCCGGCGTCCAGGTGGAACCGGGCGAAGTGCCGATGGCAACCATCACTCTGTCCGACTTCAACGCCGGCAAGTTCCTGGTCATGGCTACCCGCAACGGCGTCGTCAAGAAGTCGCCGCTGGAGCAGTTCGAGAAGGTCCGCAGCAGCGGCATCATCGCCATCACCATCGCGGCCGACGACGAGCTCGCCTGGGTGGACGTGGCAACGGGCAAGGACGACGTCATCGTGGCCACGGCCCAGGGCAAGATCGCCCGCTTCCCGGAGGGCGAGGTTCGGCCCATGGGACGCCCCGCGGCCGGCGTAATCGGAATCCGCCTCGCCAGCGCAACTGATCACGTCGTCGGCATGAGCGTCGTCCAGCCCTCGGCCGATCTACTCGTCCTGACCGAGACCGGATACGGCAAGCGCGTTGCCCTTACGGAGTTCCGAGCAATGCACCGCGGCAGCCAGGGCGTGCGGCTGATCTCGCTCGAAGGCAAGAAGACCGGCGACGTGGCCGCAGTCCAGCAGGTCACCGAGGAGGATGAGGAGTTGCTCCTCATCAGCGCCGACGGTCAGGTGGTTCGGACCGAGACGAACACCATCAACCGCTATTCGTCCCAGGCTCGCGGCGTGATCGTAATGAGGCTCCATGCAGGCGATAAGGTGGTCGGCATCGCGGCCTTCCGGGCGGGGTTGGCACAACACGCGGCCATAGCGGACAATGCCCCTGACGAAGTCCCCCCAGCGCCCGATGGCGAGAAGTCCAAGTGACCGAGAGCGACGCCCTACAGTCGTCTTTGGGAGCAGACAAGTTCGACGTCTACACCGGGAACGCCAACCCGGAGCTGGCACGCAACATCTGCCGCTACCTTGGGGTTGATCTCGGTCGAGCCGAGGTCTTCGAGTTCTCCAACGAGAACATCTTCGTCCGGATCATCGACAACGCCCGGGAAAAGGACGTTTTCCTGATCCAGCCCACCTCCCGGCCGGTGAACAAGTCGATCATGGAGCTGCTGATCATGATCGACGCATTCAAGCGAGCCAGCGCGGGCCGCATCACGGCGGTGGTGCCGTACTACGCCTATGGCCGGTCGGACAAGAAGGATCAGCCGCGCGTCCCCATCACGGCTCGCCTCATCGCCGACATGATCACCGTGGCCGGGGCTAATCGACTGCTGACGGTCGACCTCCACCAGGGCCAGATCCAGGGCTTCTTCAACATCCCTGTGGACGAACTGACGGCCGTCCACCTGCTCTCCGGCCACTTCCGCAAGAAGCAGATAGAGAACCTCGTTGTCGTTACGGACCTGGGCTTTGCCAAGCGGGCGCGCACCTTCGCGCAGCTCCTCAACGCGCCTCTGGCCATCGTCGAGAAGCGCCGCATCGGTAATCAGGACCGGGCCGAGGTGCTTAACGTCATCGGTGACGTCCGCGGCAAGCGGGCCATCATCGTCGACGACGAGATCGACACGGGCGGAACCCTCATCCAGATCGTCAACGCTCTGCAGCGCGAGGGCGTGACCGAGATGTACGCCTGTGCCACTCACGCCGTTCTGTCGGAACCGGCCATGGAGCGCATCGCCGAGTCTCCTCTGCGCGAAGTCGTGGTCACCGACTCCATACCGATACCGCCGGAGAAGCGCGGCGGCAAGATCAAGGTCATCTCCCTGGCCCCGCTAATCGCCGAGGCCATCGTCCGCATTCATCGCGGCCAGTCCGTCGGCGCCCTGTTCACGAGCGAGGTCCATGTCGCCCAGGAGATGCTCCTCTGGGACGTGGAGAGCGACTCCGAGCGCCCCGTCCCC
This sequence comes from Chloroflexota bacterium, assembly GCA_025358525.1. Taxonomy (GTDB): domain Bacteria; phylum Chloroflexota; class Limnocylindria; order Limnocylindrales; family CSP1-4; genus Fen-1039. Next base: position 14,713 of record JANYJI010000054.1, on the reverse strand, counting down.
GGGAACAACGGGCATGCCGCTCCTGAACCGGCCACAGAGACAACGGCCGGCGACGTGCCGGCAGAGCGATGACGCTCCAACTTCACCGACCGGACGGCCGCGGCGGTCTCGTCCCTACACCCCCCGCCCCTGGACAGCGCGAGGATTGGCGGAAAGGCCTCCTCTCACGTCGCTGGCGCGTCGCTCGCTTGCGCAACCCGGAGATGAACCCCATCTCCGCCCCGGTGGCAGTGGCCTTCTGGCTCGTCCTGGCCGGTCTCACCTTTGGGCTGCTGGTATGGGGTTACGGATCGCATTTCTGGCACTGACCAGGGCCACGGCGAGGCCACGGCCCTGCCGCCGCCGCTCGCTGGCCTATACTTTCGGCCCAGCCTCCGGTAGGACCGTGAGGCTGCCATCGGCGGATGCCGAGGGGTGCCGCCGCCTCAGCCGAGGTTCTGGCCAACCGCCCGCGTCGCGGGCCTCATACGAACGTGAGCCCCAATGTTTGGCTTCCTGAGCCGCTTCGTCGACTCAAATGACCGGGAGCTCCGGCGGATCCAACCCCTTGTGGATCGGATCAGCGAACTGGAGCCCGAGATGCAGGCCCGCTCCGACGAGGAGATTCGGGCTCTCATCGATGCGATCCGCGCCGAGATCCGCGAGGCCGGCGAGGCGGAAGAGCCGTCGGAGGACGAGCGCCATTACCCCGACCTGGAGCGCCGGCGAGAGTTGATCAAGTCTCGCCGCAAGCGCGAGAACGACCGGCTCCAGGACGCCATGGACAAGGTCCTGCCCGAGGTGTTCGCCGCCACGCGCGAGGCCATGCAGCGGACCCTGGGCATGCGGCATTTCGACGTCCAGATGCTGGGCGGCATCGTTCTGCACCAGGGCCGGATCGCCGAGATGCGGACCGGGGAGGGCAAGACACTCATCGCGCCGCTGGCTGCCGCCCTCAACGGCCTGACCGGCCGCGGCGTCCACATCGTCACCGTCAACGACTACCTGGCGCGCCGCGATGCGCAGTGGATGGGCCCCGTCTACCGCTTCCTGGGACTTTCGGTCGGAATCATCACCCACGACACGTCTTACATCTTCGAGCCGGGCTATCCCACCAACGACGAGCGTCTCCTCAACCTCCGGCCCTGCACTCGGACCGAGGCCTACGCGGCCGACATCACTAACGGCACGAACAATGAGTTCGGGTTTGACTACCTCCGCGACAACATGGTCGTGGAGCTCGACCAGCGCGTGCAGAGGGATCGCTACTTCGCCATCGTCGACGAAGTCGACAACATCCTCATCGACGAAGCCCGGACGCCGCTCATCATCAGCGGCCAGGCTGAAGAGTCTGCCGACAAGTACTTCCTCTTCGCCCGCCTCGTACCGCGCCTGGTCGCCCGACCCGAAGGGGCGGAGGAGGGCGGCGACTATTTCATCGACCTCAAGGAGAAGGCCGTATCGCCGAGCGAGGAAGGCATCACCAAGATGGAGCGGCTCCTCGGCGTCCAGAACATGTACGACGCGGACCCCACTCTGGCTCGCTACTTCGAGTCGGCCCTCAAGGCTCACGCTCTCTTCAAGCGCGACCGCGACTACATCGTCAAGGACGGCGAGATCGTCATCGTCGACGAGTTCACCGGTCGGCAGATGCCCGGCCGCCGCTGGAGCGAGGGCCTTCATCAGGCCATCGAGGCCAAGGAGGGGCTGCACGTCCAGCGCGAGCAGGTCACTCTGGCGACGATCACCTTCCAGAACTACTTCCGCCTCTATAGCAAGCTGGCCGGCATGACCGGTACGGCCATGACCGAGGCCGAAGAGCTCCATAAGATCTACAAGCTCGAAGTCGTCGCCATCCCGACCCACCGGCCGATGATTCGCGAGGACGACCCGGACCTCGTCTTCCGCAACGAGAAGGGCAAGTTTTCGGCCGTCATCGACGAGATCGTCGAGATGCACGAGCAAGGGCGTCCCGTCCTGGTCGGCACCGTCTCGGTCGAGAAGTCCGAGATGCTGTCGGAGATGATCAAACAGCGCGGCCTCAAGCACGAAACCCTGAACGCCAAGTTCCACGAGAAGGAAGCTCCCATCGTGGCCCAGGCCGGGCGGACCGGCGCCGTGACCATCGCCACCAACATGGCCGGCCGCGGCACCGACATTCTGCTCGGCGGCAACCCGGCGGGGCTAGCTTCGGAGGCGCTGCACCGCCGCGGCCTCAACCCGGCGGAGGTGGACAAGGAGACGTACGAGGCGGCCCTGGCCGAGGCCAAACGCCTCTGTGACGAGGAGCACGAGCGCGTCGTGGCCGCTGGCGGCCTCCACATCATCGGCACGGAGCGCCACGATTCGCGCCGTATCGACAACCAGCTCCGCGGCCGCGCCGGCCGCCAGGGCGACCCGGGCTCTTCGCGCTTTTACCTCTCGCTCGAAGACGACCTGATGAAGCGCTTCGCCTCCGACCGCGTCGCCGGCATCATGGAACGCTTCGGCCTCGAAGAAGACATGGCCATCGAGTCGCGCCTTGTCTCGAAGACGATCGAGAGCGCCCAGACGCGAGTCGAGGGCTACAACTTCGACATTCGCAAGCGCGTCGTCGAGTTCGACGACGTCATCAACAAACAGCGAGAGACCATCTACGAGGAGCGCGACAAGGTCCTCCGCAATGAAGACCTGACGGACACGGTCCAGGCCTTCGTGGACGAGGAGATCGACGCCGTCGTCGACCACCATCTCTCTCCGGGTCAGGCGATGGAGGACTGGAACATGGCCGCTCTTGTCGCGGCCGTGGACGCGCTGGGCCTGGGTGGCCCCGAGACCACCGAGGACGCCCTGTGGGACCACCAGACCCGCGACGCCATCGCCCTCTATCTCAAGGATCTGGCGGCCGAGAAGCTCGAGCAGAAGGACAGGGAGAGCGCCGATGACTGGGCCCTCATCGAGCGCCTGGTCCTCGTTCGAACGATCGACTCCATTTGGGTCGAGCACCTGACCGAGATTGACGAGCTGCGGCAGGGCATCGGTCTGCGTGGGTTTGCCCAGGAAGAGCCGCTCAATGCGTTCAAGAAGGAGGCATTCGGCCTCTACCAGGAGATGCAGCAGCTGATCCGACATCAGGTCGCAACCACGATCTTCCGTGTCTCGATTGTCCGCCAGCCGGCCCAGCCCGACCAGCCTAGCGAGGAGGGGGACGGCACCGCGAGTGCAGAGGCCGGGCCGAATGGCCAGGCTGCCGGCGGCGTTTCCAGGTTCGCTGGCCGGCCGCTGCCCAACGCCCTGCCACAGGGGCAACCCTCCGGCGGCGCCTCCACCGACGCAGGCGGAGCCAAGAGCCGGGGCAGCGAGATCCGCCCTGGCTACTCACCCGCGGGCGTTCGGATGGGCCGCAACGACGCGTGCTGGTGCGGCTCCGGCAAGAAGTACAAGAAGTGCCACGGCCACCAGTAGTGCGGATCGCCCCATGACCCGGCCCCGACTGACGCTCGGAGAGCGCCTTCGGGATCTGTTGCTCGTGGCCCTGGCCTTCGCGTTTGGGGCCACGGCTGTGCTGGCCTGCACGACCTTCCGCATCTGGCAGGTCGGGCAGCAGGACGGTCGGCGCCACGTTGACGCAATCGTCGTCCTTGGCGCCGCCCAGTACAACGGCCGGCCTTCGGGCGCTCTGGCAGCGCGACTCGACCACGCCATCGCTCTCTATAACGACGGCTACGCCCCGTTCCTCATCACGACCGGGGGCAACCTACCGGGCGACTGGACGACCGAGGCCGAAGTCGGACGCCGGTACGCCATGAATCGAGGCGTCCCCGATTCGGCCATCCTCATGGAGAACGCGGGCCACACTACACTCGACTCGATCCAGCACGTCCGTGCCATCTTCGATGCCCGAGGCCTCAGAACGGCTCTGTTCGTCTCCGACCGGAGCCACATGCTCCGAGTCCTGCGGCTCGCCCAGGAACAGGGCATCGAGGCCTGGTCGTCGCCCACGTCGACCAGCCCGGACGATATCGACTCCCACCTGTTCTACAAATCGATGGTCCACGAGGTCACGGCGATGGGCTACTACATGCTCGTCGCCGGCGATCCGGACGGCCCCACTGCCGTGTCCGGCACTTCGGGCCGCTCGGCCGCGCCATCGCGTTCGCCAGTGCCCGGCGCTTCGGGACAATAGGCTTGGGCCGCCCCGCGACAGGCCCGCCCCGTGCCCCCACCAGTCCGCCTCCTCGACGCGATCCGCGGTGGAGCGGAACCAGAGCCCTGCCGGAGGGAATGTCGAGCCACTTCGGCCTCATGCGGGGATTTTCCGCCTCCGAGCCCATTTTGACCTCTTGGCTACGCCGAATTGAAACCGTATACTCGGGCTGTCGCCCGTCGTGCCGAACCCGCTAATCGGTGCGATTGAGGGGGCGAGTGCCGTCACACTGAGGAGAGAGTTGAAGCAGGCAGAGGAAGCGGCCTTCATCGATCTCATCGCCTGCGAGCGTGATTGCCGGTCCTGTAGTTATGCGGCTGCGCTCGACTGCGATGGTAACTGCGGTGTCTGTCCCCACAACATCTACTGCCCCTGCGTGAACCCCGTAGTCGCCCGGAGCAAGAGCGCGTTGCGCTTGATTGAGCTCCGGCCGATCCTTCTCCAGGACGCGCGAGGCCGCTCCTAGTGGAGCCGGCCGAGATCCGCGATCTGGTAGGTCGGATCCAGGCGACATCGGGGCGTCTTTGACCTCGCGACAAAGGAAGACCGTCTAGCCGGACTGGACGGAGCCGTTGGCGGACCCGGTTTCTGGGATGACCAGCGCTCGGCCAAGAAGGCGCTTCGCGAAGCCGAGGGTCTTCGCGAGGAACTGCACCTCTGGCGAGACCTCGAATCGCGCTCCCAGTCGACTCAGGAGCTGCTCGATCTTGCCCAGGAGGAGGAGGATGGGGGCCTGCTGGCCGAGGTCGCCAAAGAGGCGGGGGAGCTTGCCGCCGACTACGATCGGGCCCGGCAGCATCTCCTCTTCGGCGGTGAGTACGACCAGCGCAATGCCCTCTTGACGATTAGCGCCGGAGCCGGCGGCACCGAGGCCACCGACTGGGCCGAGATACTCCTCCGAATGTACCTCCGCTGGGCCGAGCGTCACCGTTTCGCCACTGAGATCCTCGACCAGACTGACGGCGAGGCGACGGGCGTCAAGAGCGTCACCGTCGCAATCGATGGCCGCTACGCCTACGGCTACCTCAAGGCGGAGCGCGGGGTACACCGTATGGTCCGGATCAGCCCGTTCGATTCGCAGAAGCGCCGCCACACGACGTTCGCCCTGGCGGAGGTGCTGCCTGAGGTTGAAAGCGACCTCGAGGTTGAGCTGAACTGGGATGAGATCCGCGTGGACACATTCCGCGCTACCGGGGCGGGCGGCCAGAACGTCAACAAGACCGACTCAGCGGTGCGGCTCACCCATCTGCCTACCGGCGTCGTTTCGCAGAGCCAGAACGAGCGATCGCAGACGCAGAACAAGGAGACCGCTGCCAAGCTGCTGCGAGCCCGACTACTGCAGCGAGCGGTCGAAGAGCATGAAGCCACGCTCCGCAAGTTGCGCGGGGAGCATGTGGAAGCGGGCTGGGGCAACCAGATCCGCAGCTACGTCCTGCACCCCTACCAGATGGTCAAGGACCACCGCACCGATGTCGAGACAGGCAACACCGCGGCCGTGCTCGACGGGGACCTCGACGTTTTCATGCAGGCCGAGCTGGAGCGGGAGGCGACGGGCCTCAACGTGGGTGAGGATGGACCCCGCTCGGTGGGCGGGTAGCGTGGCGATCTCCTACCGGCCGCCCCGCCCCGTCGAGCTCGCGGACTGCGCCCTCGTGTGGTACTCGGCGGTCGACGACTACATGGCCCGCCTGGGACGGCCTTTGCCGTCACCCTATTTCGACCCTCTACTGGCCCTGCTAGATCACCTGCTCACGACCGACCCGGAGCGGTTCCTTGTTGCCGTCCGGCCAGCCACGCCCGGCACCTCGGGTGCCGGCTCGCATGCGAAGGAGCAGGTCGTCGGTTTCGGCATCGCCGCCCAGCGCGAGCACGTCTGGTTCCTCTCACAGCTATACGTCCTGCCATCCGAGCAGCGCCACGGTATTGGCCACGCCCTGTTGAGCCAGATCCTGCCCTCGCTGCCTCATGGCTCGGGCTCGGCCGCGGGCTCAGCAGCCATCAATGTCCAGGCACCTGAAGGGAGCTCGGACTCTTCTCGCGACCGCCAGCTCGGAGTCCTGGCCACCTGCACCGACGCTGCCCAGCCTGCCTCCAGCGGTTTGTATGCCAGGTACGGGATCGTGCCCCGGATGCCCATCTTCAACCTGGTCGGAACGCCCAAGATGCCGAGCGTGCTGCCCCCCTTGCCCCCGGGCATCGAAGCCGTGACCTTCGGCCGGAGCGACCCCTCGGCCGCAATCGACGCAATCGATCGAGCCGTCCTGGGATTTGCCCATTCGCTGGATCATCGCCACCTCCGTGCCAGCGGTCGGACCGGTTTCGTGTACAGAGCCTCCGACGGTGAGGTGCTCGGCTACGGCTACAGCTCCGAGGCCGGCCGATTCGGACCCGTGGCCCTTCTAGATGAAACCCTGACGGCCCCCGTTCTCGGACACTTGATCACCGCCATCAAGCCACGCGGCGCGACCAGCGCATGGGTTCCAGGCGCGAACGATCGGGCTATGGTCGCCCTGCTTCGCGCAGGTCTCCGGATCGAGGGCTTTCCGGCCCTGCTTGGGTGGACTCGGCCGTTCGGTGCCTTCGACCGCTACCTGCCCGCCAGCCTGGCCCTGCTGTGACGGTCAACGGTCGCCACGAATCCGGCGCATCGGTGCTAGCCTCAAGGCCATCGTGAGCGCGGCACCTTCCGGGTCCAACCCAAGCAAGACCCGCGACTCGGACGCCCAGCCAATTACGGATAAGGCGCCGGTTCCGGACCAGTCCGCGGCGGCCGACAAGCCGGCTCAGTCGGCCCGAGGCGCCAGGCCCGCCCTGCCTCTCGCGGAGGCGACCGCCCCAACGCCGAGAGCACGCACCGCGACCGGGCCCCCTGGCGGCGCTGCGAAGCCCGCCGCTCGGACCGAGACGCGTGTGCCAGCTCGAGTGGTCGTGGCGATACAGGGCGTCACCAAGTCCTACCCCAACGGCCGGGTGGCTCTTCGGGGCGTAGACCTGACCATCCCTGAGGGCGACTTTGTCTTCCTCGTCGGGCCGTCCGGCGCGGGCAAATCCACGGTCATCAAGCTCCTGATCCGAGACGAGCTGCCGACTAAGGGGGCCGTTCTCCTGGATGATCGGGACGTGGCCAAGCTCAAGCGAAGCGAAGTGCCCAAGATCCGTCGCAAGATCGGCATCGTCTTCCAGGACTTCAAGCTGCTGCCCAATAAGTCCGTCCGCGACAATGTGGCCTTCGCCCTCGAGGTCATCGGCACGCCCCGCCGCGAGATCGCTCCCGCCGTCGACCGGGCGCTGCGGGTCGTGGGCCTGACCGGCCAGGCAGACCAGCTCCCCAGCCAGCTCTCCGGCGGCGAGCAACAGCGCACCGCCATCGCCCGGGCCCTGGTGCACAACCCCCGCCTCTTCATCGCCGACGAACCCACCGGCAACCTCGACCCGCTGATCAGCTGGGAGATCATCCAGCTCCTGCTCCGGATCAACGAGATGGGCGTCACGGTCCTGATGGCCACCCACAACGCCGAGGTCGTTACGGCCGTCCGCAAGCGCGTCGTGGCTCTCGAGGACGGGCGAATCGTTCGCGACCAGGTCGCCGCCGCGTACGAGCGCGAGGGCTAGATGATTGCCTTCGTCGCCTTCAGCTTGCGTCGTGCCTGGCAGGGATTCCGCCGCAACGGCCTGATGAGCGTCGCGGCCACGGCCACGATGGTCCTGATGCTCGTTCTCCTGTCGGGCCTGATCATCCTGCTCACCGGCCTCAACGCCACACTAAAGTCGGTTGAGGACCAGGTCCAGGTCGTAGCCTCCCTGAGGGATTCGGCCAGCCAGTCGGAAATCCTCGACCTGCAGACTTCCCTTCGGAACATGCCTCAGGTGAGCCAGGTCGGCTACGTCTCAAAGGACCAGGCCTACAACGACTTCGTGGCCCGCCATCCCGACCAGGTCGATGTGATCAAGTCGTTGCCCAACAACCCAATGCCAGCCTCGCTGCGCATCAACCTGCGAGACCCCAACGACTACGTCGACGTTGCCGCCTACCTCAAGAACCAACCCGGCGTGGAGCGCGTCCTCAACATCAAGCAGACGGTCGATCAGATGGTCACGGTTATCAACATCCTCCGGGCCGGCGGCGTGGCGATCCTCCTCGTCGTCGGGCTCATCGTGCTCTTCATCATCGTCAACACGATTCGGCTGGCCGTCGTCTCCAGAGCCGACGAGATCGAGATCATGCGACTGGTCGGCGCCTCGGACGCCTTCATTCGCTGGCCCTTCGTGTTCGAAGGAGCGATCGTGGGCCTGCTTGGCGCAGTAATCACGATCGGTTTGCTCTTCCCGATCACGAGCTTCCTGTCTCCCTACTTCAAGGTCCTGCCCGTCGATGCCGGCATTGGCGTAGGGCAGAACATCGCCCTGATCGTGCTGGGAACCGGGGTCGGCATCGGCGTCCTCGGCTCGTATCTGTCTGTTCGCAGCTATCTCCATCGCTGATCGGGCGACCGATCCGCGGGTCTCCAGCTCTGAGGTTCCATCGATGTCGCCTGAGTCATTCCGCCAGAATCCCGACGAGCCAGGACGGCCGGCACCCGACCCGGATCGCCCGCCCGAAACGATCGGCGAGGCGTCCGATCTGAACGAGACCCTACCTGGGGTCCGACGCGGCAACCGCGGCGTCGCCCCATCGCACGTCAGCCTGATCCTGGTGGCTATCCTGGCCGGCAGCGCCCTCTTTGTGGGTGGCTTCTCCCTGGGCTCGCGCGTGGCTACCACTCCCGGTACGCCGGCCACCCAAGAGACGCGCTTCGGTCCCTTTTGGGACGTCTACTCGCTCATCACTGGCAGGTTCGCCGGATCTCCCAGGCCGGACCAGGACAAGCTGGCACAGGCCGCGATCAACGGCATGATGCAGAGCCTCAACGACCCGTATTCCTACTACCAGGGGCCCGCCGACTTCCAGAACTCCCTGCTCAACGTGGGCGGCCAGGCCGAAGGCATCGGCGTCCAGGTCCAGCTCCAGCCGGTCGACCCCAACTCAACGGCCACCTGCACCAAGATCGGCAACGGCTGCGAGCTGGCCGTCGACCACCCGATTGACGGCTCGCCCGCCGCAGCCGCTGGCGTCGCGTCCGGCGACGTGATCGTTTCAGTCAACGGGACCTCGCTGGACGGCATGACCATCGATCAGACGACCGCTCTCATAAGGGGCCCCAAGGACACGACCGTCACGTTGGGCCTGGATCGAAACGGCAAGAAGATGCAGCTGGCGATCGTCCGCAAGATCTACAGCCGGCCGGAGGTCGCCAGCAAGACACTGGCCAACGGCTCCGTGGTCTACATCTCCATCGCCGGCATCAATCCGCCTGCCAGTTCGCAGTTCGACCTTGCTCTACAGAAGGCCCTCGACGCCGGGCAGCGCAACATCATCCTGGACCTGCGCGGAAATCTGGGCGGCTACGTCAACGATGCGGTCAAGATCGCTAGCGAGTTCATCCCGTCTGGGACGGTCGCCTACCAGCAAGATTCGTCCGGAGCGACGTCGGAGGTGACGGCCACGACGGGCGGCCGGGCTACCGATGGCTCGACCCACCTCGTCGTCCTGGTCGACGGCAACACCGCGTCCTCGGCGGAGATCCTCGCGGCTGCGCTTCAGGCACGCGGCGTGGCCAAGCTGGTCGGCTCCAAGACCTACGGCAAGGGCGTCGTCCAGGAGTATCTGCCGCTCCCGAATGACTTTGGCGGCATTCACCTGACCGTGGCTCGATGGCTCACGCCGGACAAGGTCTGGATCCAGGGCAAGGGCCTCCAGCCCGACGTACCGGTGAGTTCCGACGGCGCGCGAGCCGGTGTGGACCCGGTCCTCGACGCCAGCCTGCAGCAACTCGGCTTCCCGCCTAGCCCCGCGCCCAGCCCAGGCCCGAATGGCAGCCCAACGCCCAGCGGCAACGCAGGCCCGAGCGGCAGCCCGAGTGTCGCGCCGAGCGCCTCGCCGTCCCGCACCTGACACGCCCGAAGAGCGGCGTGGAGCGGCATCCGAGCCCGCCCTTGCGCCATTTCGCCCGGACCCGTACGATGCCCGAGAACGAAAGGAGGTGATGTGCAGTGTCGGATTTGCCGATGCCCTGCACCACCTCGCGAGGATCCGGACTCTAGAGACCGGTCATCCCGCGGGTGGTGATTAACGTAAGCCGAATGCCGGTCCTTCGGGGCCGGCATTCGTGCGTTCTGGGCCATAGCCACGGGTCGGCGAGCCAGTTTGACAGCCCTGCCAGGCCATCCCGTCCGCTAACCACAAAGTGTTCGATCGCTCGGCGACCAGCCGAAGGAGCCTAGCTATGGGCGAACAAACCATCGCCCTCAATCGAAAAGCTCGCCACGACTACTCGATCGACGATTCGTTTGAGGCCGGCATCGTCCTGACTGGAACTGAGATCAAGTCGGTTCGGGCGCACAAAGTGACCCTCGCCGGGGCCTACGCGCGCATCGACAACGGCGAGGCCTGGCTGGTCGGGGCCAACATTTCGCCCTGGGATACTGGCAACCGCTACAACCACGAGCCCAAGCGGCCGCGCAAGCTGCTGCTCCACCACAACCAGATCGTGTCCCTCCTCACCAAGACCAAAGCCAAGGGACAAACCCTCGTCCCACTCAAGATGTACATCACCGGTCGGGGCATCGCCAAGCTCGAGATCGGCCTCGGCCGCGGCAAGCAGCTTCACGACCGCCGCCACGACATCGCCGACCGCGACGCAGCGCGGGACATGGCCCGGCAACTCGCGGACGCCGACCGCGGCCGCACCCGCTAAGCCACTGGCGGGCCAGCCGTCGTTACACCAATTGGTACAGGGGCGTCGTACCGGTGTGAAACAAGAAGGGCAATGACAACCGAGTCGCTTGAGCCGCTCGAGGGCAACAGCAACAACGACGGCTCGCCTGACGCGGCATCAGAGCCACCCCTGACGGTTGTGTGGATTGCCTCGGAGGCGGTGGCTGTGGGCAGCGAACTCGTGTTTCCGTCGCCCCACAGATGGTTTGGGCGCGGCCTGCCGCGAGCGCGGGCGTCGCAGGACGCTTCGCGCAATCGCTGGTTGGTTGGCTTCACGGTCGCGTTGGTGGCCGGCGGCGTGGCGACCTTCGTCCTTCTGTACGTCGCCGCCTTCAGCCTCTCCAACACCTACCGCGACCGTGTTCTGCCCCAAGTTCACGCTGGTTCGGTGGATCTTTCCGGGCTCACGCGCGACCAGGCCATAGCCAAGCTCCAATCGGGATACGCCTACCTGGGCAACGGCCAGGTAACCGTCACGACCCCGGTTGGCACGGCGGCTATCACCTACCAGCAGGCGGGCCGCGGGCCGGACGTCGAAGCTATGGCGGACGCAGCAATGGCCGTCGGCCACTCCGGCAATCCTCTTGCCGACGGTGCGAGCGTGGTTCATTCCGCGGCCTTTGGCCAGGCCATTCCGGTCGTAATCCAGGTCGACCCCACTGCCCTGGCCCAGCGCATTCACGTGCTCGGCCGCACGACCTCGGTCGCTCCGAAGGACGCAGTAGCGACAGCCGGGGACGGCAATTTCAGCTTCACGCCGGGGGCAGCAGGCCGCGGCATAGACGAGAGGGCGATGGGAGCGGCGATCATCGACCAGCTTACTCAGGCCGGCGCGGCACCGAGTCTGCAGATCAGCGGCGGGTTCGTGACACTGAAGCCCCAGGTCAGTGACCAGAACGCCCGAGACGCGATTGCCCGGGCCTCGAAGATGATCGCCAACGTCGACTTGACCTGGACCACGCCGCCCGCGGCCGCGCCTGCGAGCTGGAAGCCCCAGGACTGGACGATCAGCGCCGATCAGATACGCGACTGGATCATCTTCGGAACTCAAGCGGACGGCATATACGAACCGACCCTCGATCAGGCAAAGATGGCGGCATATGTGGCGGGCGTCTCCGGAAATGCAGGTGTCCCCCCGGTCGAGCCCTGGGTCGTTTGGGATCCGTCTGGCAAGCCGGTCGACCTAACCGCGGGCAAGGACGGCCTCGGTGTCGACCCCGCCGGTACGACCTCTGCCGTCTCGGCCTACCTAAATAGGCTCGCGACGGGCGGTGGCGCTGCATCGAGCGTAGAGATCGTCACAGCACCGATCCACCCGCAGATCAACAGCGTCGACAGCCTTGCCAATATGGTTGTGGTCGGCAGCCACACCACCACGTTCTACCCGGACATCAGCAACGGCTTTGGCAAGAACATTCGCCAGCCTGCCACTAACCTAAACGGGCAGGTCGTCAATCCCGGCGCGCAGTTCAGCTTCCTGGGCGGGGTCGGCCCCATCGATCCAGCCCACGGCTTCACGCTCGGTGGCGTGATCCTGGGCGGCAAGAGCAATCACACCGGCGCAATGGGCGGCGGCATCTGCTCCGCATCGACCACGATGTTCAATGCGGCCGCCACTGCCGGCCTCCGGATCGACGAGCGCCACGCCCACGAGTACTACATCTACCGCTACCCGATCGGTAGGGATGCGACCGTCTACTCGAACGGCGTGAGCACCTACGATCTGAAGTGGACCAACGACACGCCTTACCCGATCGTGATCCGGGCCTGGACTACTCCTGGCTCCAAGAGCACGATCACGATCCAACTCTGGTCCTGGCCCCTCAACCGGACAGTGGCGTGGACCGGCGGCGGGAAGGCCAACATTGTCACCGCCCACAACAACCCGCCCGAATATGTCAGCACCCTGAAGCCTGGTCAGCAGAACATAGCTGAGTACGCAACCAACGGGTTCGACACCGGCGTGACACGGGTTGTCACCGATTCCTCCGGAACCGTCATCCACAACGACGCCTGGTACTCGCACTACACCGTTGTCAACGGCCAGGTGCAGATCGGCGGCACGCCTCCGGCCCCTCCGGCCCCCCCGACCCCTCCGGTGCCTCCAACTCCAAGCCCAACTCCAAGCCCAACTCCAACTCCAACTTCGTCGTAGCCGCCTGCGCCGCAGAACGACCGCGTGATACCTCTTTGGGCGTTGGCTGTACAATCCGCGGGCGCTGGTCGCAGCGCACCCGGTTGTGGGCTCTGTGGGGATGCGTGGTTTCGACAGGGGCTGGCGACCGGAGAACGCGAGCCGAGGTTGGTCTCCAGGCCTCGTAAAAAGGAGCCCAAACGAAGTAACTGGCAACAACCAGTCAACTCTCGCCCTCGCTGCTTAGGCAGTAAGGTGAGCGTGGAAGCAGCCTCACCCCCGTGGGCTGTGGAAGCGTCATTCAGCGGGGGTGCGATTCCGAGTAGTGTCGCGTAGTCGGAGTTAAAGCCCGAAGTCGGGGGCAACCCCGACCGGGGACGTGACTGGAGCGTTTGGTAGGCTGCCGATGGCCGCCCAGGCGATCGACGACAAATCATCGGACACGCTCGTAGTGGTCTCCGGAGAAGGTTTCTGGACGGGGAGTTCGACTCTCCCCCATCTCCACCATTTCTTTGCCCTGCGCCGTTCCGCATGCGCCAGCTTTGCAGCACGCGGCCGACGATGCCGAAAGAGGATGGGGAATGCAGCTCGACGAGCCAGACCAGAGAGCCCTGGCTCTGTGGGCCTCCGACTGCGCCGAGCACGTACTCCCGTATTTCGAGCAGGAGTACCCGCAGGACGACCGGCCTCGGAAAGCTATCGAAGCCGTGCGTGCCTGGGTGCGTGGCGAGGTGCGGGTGGGTGAGGTGCGCGCCGCTGCGGTCGCCGCTCACGCGGCCGCCCGCGACTCGGATAAAGGTGCGCCACGAGCTGCCGCCCGTGCCGCCGGTCAAGCAGCGGGCACCGCCCACATGGCCGGTCACGCTCCTCACGCTGCCGCCTACGCTGTCAAGGTGGCGACCTACGCCGCCGCGTCCACCTACGCCGCCACTGCCGCCGCCGCGGAACTCGATTGGCAGTACGGACGGCTCCCGGAGCACCTTCGGCCGGTAGCGTTTCCAGCCCAAAGCGACGGCTAGGACCTGGCTCTCAGGCTCGAACCTCAGCCCGCCGCAGGGCGCCGTTGGCGACTCGGGCCCCCGCGCCGAGCAGGTGGCCTCCCGCGATGAAGAGCAACAGGGTTAGTTGGACAGCCCGCGTCAACGAACGAGTTGCCTCTGACCGGGTCCCAGAGGCCTTGACACTTCCACCTGGTTCGGTATATTGGCGCTACCTAGTAATCTGATATACAGCGAAATGAGGTAGCGCCTCCGATGCCAGGCCGAATTCGGGGACAACTTCTCAAGGGCACTACGACGCTCCTCGTTCTGACCGTACTCCGAGACGGCGAGCTGTACGGCTACGAAATTGCCCAGCGGATCCGCGCGCGAAGTGGCGGCGCCTTCTTCCCGAGCGAGGGGTCGCTATATCCGGCGCTCCATGCCCTTGAGGCAGACGGCGCCCTCGAGGCCAGCTGGCAGGAGAGCGATCGCGGGCCACGCCGTCGCTACTACAAGATCACCAAGTCAGGCCTGGGCATGCTCGCTGAGCACGTCCAGGAATGGGCAGCCTTCTCGCTGGGCATGGGCCAGGCCGTGGGGGAGCGAAACCGATGACGATC
>JANYJI010000039.1 GCA_025358525.1 Chloroflexota bacterium | reverse complement strand
GAGAAGATCGCCGAGACACCGCCCGAGTTTCCGCGGGACCCCGCCGCGCGCCGCCGCCGCCCACTCTAGAGGCCCTTGCGGATGCGCATCGCCGTTGTCTCGGACATCCACTCCAATCTCCAGGCACTGGACGCGGTGCTTGGTTCTCTGGGCACCGTCGACGCCCTGTGGCAGCTCGGCGACGTTGTTGGGTACGGCCCTGAGCCCGATGGCGTAGTGGATCGGCTGCGCGCGGTCGGGGCCTTCGGCGTCAAGGGCAACCACGACGACGCCGCCTGCGGCGGTGAGTCCGTCGACGGCTTCACCCCAGACGCCCGCATCGCCGCCGAGTGGACTCGGGCCCGCATGAACGAGACGACGCGGGCCTACCTGATCGGCTTGCCGGAGCGGCTGGAGCCCCAGGGCGGCGAGTACACGCTCGTCCACGGCAGTCCGCGTGAACCCATCGGCGAGTACCTAGACACCACGGACGCGGCCCGCGAGAACATGGCTGCCTTCTCGACAACCTACTGCCTCGTCGGACATACCCACGTTCCGCTGGTCCTGCGTGAGGAGCGCGGCCAGATCAAGGCCCGTCTGGTGGGGCCGGAGACTCGCCTGAGCATCGACGAGCGCCGCGCATTCCTCAACCCTGGGAGTGTAGGCCAGCCGCGCGACGGCCATCCCAGCGCCAGCTACATGCTGATCGACACCGACGCAGCTGCGGTCACGTGGCAGAGAGCCGCCTACGACATCGGGGCAACCCAGGCAGCCATGCTGGGGGCCGGCCTGCCGCCCCGCCTGGCGCGACGGCTGAGCTTCGGCCGGTGATCGGGTGATGACGGCCGAGGCCGCCGCCGGCCCAGGACAATGCTGGGAGCGGGCCGAAAGACCCCCGCAGGGTCGATCCGCAAGCCTCGAACCGGGCCCCGCCGATAGCAGGATTGGGCCGCTGGTACCGCATCCAAGCCGGGGGCGTCGTGCTAGCCTTCTAGTCTTGCCCGGTTCGGAGGCGCAGCCGGTCTCGGCAGGGTACGGCAGTCCACAGGGGCGATGACCGCCGGCCGCCCACCGTGCGCCGCCCACTCTCGATCAACTATCACTGAGGAACAAGCGCTCGATGACAGCTCCCCGCCCGCCACTCAAAGGCCGCAAGCTCGGCGACCGGCGCGTGGTGGTCGATCGGCCGCATTCTGCCTTCTTCCGGTACGCCGGTCCCGGCGTCATGGTGGCCAAGGCCGCCGCGAGCGCGCCCACCACCGCCCTCGGTCGTCGCGTGGCGCGGGTTCGAGCGTTCGTCTTTGGTAAGCCGCTTTCGAGCGCCCAGGAGATCGACGAGCGGCTTTCCAAGAAGCTGGCTTTACCGATCTTCAGCTCGGACGCGATTTCTTCTTCCGCTTACGCCACGGACGAAATCCTGCGCGTCCTGGTTCTGGCCGGCCTGGCGTGGATGACCTGGTCGATCTGGGTGGCGGCCGCTATCGTCCTAATGCTGACGGTCGTCAGCATTAGTTACCGGCAGGTTTGCCGCGGCTACCCCTCGGGAGGCGGCGCCTACGTGGTCGCCCGGGAGAATCTCGGGCCAAACTGGGGTCTGATCGCCGCGGCCGCGCTGATGGTCGACTACGTGATGACCGTCGCCGTCTCGAGCGCCTCAGCCCTGGCCAACCTCGCGACGGCCTTCGAGGTCATCGCGCCATACAAGGTCGAACTGGGCGCGCTGGTCATCATCCTGGTTACGGCGGCCAATCTCCGGGGCATCCGGGAGTCGGGCAACATCTTTGCCATGCCCACATACCTCTTCGTCGGAATGGCCCTGCTGACCATCGGCGTTGGACTGATGAACACCGTCACGGGCGCCGCGCACCACCTCGACGCGCCTCCGTTCGCGGAGCAGCCAGGCACACAGATGTTCACCATTTTCCTGCTTCTCAAGGCTTTCGCCGGCGGATCGGTCGCGTTGACGGGCGTCGAGGCGATCGCCAACGGCGTCCCCTCCTTCAAGAAGCCCGAGCCGAAGAACGCCGCCAACACGCTGATCATCATGGCCCTGCTGCTGGGAACGATCTTCATCGGGCTAACCTTCGTCGGCATGCAGTACGGCGTCATGGCTACGACCGCCAAGGGACCGACCGTTCTCGGCCAGGTGGGCAGTGCCGTTTTCGGCGGCAACTTTTTGTTCGTCCTTCTGCAGATCAGCGCCGCCGCAATCCTTTTTCTGGCCTGCAACACCAGCTTCAATGCCTTCCCGCGCCTGGCTGCCATCCTGGCTCAGGACGAGTGCATGCCGCGCCAGTTCGCCTTCCGGGGCGACCGGCTGGCGTTCTCCTGGGGCATTGTCGTCCTGGCCGCCGTTGCCATCGTCATGCTCTACGCGTTCGATGCCTCGGTCGACGCCCTGATCCCGCTCTACTCGGTCGGCGTCTTCATCTGCTTCACGCTCTCGCAGGCCGGCATGGTCATCCACTGGCGCAAGGAGCGCAGCTCCGGTTGGGCCTGGCGGAGCGTGATAAACGGCTTCGGCGCCATTCTGACGGGCGTGGTCTTCCTAGTCGTGGCCTACGAAAAGTTCTTCACCGGGGCCTGGATGGTCCTGATCTTCATCCCGACCCTGATCGCCATGATGGTGTTCATCCGGCACCAGTACGCCGCCTCGGCCCGCCAGCTGACGATGCGCCCTGGCGCCGCAATCCCGCAACCGCACCGCCACAATCGAGTGGTGATCCCGATCTCGGGCGTCAACCGGGCCGTGGTCCAGGCCCTCAATGTGGCCCGCTCCATCACCACCGACATCCGGGCGGTCTACGTCTCGGACGACCCTGCCCGCAGTGACGCCGTTCGCGAGATGTGGACACAGACGGTTCCGGACGTGCCGCTTGTTCTCGTGGAATCGCCCTACCGCGCCCTGATCGCTCCGGTGGTGGCCTATCTGGACGTACTCGACCGTTCCTGGCCCGACGAGCAAGAGAAGCCGATCACCTTCGTTCTGATCCCCGAGTATGTCGCCCGGCACTGGTGGGAGCGGATGCTCTACAACCAGGCCGCCAAGCAGCTTCGGGCGGCGCTGCTGGGCCGACCGCACACGGTCGTGATCAACGTCCCGTACCGGCGCGACGATGCCCGAGGCGCGGCCGTGGCCGAGGAGACGAAGCCGGCCGGGGAACTCCTGCCTGCGGACAACGGCCGCCAGTAGCGCCGAATGGGCCGCCCTGGCCGTTCGCGGCTGAAGCGCGTTCGGGTAGCCGCTGAGGCACCCTGCGCCCGTCCCAATCCGGGGAGGCCGAACGACCGGAACCCGCCTGATCCGATGGTCATGCCTGCTGACCCTCGCCCCGTACGCCTCGGCGTCACGGTGGTATGGTTCCAACGCTTGGGCGGTCGGTGCCGCGCAGGCGGCGTTCGCGGTCGAAGACGCGACTTATGACGAGAACGGAGGCCCGGTGCCCGAGGCGATTCCCCCCGTCTTCCGGCGCGCCGTCATCGCCCTGAGCGGTAGCCCTGTCGACAACACCATTGTTCGACTGGCCATCGAAGTCACACGGCCCCCTCATTCCGAGGTGATCGCCGTCCACGTGGTCGAGCTCGACTGGACACAGCCACTCGACGCCGACGTGGCCGAGCGCTCCGAAGAGGCGCAACGCGTCCTCGACATGGCCGAGGGAGTCGCCGAGCAGCTCCACGCCAAGCTGGAGTCTGTGCTGGTCCAGGCGCGCGACGTTGGCGCCGCCATCGTCGACGAGGCCGAGGCACGCGAGGCAGACCTTCTGATTCTCGGCCTGCCCTATCGAACCCGCTTCGGCGGGGATTTCGCTGTGGGACGAGCCGTCACGTACGCATTGAAGAACGCCCCCTGCGCGGTGTGGGTGGTGCGTGAGCCGATGGGCAAGGAGTCGCAATGAAGATCGTGATCGTGGGCTGCGGCCGCGTCGGGTCGACGCTGGCCGAGAACCTCGACGCGGAGGGGCACGAGGTCATCATCTTCGACGTTCGGACCGCGGCCTTCGACCGCCTTCCTGAGACGTTCAAGGGCTCTGCCGTGCGCGGCGACGGAACGGACGAAGAGGTCCTCCGGCGGGCCGGTGCCCAGGGCGCCGACATCCTCCTGTCGCTGACCGAGGGCGACAACCGCAACATAATGGCCGCTCAGGTGGCTACCGAGTCGCTGGGCATCCTGCAGGCCATGGCCAAGATCAACGACCCGGTCCGGGCCGCAGCCTACGCTCAGCTTGGCGTAGTCACACTCTGCCGGACAAACCTCATGGTCGACTCCGTCGCTAACTATCTGAACCTGGAAATGCAGACCGGCCCCGGCATCGACATCCCCGAGATA
>JANYJI010000033.1 GCA_025358525.1 Chloroflexota bacterium | reverse complement strand
CTTCACCATATCCGCACTCGAGACGACGAGTCTCAGCGAAGCCCGAGCCGGGCGAGGATCCCGCGGTGAACTGCCGGGACGAACGGCTCCACCTGCCCGACGATGGGCTCGTTGCGATTGCCCAGGCGGTCCGCAGGGCCGGATACGAGCCCATCGTCGGGCAGGTGGAGCCGTTCGTCCCGGCAGTTCACCGCGGGATCCTCGCCCGGCTCGGGCTTCGCTGAGACTCGTCGTCTCGAGTGCGGATATGGTGAAGCCCGTATGGCCGGTTTCTCGCTGTTTCCTAACCCTGCGCTAAGGCTGGCCTCAGGTTCCGCGGCCAGGATGGGCGCATGAGCAACAAATTGCGACCCCTCCTCGGCGTGTCGATGGCAGTCCTGGTCGGCGCATGCAGTTCCGCATCTCCGACAGCCACGGCTTCCTCACCGGCCCAGGCCACCACCACCTCCACGGTCGCAAGCAGTGCGAGTGGGCCGCCACTGCGTTCCGGAGCTTCGCAGGTGGCGGGAAATTCGACGCAGACCAGCGACCGGGCCAGCGTCACCATCGACGCGACCTGGGCCGGACCGGCCGCGGGCGCCGTGTTCGAGGTCAAGATGGACAACCACATGATCGACCTTGCGTCTATCGACCTGACGGCCGCGACGCTGACCAATGACCGCGGCGCGCGGCTATCCCGACCCACATGGGAGGGCGGATCGTCAGGACACCACCGCGAGGGCAAGCTCTCATTTGGGGGTTCATCTGCGGCCCTATTCGCCGATGCGAGTTGGGTCCAGCTCGAACTACCGGCGGTCGGGGACGCCGCCCCTCGGGACTTCAAGTGGCAATTGTCGAAGTGATGGATCGCCCGGTCCATCGCGTCCGGATAGGCTCCGTCATCGCGGGCGCCGCGGGTGCCGCCTTTCTGCCGGCCCTCTATCTCGGTCTCATCAGCCTTGCCCAGGGCCCGGGACACGCTTTCGACCAGCTGCGGGCGGATCTTCCCTACGTCCTTGCCATTGCTGTTGGCTTCGGAACGCAGGTAGGCCTGTTCGTCGAGCTACGCGCGATCCACGCCCGGCAGCGTGCCTCAGGCGCGCTGACCGCAGCGAGCGCCGGGGCCGGCAGTGCGGCAATGCTCGCCTGCTGCGCGCACCATCTGGTGGACGTTTTGCCGCTGGTCGGCTTGTCCGCGGCCGCAGTATTCCTGGCCGACTACCGAACGCCCCTGATCGCAATCAGCTTGGGCCTGAACGTCCTTGGGATCGTGGTCATGGGCCGTCGGGTCGTTGGGGCGCGGCGTGGTTGTGCACCGGCAGCGGTGTCTCCCGGCACCGCGTGACCGCCCTAGTCGGGCCTTCAGCGGGCCGAAGCGGGCAGCTCGATCGTGACCACCGTGCCGCCCGACTGTCGTGGCGAAACACGGATCGAACCCGCATGCGCCTCGACGATCCACTTCGCAATGGCGAGCCCTAGCCCCGTCCCGGAAGGGCGCACCGAGCGGGCCGCAGACCCGCGGTAGAGTCGCTCGAACACATGCGGCCGGTCGCGCTCAGGAATGCCGATCCCCGTGTCCGAGATCTGGACCAGCACGTTCTGCTTCTCCAGGCGCAGGCTCGCGGTTACGGTGCCGCCCGCGGGGGTGTACCGTCCGGCGTTGTCGAGCACGATGAGCAGGAGTTCCTTGAGTCGGTCGCGATCACCGAAGACGACGGCGGGCTCGATCGATCCGACTTCAACACGAACGTGGGGTGCGGCTGGGCCCGACTGCCGAACTGCTTCGAGCAGGACCGCGTCGAGCTCCACTGGAGAGACCTCAAGGCGGGCACCCGACTCGGCCCGAGCGAGCGAGAGGAGATCGCCGACCAAGCCGGCCATCCGCTCCGTCTCGGCCAGAGCGTCGGCGAGCAGAGCCTCGCGATCATCTGCCGGCAGGGCCGGGCGGGCAACGAGCTCGAGGCTGGCCCGAAGGGTAGTGAGCGGTGTGCGCAACTCATGGGAGGCGTCGCCGAGGAAGCGCTGCAAGGCCTGATGGTTTTCCTCGAGCGCGGCGAGCATCTCATTGAATGCGACGGCGAGCTCCGAGACCTCGTCGCCGCCAGAGCCGACCGCTTCGACGCGCGCGCCGAAGTCGCCCGACAGCGAGATTGCCCGGGCCGTGTCGGTCACGTCGGCGACCGGCGCGAGGGCGCGGCGGGCGAGCAGCCAGCCCCCGCCGAAAGCCAGGGCTGTGAGAAGCAGGCCGCCGAGTACGAGCACGAGGGCCACGGTTCGGAGGAGGTTGTCCGTATCGTGCGTGGATGAGGCCCAAACGACGTAGCCGACGACGCCATGGCCGGACGCTTCGATGGGATGAACTAGCAGCCGGACCGAGTCGGCGCCCTCCCTGGCGGTTCGTGTTTCATGCCCGTCATTCGGGGATATGTCGCTCGAAGAAACTGGCAGTGGTGGCGTACCGGCCGGTGCTGAATCGAGGACGAGCTTGCCTGTTGGATCGAGGATCACGACGCGCCCGCCGGTCGAGGCGAACTGATCGAGCAGGCGCGGGGTGGGATGGAGCTGGCCGTCGGCGCCGACGTCCTGGGCGAATGCACCGGCGGCATGCTCGGCGTTCGCCCTGAGACTCGCGTCAAACGAGCTCTGTAGTTGCGCGCGAAGCACGAGGAACACGCCCGTCCCGAAGACCGCCAGCGCCGCGACGAGGAGCCCGGTGTAGATGAGCGCGAGGCGTGTCCGGATCGACAGGCGCCGGACTGAGAAATTCACCCCTTGAGCACGTAGCCCGAGCCACGAACGGTGTGGATCAGGCGCTGCTCGCCACTGGCCTCGAGCTTGTTGCGCAGGTACCGGATGTAGACCTCGAGGACGTTCGACTCGCCGCCGAAGTCGTATGACCAGACGCGATCCATGATGATGTCGCGGGTCAGAACCTTCCGCGGATGGCGCATGAGCAGGAGGAGAAGGTTGAACTCGGTCGTGGTCAGCGAGATCGGCCGGTCAGAGCGCCTGGCTTCGCGGGCGTCGACATCGAGCTCGAGATCGCCGAACCGGAGTACCTCGCCCGATTGGGTCGGCCGCCGTCGCAGGAGCGCCCGAACGCGGGCGAGGAGCTCCTCGAAGCTGAACGGCTTGACGAGGTAGTCGTCGGCACCCGTCTCCAGTCCCTCGACGCGGTCCTTCACCTCGTCGCGCGCCGTCAGCATGAGAATCGCGACCTCGTCGCCGGCGTCACGGAGCCGGCGGCAAACCTCGAGGCCGTCGATACCCGGCAACATGAGGTCGAGGACGACGAGGTCCGGCGTCTGGTCGCGAGCCTTGTCCAGGCCCTCCTCGCCCGAGCCGGCGTCCGTCACTCGGAAGCCCTCGTAGACGAGTCCGCGCCGGACGACCGATCGGATTTTCGGGTCGTCGTCGATGACGAGGATGCGTGCCGCGTCGCTCATGGGAACCATGATGGCACGCGAAGCTGAGAGAAATGTGAGAGTCGCCTGAGTCCCGGCACTCGTCCCGTTCCGAGGAACCTTCGTTGCCATCCGAAGGGAGTGAGTAGGCGGCAGGTGCGTTTAGTGACAGGGTGGGAGTGCCCGGCCGGAGCCGACAACTTGACCAACTCTTGAGGCGGCCGTGCGCTTCGCCAGAGGCTGGCCTGCGATGCTGGAACGGTGAGCCCGGGAGTTCCGGGCGGAAGCAAATGGAGTCAGATGATGATGGGATACGGTGCCGGGTCCGGATCCGCGGGGCTTATGTGGGGCCTTGGCGGGATGCTCCTGATCGTCGGTCTGGTGGTCCTGGTCGTTTGGGCTGTTTCGCGTGGAAACTCGAATACTGCCCCATCTGCCAGCCCGGATCGGCTCGACGCTCAATCGATCCTGCGGGCGCGATTCGCCCGTGGTGAAATCACTGAGGCCGAATTCGTGCAGGCCAAGAAGGTTTTGGGGGACGATCGATGAATGGTCGAGCGTCGCTCCTTCTGGGGGCTGTGCTGACCCTGGCTGGCGTCATAACCATCGGCGCCGGAGCCCTTGTCGCTCCGGCGGCGGGCAATTCCCAGGGGCAAGCTTGGACGGGCATGATGGGCGGCAACGGCATGATGGGCGGCAACGGCATGATGGGCGCCAACGGCATGATGGGTGGCGCGTGGAGCGGCGCCTCGTCGGGTCCGGGGCCGGACGCTTCTGGCTTCGCTGCCGGAACGACGACCGCGCCGCGCCTGGTGCGGATCCTCGCTACGCCCGTGCTCCGCTTCTCACCCGACGTCGTAACG
The DNA here is from genome assembly GCA_025358525.1 of Chloroflexota bacterium. Taxonomy (GTDB): domain Bacteria; phylum Chloroflexota; class Limnocylindria; order Limnocylindrales; family CSP1-4; genus Fen-1039. Next base: position 2,150 of record JANYJI010000033.1, on the reverse strand, counting down.
GTCAAAGCGGGTGAGACGATCACCTTCGAGGTGACGACCATGGGTCCGACGGTCCACGAGTTCATGCTCGGACCAGCTGCCGACGTGGCGGCCAACAAGGACGGGACGCCAGAGATTACCGATATCGGCATGATGCAGACGAAGTCGCTCACGTACACATTCACGGGTTCCGGGCCGTTCGCCTTCGCTTGCCACGCGGCAGGCCACTACGAGGCGGGGATGAAGGGGACGATCGTCGTCCAGTAGCTCGACGATGGCGGCTACGATGTCGGACACAACGCCGCGGGCGCTGTCCGACGCCACGGACCTCCAGCGGTCGGATGCGAGGCATGAATTGGCCGAGGACGGAACCCCGATCCGCGTCCTCGTCGTCGACGACGAGGGCTCGATCCGCGACATCGTCCGGGGTTTCCTGGAGCGGGAGGGCATGACCGTCCTGGAGGCGGTCGACGGCCCTTCCGCAGTTGAGGCAGCCCGAGAGTCCCGACCCGACGTCGTCGTGCTCGACGTCATGCTGCCGGGTTTCGATGGCCTGGAAGTCCTCCGCCAGATCCGGTCGTTCGCCGATCCGTACGTGCTGCTCCTGACCGCCCGCAACGAGGAGGTCGATCGAATCGTGGGGCTCACCGTGGGCGCTGACGACTACCTCACGAAACCATTCTCTCCGCGAGAGCTGGTCGCCCGAGTCCGGGCACTCTTGCGCCGTCGCCGTGAGCCGGAGACGGGCGGCGGCCAGGTGGTACGGAGCGGCGATCTCTCCGTGGACGTGCCCGGCCGGACGGTGACGGTGGCGGGCGAGCCCGTGGAACTCACCGCCCTCGAGTTCGATCTCCTGGCGGCCCTCGTCCGCGACCCCGGCGTCGTCCTCACTCGGCAGCGGCTCCTCGATGCGGTCTGGGGCGCCGACTTCTTCGGCGACGACCACGTTCTTGACGTCCACGTCGCGAACTTGCGGCGCAAGATCGGGCGGGTCGGCGCCGACGCGAGCCCGATCGAGACGGTCCGAGGCGTTGGGTTCCGCTTCGCGAGGGATCGGCGATGAAAGGCTTCGACCTGGGACGCCTGCGCTGGCGCCTGCTCATCGGCAACTTGCTGGTGGCTGGGGCGGGGGCCTTCGTCGTCGCCGTCGCCGTGAGCCTTGCCGCTCCGCAGGCCTTCGACAACGCGATGGGCCACGGAACCATGGTTGGCATGGGCGGCATGATGAGTGCGACCGTCTCTACGGCCTTCGGCAATGCTGTCGGCTCGGCGCTCCTGCTCGGGCTCGTCGCGGCGGGCATCGTCGCGGTCGTGGTTGCGCTCGTCATCTCGGCCAGATTGGCGCGCCCGATCAGCGCTCTCGCAGAGGCGAGCGGTCGCATCTCAGCAGGCCACTACGACCAGAGAGTGCAGGGCGGCGGCGGCGAGCTCGGCCAGCTCGCCAACTCGTTCAACGCCATGGCAGCCTCGCTCGAAGCGACCGAACGTCGCCGGCTGGAGCTCATCGGTGACATCGCGCACGAGCTGCGGACGCCGATCGCATCGCTGTCCGGGTATCTCGAGGGACTCGAGGATGACATCTTCAAGCCGGGGCCCGATACGTGGCGCGTTCTGGGCGACTCAACGGCCAGGCTGGCGCGCCTTGTCGACGACCTCTCCGATCTGTGGCGTGCCGAGGCGCACGAAATTGCTATGGTCCCCGAAGACCTCGCTGGGCCGACTGTGCTCGCGTACGCGGTCGAGCGCCATCGGGGCGCCGCAGTGGGTCGCTCGATCGAACTCGGGGTGGATAGCGCCGTCCCGGTCCGGCTGAGGGCCGACCGCGCCCGTCTGACCCAGGTGCTGGACAATCTGGTCGGCAACGCCCTCCGCTACACCCCGGAGGGTGGGGCGGTTCGTCTCGCGCTGGCCAGTCACGACGGGATCGCCGCGATCACCGTCTCCGACACTGGGCCCGGCTTAAGCTCAGATCAGCTCGGCCGCGTCTTCGAGCGCTTTTACCGCGCCGATCCGTCGCGCTCGCGGGAGGCGGGCGGCAGCGGGCTGGGTCTCTCAATCGCGAGGGCGCTCACCGAGGCTATGGGCGGTCGGATATGGGCGACGAGTGCGGGGCTGGGGCACGGCGCGACCTTCGGATTGGAGCTGCCGAGGGCGTCGTAGGCGACGTCGCA
>JANYJI010000012.1 GCA_025358525.1 Chloroflexota bacterium | reverse complement strand
GAGAGCTCGCGAGCGGGCGATGCTCGCCGGGGCCCAGGCAACATACGAGCGTTTCGTCGCGAGCCGTGCCGTCAAAGCGGATGCGGTCACCCCAACGGGGAGCGACTAAATGGTCCGGCAGAGCCGAACGAAGCTGCGCCGCGGAGCTGATCCCCTGCCCTCGCCGTTCGCTACGGGGTTGACCGCATCCACGCCGAATCTAACAAGCTCGACCGCTTGAGACCAGCCTTGCGAGTTGACTTTTTCATCCGTAGCCGTAGGTGGTCTTGGCCCCGAGCGGATCGGTCGTGCTCGTTGTCCGGCCCGCGTCTTCGTATCCGAAGGTCGTGACGTGGCCGAGGGCGTCGGTGACCTTGGTGGTTAGGGTCTTGCCGCCGAAGACCTGATCGATCTGGCCTGGGCTGCCTTGGGCGACTCACTTCTCCGATCGAGACTCCGAGCTTCTATCCCCAGCTAGATCGGCGGCCGAATAGGGAGCGTGGCCCTATCCCAGTCGGGTCCCAAGGTAGGAACGGGTAGGATCGGCGTCAACGTCCGAGCGGCCGCGTCCGCCTTCATCAAGGCGTAACCGTCCGGCCAAATCGTTCTCGCGGCCTCCTCGATCGAGTCCCACTGCCACGCTGCCAGCGGCTTGGCGAGGGATCCGACGACCAGATCTATGAACGTCGCCGTCGTTGAGTCGCGAAATTCGTTGAGTGAGTCAGTTAGTATAGCCCGGCGCTCCGGTGAGGGGGAATCCGCTACCGCAACCCAGTAATTCGCATACAACTGCCAGCGACGCGTCGCCGCCGGATCGACCGCGTCGGGAGCGAGCCAGTGCGCAAGCTCGATCTCTCGTCGCACGCGATCCAGCGGTGATCCTTGAGCTGCCGTCCGCCACTCTCTCGTGCGTGCCGCCAGAAGTTTTGCATATGGCCGCGTCCGTTGATCCCTCCACCGGTCGAGTTCAGCAATGCGCTTCTCGTAATCCCAGTAGGCAGGTGGTTCGAGTCCGGGCGGTTCGGTGTGCAAGAGCGCCTTGTCCCACAGCCCGAAATATAGGAATCGAGGGCGCGCTCCGCCACCCAGGAGGACCTGGACGGTTCGCCTCGGCCCCATCCAGAACGGCGTGGTGGCCAACAGGAGAAACGCGGACAGAACCGCATTTCGGTCGCCAGCAGCATAGACAAGACCACCCAGCGCTACCCCACCGACCGCGCTCAGAATGACGCCAGCCGCGAACAAGACTCGACTCCAGAAGAGCCATGGAGCATGGGCGAGGTCGTACTTGATTCGCACAAAGACCAGAGCGAGGACGGTCGCCACTACGAGTATCGGCATACCCGGTCTCCTGTAGCGTGAAGCTTCACGATCATATCGGCCATCAACCGGCGCCGGTTGGGAGTGGCGGCACCGGCGCGGGGGGCGTTGGGCCGGGTGGCGTAGGAGCTGGCGGCTTCAGAGGGGTCTTCTGCTGTCCTCCAGTCATCGCGGCGTCGACGACGATCGCAACGATGATGATTAGGCCGGCGATCCGATATCCGAGCGAAGTTCCCCATGGGAAAGCCATCTTGGTCGGGAGGGCAGGGCCAGCGACATAGTCCGTAAGCATCCGCTCCGAGAAGGTCACGACCGTCTGCCAAGCGCGCTCGACCATCGGCATCTGCCCAGTCGGATCGCTACTGAGCACCGGATCATCGGCTGCATATGGATAGGCGTTGAGAGCCGCCACCGGGTCCTCACTCAGGAACTGGCCGACCATCGAGTCATAGTACCTGGCGCGGGCGTAGAAGAGGCCGGTGGCCGCGTCGTAACCGTAGGTGCCGTAAGAGTAGGTTCCCGAAGAGGCGCCAACGGGAGTCCCAAAGGCGGTGTAGGCGAATGTCGTGACCGTTCCTGCAGGGTCGGTTGTGCCCGTTACCGACCCAACCCCGTCGACCAGCGGATAAGTCGCGCTGGCCGCAACCGTAGCTTCGAGCGGCACACCCGGGAGGTCATCCGATCCAAGCGTCGTCACGTAGCTCGCCCGCAGGTGGTTGCCCCCGTCGCACTCGGCAAGGACGTTGGCCCCGAGGTTGACGTAGCGGGTGGTGCCGGCGGCGCTCGACTGCTCGATGCGGCGGCCGATGGCGTCGTATCGGTAGGTGACGGTGGCTCCGTCGGGCAGGTGGGCCGAGGTCATCTGATGGAGCGCGTTCCAGGTGTAGGTAGTTACCTTGCCGGTTGCGCGCTCGGTGCGGCCGGTCTGGTCGCCCTCGTTGTCGTAGGTGTAGGTGAACCTGGCGTCGGCGAGCAGGCGGTTGGCGGCATCGTACGTCTGGCCGGCTTGCGTCTGGTTACCGACCGCGTCGTACCCGAACGTTTCGTTGGGCAAGCTCGAACCGGCAGGAGCGAGGACGCTGATCAGCCGATCGGCGTCGTCATAGCCGTAGGTGGTGGTGCCCGACGAGTCGGTTCGGCTGTCGCGGCGACCGGAGGTGTCGTAGTTGTAGGAGAGAGCGTCGATGATCGAGCTGCCTTTGGCCGAACTGCGTGACAGCAGTTCGCCGCCGGCATCGTAGGCGTAGGAGTCAGTCACGCCGTTGGGCCGTGTCAGGCGCGCCAGACGGCCGAGCGGGTCGTACCCGAGGTTGAAGACGCCGCCCGTCGGATCGGTCACCTTGGCCAGGAGACCGTTGGCGTCGTAGCCGAAGCCGGTTGTACCCCAGGGCGCGATCACCGATGTCGGCCGGCCCGCGGCGTCACGGCCGAAGGTAAGCGCGACTGTCGGCTGATTGCTCGTCGCCGTTCCACCGCTGGTCTGGCTGTTGAGATTGCCTGCGTCGTCGTAGGTGAAGGCGAGCGTGGCTTCGGCGTCGTCGGCTTCGGTCAGTCGGCCGAGCGGGTCATACGTGTAGGTGAGCGCCGAGCCGCCCGGCAGAGATACCCCGGTGACATGGCCAGATGCGTCGTACGCGAAGCGCGTCGTCGCGCTGTCGCGGTCGAGGGTCGTCTCGAGCTGCCCGGCCAGGTTGTAGGTGTAGGTGGTGGCATGGCCCAGGGCGTCGGTGACGGTGGCCAGGCGGTCGAGGTTGTCGTAGGAGTAGCTCTGGCCGTGACCCAGTGCGTCCTTGAATCCGGCCAGGTTGCCGGCGTCGTCGTACGTGGCGCTGGTCACGTGGTCGAGGGGATCGGTCTTGGATGCGACATGACCAAATTCGTCGTATGTGAACTTAGTGGTAAGCGTCTTCCCACTGAATAGCTGATCGATCTGGACGATATCGCCGCGGGCGTTCATTGAGCTGATCGTGGTCAGGCGCGGATCAGGCCCGGTGATCGTCTCGGTTCGGGCAGTCGGATCAACGCTGATCGAACTCGTGTTCCCCGCGCCGTCGGTCACGCTCTTGAGACGACCGTCGGTCCCATAGTTGAGGGTCCGCAGCGGGTGCCCGTTCGGGTCGAGTGTCTTGGTCAGGTTGTGCGCGCCGTCATACTCGTAGGTGACGCTGTTGCCGCGCTCGTCGGTGACGCCGACGAGGTCGCCTGCCGAGTTGTAGTCGTAGGTGACCTTGGCGCCGCCAGGTTCATTGAGTTGGGCGATGCGCCGGCTGGCGTCACGAACGAACGTCAGCGACGGACCGAGCGAGCTATGAATGCCCGCAGCGTCGACCGTGACCGCGTTGCCGACGCGATCGGTCTCCGACACGAGGCCGGTATTGACATCGAGCAGGTAGGCGGTGCCGTTCTTGGCGGTGAGCTTGAATCCGGGCCGTGCGGTGAAAGCCGCCGAGCCGAGCCAGAAGAGGTTGCTGCCACCACTCGGGTTGAAGTCGAAGATTTCCTGGTGGCCGTCGGGCCAAACAACGGTTACGTAGTGCGGACGGGCGCTGATCCAGGCTTGCTGGCAGATGCCG
>JANYJI010000229.1 GCA_025358525.1 Chloroflexota bacterium | reverse complement strand
AAGGTCTCCTGCGTGGCGTCGGCGGCGTCGGCCTGGTCACCGAGAATGGCGAGCGAGGTGCGATACACGGCATCGATCCGGCTGCGGACGAGAGCATCGAAGGCAGAACGATCGACAAGCGCTCGGTCCATCTACCCTCCTCTGAGGCCTATCTCGGCGTCAATCGCCGAAAGGTCTGCCCCATGCACCTATATCGATGCTGTAGTAGCACCTGAGGTTGCATCCAATTTTGGCTGAATTCTCACCAAGGGCGGTTCGGCGCCATACTCCCGCCATGTCTGACCATATCGTCCCGCTCGAACGATTTCACGACGCTCGTCGGATCCTGGAAGGGCGGATTCACCGCACGCCCATTCTCTCCTCATCGACCGCGGCGCGAGTGCTGGCGGCGCGCGGCATTCATGTGGCCGATGGCCGAATCTACGCCAAGGCGGAGCATCTCCAGAAGGCAGGCTCGTTCAAGATCCGGGGCGCGCTCAACAAGATGGCGGCGTTGTCCGAGGCGGAGCGGAGCGCGGGCGTGATCACTCTCTCTGCCGGTAACCACGCTCAAGGAGTGGCCCTGGCGGCGCACGAGGCCGGCGTCCATGCCGTGGTCATGATGCCCGCCGGTGCTGTTCGCTCCAAAGTGGACGCTTGCCGCGGTTATGGGGCCGAAGTGATCCTCCACGGCGAGCAGATCGGGCAGACGTGGGCACGAATGGAAGAGGTTCAGGCGGAGCGAGGGCTGACGTTCGTGCCGCCGTTCGACGATCCCTGGGTGGTGGCGGGGCAGGGGACTGTGGGCCTGGAGATCCTCGACGACCTGCCTGACGTGGACGTCGTGGTGGCGGGGATCGGTGGCGGCGCGCTGTGCACCGGAACCGCGGCCGCGATCAAGGAAACGAGGCCCGGAGTGCGCGTCTACGGAGTGGAGCCGGCCCGGTCAAATGCAATGTCGCTGGCCATGGAGCGGGGCGAAATCGTCCGCATCCAGCCCGCCTCGGTGGCGGACGGCCTGGGCTCGCCGTTCGCGGGGGAGTGGACCCTGGCGATGGCCCAGCGCTACCTGGATGGCATCGTGCTCCTGGACGACGCCACCATCGTGGCGGGAGTCCGTTTCGCGCTGGAGCGGATGAAGCAACTTGTGGAGCCGGCCGGTGCTGCGGCTTTAGCCGCGGTTCTGTTTGGCAAGGTGCCGATCCGCGACGGCGAGCGTGTCTGCGTGGTCTTTAGTGGCGGCAACGTCGAGACGGGGCGCTTGGGCGAGTTGCTGGCGGGAGCGGCGCCGCTCGATGTCCCGGCGGCGGTGGACTAGGAGCGCGGCGGGGGGCGCGGGACTAGGAGCGCGGGGCGGCGGCCGGGCGCGCGGGGCGGCGCGGGCGGCGGTGGACTAGGAGCGCGGCGGCGGCCGGGGTCGGCCGGCGGCTGTGGAGAGGGGCCTGGTGGCGGCGGCCGGGGTCGGCCGGCGGCTGTGGAGAGGGGTCTGGTGGCGGCGGCCGGGGTCCGCCGGCGGCTGTGGAGAGGGGCCTGGTGGCGGCGGCCGGGGTCCGCCGGCGGCTGTGGAGAGGGGCCTGGTGGCGGCGGCCGGGGTCGGCCGGCATTTCTTGCGGTTTGCAAGTGGTATTTGCGCCGCGGGACGATCGCCTCGGTTTGTGGGCGTCGGCGCGAGTGTACCGACTCGGTTGGTGGGAGGCGCAAGCGTGGATTTGTTGCCGATCCGGCCGCCCTAAGGCCGCGAACGCGGCCTTAGGGGCCTGGTCCGCGCTACACGCAACTGGTAGTTGCGAACAGCAATAAACGGATCCGCGACTTCCCCCGCCCCACGCCGCCCCGCGCCGCGCCGCGCAGCCCGTCCCGGCGTCGCCTTTCCCGGGGTCAGTCCTAGTCCACCCCCAACTCGTGCAGCCGTGAGTCGGGAATACCCAGGTGGTGGGCCAGCTCGTGGACCACGGTGATCCAGACCTCGTGCTCCAGCTCGGCCGGGTTCGGGAAATCCTCGAGCAGCGCGCTCGAGAAGAGCGTGATCTTGTTGGGCAGGAAGCCCCAATCGGCGGCGTACTCGGTGCGGGGGATGCCTTCGTAGAGCCCGTAGAGCCCATCGCCGGGGCCCAAGCCTGCTTCCCGACGCTGGTCCAGCGAGGGCTCGTCCTCTATGACGACTGCCACCTCGTCGAGCGCGCGCGCGAATGGCTCCGGGATCATTTCGAGCGCGCTCTGAACGAGTGCGTCGAAGCGGTCGACAGCTTCGACGCTGTGACGGTGGCGGGCACTACCCCGGGGTCGCTTGGCCATGCGCCAATGCTACGGCCCCAGCGCCGTGTCGGCCCACGGGCCGTGTCGGAACCCCGCGCCGTGTTGGCCCCAGCGCGTGTCGATCCACGGGCCGTGTCGGCCACCGGCCGCCCGGTCAGCCTGGACGCTGCCGGGCCCGCGACCCCTCGAGCCGCACGGCGTAGGATTCGGTCGAAGGAGCAGCCATGCCGACCGACCAGCCGTTCGAACCCGACCAGCTTGACCAAGAGGCGCACGCTCGCCAGATACTCGACGACCGCGCATCAGCCGAGAAGCTGGCGGCGGGTGGGGATGCTCGAGGACCCCAGGGCATCGAGCGCGCCGTCCGAGACATACTCATGGAGATCGGCGAAGACCCCGAGCGCGAAGGCCTGGTGCGGACTCCAGAGCGAATGCATCGAATGTGGATCGAGCTTACGTGCGGCTACCACGTCGACCCGGATCGCCTCATCAACGGCGCCGTCTTCGATGTCGGCTACAGCGAGATGGTGGTGATCAAGGGGATCCCGTTTTACTCCCTGTGCGAGCACCACATGCTGCCGTTCTTTGGGACCGCGTCGGTAGGCTATCTGCCGCGTGGCCGGGTCATCGGTTTGTCCAAGATCCCGAGGGTCGTGGAGATGTATGCCCGCCGGCTGCAGGTCCAGGAGCGACTGACTCAGCAGATCGCGGATTTCCTGCAGGGGCGACTGAACCCATACGGCGTCGGTGTCGTTATCGAGGCCCAGCACCTGTGCCTGGCGATGCGGGGCGTTCAGAAGGGCGGAGCAACGATGGTCACGAGCAGCGTGCTCGGCACTTTTAGGACTACGAAAGGGACGCGCGACGAGTTCATGGCGCATCTGGATCGTGCAACTCCGCGAGTCTGAACAGCGTCGCCTCTCCGGCCTCGCAGGTCGCCATGGCCGAGGGCGACGTCCCTCCGGCAGGCCGTCCAGGTCGGCTATTGTCGGGCCTCATGCGGCCATCCGAAGAGCCCGATCGAGTGGCTCCACCGCGGCTGACTCGCGCTCGACCATTCCTGGACCACCGTTCACAAAGGGCGTAGCCTGAACCTGTCCCAGGTCGGACGACCGACCGGACGAGAATTAGTGAGGAGACGTCATCGTGGGCGAATCCAGCACACCAACACCTGATAGGCATCAGCCGCACGCTTTCGAGCCCACCCCAGAGGTCCCTATCGTCCCTACGGGGACGGGGATCATGCTCGAGCCGGGTATGACTGTGGAGGGCACGGGCTCGGCTGGTCTGACCGCATCCAAATGCGCGCTCTGTGGCGCCCCTCGAGGCGACCGCATCCATGTCGAGGGTGAAGCCGAAGCCGACGCTGAGTCGCCTCACTGGGGCTTGTAGATTTTCCGCGCGCGTCTCGACGGATCGAACAAAACCGCAGGCCATTCCCGTCTGGATTGGTGACGCGCCGCAGGATGAATGCGGCGCCGAGTCCATCGGAGACACTGTGAACCTGCGCTCTGTTCGATCAACCGACAACAACGAAGCCAAGCCAAGCCCCGATCCCAAGGCGCCCCACATCTTCCAGGAGGGTGCGGCCGTCCAAGGCGGCGGCGTGTGCGCCGTATGTAGTCGCAGCAAGAGCGATCCGCACCACCTGGCATCGAGGAAAACACGTCGCCTCGCTGGGACTTCTAAACGCTCATCCGACATGTGACGACACGGTTCGCGACCAAGGCGTGTCGATGCAGTCTGAACAGGCTGGTTCGGGCCGCTATCATCCGCCCATGACTGATCGACCGCTTAAGGTTCTAATCGCCAAGCCCGGCCTGGATGGCCACGACCGCGGAGCCAAGGTGCTCGCTCGTGGGCTTCGAGACGAAGGCTTCGAAGTCGTGTATACGGGTTTGCGCCAGACGCCCGAGATGATCGTCACGGCTGCCCTGCAGGAAGACGTTGACGTGGTCGGCCTTTCCATACTGTCGGGGGCTCACATGACCCTCGTGCCGCGTGTCTGCGCTTTGCTCCGCGAGCGCGGCTTGGACGACGTGCTCGTGACCGCAGGCGGCATCATCCCCGACGAGGACGTGCCCGCCCTCAAGAAGGCGGGCGTCGCGGCGGTCTTTGGCCCCGGCACCACCATAGCCACCGTCGCCGATTTCCTGCGTGCCAACGCCAGGCCGCGGGACTAGCTCGCCCGGCGTGGCCGAGACGCGCGCTTCGGCGCCTGGTGAGATCGCCGCCACCCAGCGGGCGGGGGCACTATGCGATGCCGCCCTGGCTGGTGACAGGCGATCCCTGTCCCGGCTTCTTACCGCTGTCGAGAATCGAACGCCGATCGCAGAGGCTGCTCTGCGGCGCCTGTACCCATTGGCAGGTCGGGCCCAGCTCATCGGAATCACGGGCCCGCCCGGCGCCGGCAAGAGCACCCTCGTGGCTGCGCTGATCGCCGAGCTTCGCCGTGCCGGCCGTCCCGTGGCAGTCGTGGCCGTCGATCCGTCCAGCCCGATAACGGGTGGTGCGGTTCTCGGCGACCGCGTTCGCATGCAGGCCTACGCCACCGACGACGGCGTCTTCATCCGATCGATGGCCTCTCGCGGCCATTCGGGCGGGCTTTCCTCCGCCACCACGGCCGCCGCCGCCGTCTTCGATGCCGTGGGCTTCGACGTGGTCCTTATCGAGACGGTCGGGACCGGCCAGAGCGAGGTGGAGGTTGCAGCTGCCGCGGACACGACAGTCGTCGTCGAGGCTCCTGAGATGGGCGACGAAATACAGGCTATCAAGGCCGGCCTGCTCGAGGTGGCCGACATCATCGTCGTCAACAAGGGTGATCGGCCGGGGGCGCACCGAGCCGCGGCGCAGCTCCAGGCCATGCTCGCCGACACTCCCCATGAGGCCCGTCCGGGCCGCCCGGCGCCCAAGCATCCGGAAGTGCTGGTGACGAGCGCGGCAACCGGCGACGGGGTCGTGGAGTTGGTAGCTGCCATCGACCGCCACCGGTCCGTGGCACGCGACCCCAATGGCGACGCGACTCGCTTGAGGCGGGCAGAGGCGCAGGTCTGGGCTGTCCTGGTGGATCGGCTGCATGAGCGAGTTCGAATACTGGAAGGTGTGCGGGCCATGGCAAGTGCGCAGGCCCTGGATGGCGTCCATGCCGTGGAGCATGCCGGCGCAAACATTGCGGCCGCGCAAAATTCAACGGCTGCGGGCGAGCTCCTCCGAGCAGTGGCTACGCACGACCTGGATCCTTACGCCGCCGCAGACGAGATCCTCCACAGGCTGATGGGCGTCGCCTCCGAGCCCTGAAGCAGGCTGACCTCCGTGCCGCTCGACCTACGATCGAGGCTGGGCACCGGCCTGGGCGTCCGCTTCATCGGCAGCCGCGAGGGCTTCCCGCACGACGCGGATGACGGCGTCGATGTCGAACGGCTTGGCCAGGAGCCGAATACCACGCTTGGTCGCAAACCCCCGCAGGTCGGGGTTGAGAACGTCGCCGCTCATGAAGACGACGCGCCTGGCAAGCCCCGGTCGGAACTCGACGGCGGCTTCGTAGAACTCGGTACCGCTCATGCCGGCCATGCGGTGGTCGATCAGCATGACGTCGAAATCGATGTCTCGGATGCCGTCCAGGGCTTGAGCGCCGTCCTGGAACGGAACGCAGTCCATGCCGGCGGCCGCGAGGGCCTTGCGCAGGAATGCCCGAATTGAGGGCTCGTCGTCGAGCGCCAGAACCCGGGGTCGTCGCGTTTCGGGTCGTGGCTCCGTGGCTGGAGTCGCCGCCGGCCCCGAGGCAGACGCAGCCGCCCCGGCTTTGGCTGCCTTCGCCCTTGTCGATGATGCGCTGACCTCAGCTTGCCGCGGATCCGGATCCTGAGACCCCGCCAGCCGTGGCTCGTCGGTGACCCTGGCCGCAACGGGCAGCTCAATGATGAAGCTGCTGCCGACGTTGCTCGGCCCTGGCTCGTACCAGAGGTGACCGTCGTGCGCGGCCACGATTCCGAAGGAGACCGAGAGGCCGAGCCCGGTGCCCTCGCCAGGCTGTTTCGTGGTGAAGAAGGGATCGAAGAGACGTGCCCGGGCTGACTCGGGGACGCCGGGGCCGTCGTCACGGATCGCGATCCGGACCCGCTGCTGGTCTTCCAGCAGCCTTTGATTCCTGGCGACTCCGGCCGAGTGCCTCACCTTCACAAGCGAGGCCGTGATCCACAGGTGGGCCAGTATCTTCCTGTCGCGGCCGCGGAGAGCCTGGATGGCGTTGATGGTCAGGTTGAGCAGGACCTGCTGTAGCTGGGCGCGGTCGAGATCGACCTCGGGCAGGGTCGCAGGGATCTGGACAAGCACCTCAATCTGGTTCGTGCCGAGGGCATACGACTGCAGTTCGAGGACACTCTGGACGAGAACAGCGATGCTCGTGGGACGTCGTTCGGGCGGACGGGCTCGGGCAAAGTCGAGCAGGTTCTGGACGATGCGGCGGGTTCGATCGGCCTCCTGGACGAGCAGGCCGGCGTCGTGCTTCATGTCCTCGGGCAGGCGCGTGTCGCCGCGGATCAATTGACTGAAGGCGATGATCGCGGCCAGCGGGTTGTTTAGCTCATGGGCCACGCCTGAGACCAGCTGGCCCAGAGCCTCCATCTTCTGTGCCTGCAGCAGCTCGCGCTGGAGTCTTTCCTGGTCGGATAGGTCTCGCACCAGCTGCAGGAAGCGGCGCTGGCCACCCAACTCGACCACGCGCACCTCGATCTCGACCGGGAATTCGGAGCCATCAGGGCGTCGTCCGCGGTCTCTGAACGTGCCGCGGCCCTGAGCCCAGACGATCTGGCGGCGGCGCGCCATCTCACGTTCGTCGGCTGAGATTAGCTGGCCAAAGTAGCGGCCCAGAATCTCGCCGCGGTTAACCTTGTAGAGTCGGACGGCGGCCTCGTTTGCGTCTAGAACCGTGCCGTCCAGGGCGGAGACGAGCAGCGCGTCGGGAGACTCTTCAAACAAGGTTCGGTACCGCTCCTCAGACGAGACCAGTCGCTCGCGCAGGCGGTAGTTGGCCAAGGCGATGCCGGCGATGCGGGCAACCGAGTCCAGGGCCGCCTCGTCGAGCGGCAGCATCGCTGCGGGTTGCTCGAAGAAGCAGAGCAGGGCGCCGGCCAGCTCCTCGCCGGTGCGGATCGGGATCGCGCCGAATGAGCGGAAGCCCGTGGCTCGAGCGAGCGGCAGAACCCGCTCGTTGACCTGGCTTGCGACGAAGTCGCCGAGGACGCTGCTGCCACCGGACAGGAGTATCGAGCCCCCCGGGGCGTCCTTGGCTGGCACGCCCTTGAGCCACAGGCGGAAGGCTCCGGTCTCGCCGGCCACGGCGTGCGTCTCGAAATGATGGCCTGGTTCGATCAGGAGGTAGCACACGCCACCCGCGCCAAGGGCTTCTCGGACCAGGCTGACCGTCCGGTGGGCGAGTTCCTCGAAGGAGCTGGCTTCCTCACCAATGCGAGTCAGTTCATCGAGGGTGTCGAGGCGGTGGCCCAGGGCGCGCTGCGACGCCGCGCGATGGAGCAGCTCGGAGCGCAGTCGGAAGTTGGCCAGGGAGATGGAGCAGATGCGGGCGATGGGCTCGAGGAAGTGGACGTCGTACTGCTCTCGCGGTGGCGCCTTGGCCCATTCGAGATGCAGGACGCCCGCCAGTCGATCGTCGACGCGCAGTGGCAGGACGGCCTGAGCGCCTTTGATGTCGTCCGCTTCGGCGTCGGTCGCCAGCTCGGGCAGCCAGACGCTACGAGCGGCCTGGAGCTGGGCGATGGACGGCCAGTCGCGGGGCGCAAGCGGAGTCTGGTTCTCGACCTCCCAGCTTCGACTGGGCTGCCCAACCCAGACGATCGGATCCACCTTGGAGGTGGCGGCATCGACGAGGATGTACCCGCCGCCGGATGCGCCTGTCGCCGAGACAACCGCTTCGATGGTCTCCTGAGCCAGTCGCGACAGGTGATCGGTGGACGCGCCAAGCAGGGTCAGCTCCTGCAGAGCTTGGAGCTCGGCAGTCAGGCGCCGCTCGTGCTCGGCCGCCTCTGCCAGGCCCTCGCTCATTCGCACGTTCGAGTAGGCGATCGAAATGATTCGACCGACTGCTTCGATGTTCCGTTGATCGGCCTGCATGGCCGTGTCCGGGCGCGAGAAATAGCACAGGAAGGCGCCCACGAGACGGTCGCCCTCTCGGATCGGGAGAACGGCGAGGGAGGTGATTGACCACTTGAGGGGCTCGAGATCCGGGTCTGCCAGGGAGGCTTGGTTCGGCGACTCCTGAAACGCCCCATCGCTCGAACGAGACATTAGGCTCCGCCAGAAATGGAAGTCATCCGCGGGACGGGCCTCGATCACTCCGTTCACGCCTGGCGGCATCGCGTGTTCGGCCACGACCCGGAGCCTGTTCGCGCTCTCGCGGACTACGCAACCGCCGTCGGCGCCAAGGGCGCTGACGATGCGTTCCAGCAGCAGCCTGGCCACGGCCTCTTCGCTCACGTCGCCCTGAGGCAGAAGCGTCAAGCCCATCAGGGTCTCGAGCTGGGCGGTAAGGCGCCGCTCTTGTTCGAGACCCAGCTCTAGGCGTTCCATGAGACGCGCGTTTTCCAGTGCGTTCGCGACCTGCGAGGCTATCTGGAGAACCACTTCGTTGCGTGGCCTGGTCCAGGTGGCTCGCCTCGACCCGATCCCCAAGAAGCCGACTGAATCGTCACGAACCCGCATGTCCACGAGGAAGCCTGTGGCGATGCCATCGCGAGCCAAGGCGGCCGGGGCCTCTGTGCCCGCTAGCCACTCGCCCAGAGACTCGACGGCCAGGATCCTGCCCGGCTCGCCCAGAGCGGAGCTCAACTCCGGAATGATGAGGGTCCGAATCGCATGTTGGACCTCCTCGCTTATGCCGCGACTCGCCTCGATCGTCTGGCTGTCCGGCCCGGCCCAGAGAGCAATCACGCCGAAGTCGGCCATGGTGGCCTCGCATAGCCGCTCGAGCACGGCGGCCGCCACCTCCTGGCGTGTGCGGGCACGGCCGGTGGCCACCGCCAGCGCCGCCAGGGTTGCTGCGTCTGAGTCGAGGTGGGAAGTGGCCGCGACCTCACGGCTCAGGGCGACCATTCCTCCCGGCCGGCGGCGTTCATCGTGGAGCTGCGTGACGGAGAGGTCTACGACGATGTTCCGGTTCGCGGAGGGGCCAGTCAGGGGCCTGTGGATGATGCGACCATGCCAGTAGCCCACGGACGTGAGGGAGTCCACTAACTCGCGGCTCAGCGGGTTGCCGTCGAGTTCGAGTTGCTCTAGCAACTCGTCCACAGGGCGGCCCACGGCCTCTTCTGACCGGAAGCCGTACAGTCGCTCGGCGGCCGGGTTGATGGCAGTGATGCGACGCCCCGCATCGGTGGTCACGATCGCCTCCGTCATCTGGGCGAGGACAACGCCTCCGACGCGGGCCGTGCCTTCCAGACTGGCGCGCATTGCGGCGTCCCGTTGCAACGCTTCGCGCAGGTCCGCGTTGCCAATGGCGAGTCCGGCGAAGCGGCCCGTCTGCTCGAGACGTGCGGCGTCGAAGGGGTATCTGGGCCGCGTCGTCCAGAGCAGGACGATTGCGCCGAGGCGTCGGTCCGCGAACCAGAGCGGCGTCGAGCGAAGCGCCAAGACACCGAGCGCTTGGCCACGCGCAGCCCACTCGGGCGTCGTGGCCTCGTCGCCCAAGTCGATCTCGAACGGCCCATCGGATTCGCGGATCCGGCGAGCCAGGGGCGAGTCGGCCGGATCGAGGCCGCTGAACGTCGCTCGCATCGTTTCGGAGCTTCCCGGCCCGGCAACGACACGGAAGCCATCCGGATTCTGGAGGACGACGATCGACGCGTCTGCGTGCCACGTGTCGGCCACGACGCCCAGGACGCGGCGTGCCATCTCCTCGACGTCGATGGACTCTTCCCCGTGCCGAGCCAGGCTGCCGAGGTCGCGCAGCATCTGCTCTTCCGGAGGCACGTGCTGGAGGTCCCGCAGCCGCGCCAGAACGAAGCCGCTTTCGGTCGGCGAAACCACCGTGACGATTGCTTCGACGCGAATCGTGTCGCCCTCATGCCTTCGGAGCTCTACTTCCCTGATGATCGAGCCCGAGGCGATCAGTTCCCTCTGGGTCGCTTCCATGTCGGCGCGCGTCCAGCCCTCAAGCCTTTCGAGGAAGGAACGACCGATCATCTCCTCTCGTGCCAGCCCGTAGAGGCCTGCCGCCGCGTCGTTGGCGTCTACCACCAGCCCCGCGAGGTCGAGAAGGAGCAGTGGGTCGCTCGAGCTGCGGAACAGGTCGCGGTAGGGGAGCCCAGTAGCGTGGCCGTCGTCCCCGTCCACCGAGGGTGCCGCATCTGCCCAGAAGACCGCTAAGCTACCGAGCTTCTCGTCGTCCGGAGCGAGTTGGAGGCCCCGGACATGAGCCCTAACCCAGACGTCGCGCCCATTGGCGATGCGCAGCTGGATCGGCCCGTGCCAGCCGGGGGGCAAGGCCGCGATCGGCCGCACCTGGAGGCCGGCCACGTTGCCGCCGCGAGCGACTGCGACCAACGCGCCCCATGGTCGGCCGATGGCCTCGGCGGCGGGCACGCCAAGGATGCGCTCGGCGTGCGCGTTCCAGCGCACGACAACGCCCGCCACATCCATGACGACAATTCCGGCTTCCAGCTGATCGAACAGCTGGACGTCCTCACCTGCCAAATGTCTAAACCACGTGCTTCGGCCGGGGAGCGCGATGGACACTCCGGCACCTTGTCGGAGCCTCCGATCGCCGGCCCCTATCGTAGCCCCCGGCGGGTACTCTCTGAAGCCAGATCGCGTGCCCATCTGGGCCACTGCGATCTGGCTCGTCAGCCGCCCAAGTCAGCCGCGTTGGGAGAGGCCGGTGAGGCCCAAGCTGAGCCCATACCAGACTCAGTCAGCCGGGATGCCGCACGTTGTTGTATCCTTCGCGGCCGTGGGCCCGTAGCTCAGGACAGGTCGGGACCATCTTCGCTACAATCCCTGCGCGCACGTGGGCCGGTAGCTCAATGGTAGAGCAGCAGACTCTTAATCTGCTTGTTGAGGGTTCGAGCCCCTCCCGGCTCACCAA
>JANYJI010000219.1 GCA_025358525.1 Chloroflexota bacterium | reverse complement strand
CCCCCCCTCTGGTCAGTTTCAGCCCTGATCGTCGGTAGGCACCCTCCCCAAGTCGCGGCCCTTGAGCCTGTAGCTGTCGCCCTTGAGAGAGACCACGGACGCGTGGTGGACCAGGCGATCGATCATGGCCGCGGCCACGGTGGCGTCGCCGAAGACCTCGCCCCAGCGCCCGAAGGGCTTGTTGGAAGTGACGATCACCGACGCTCGCTCATAGCGGGCCGAAACGAGCTGGAAGAACAGATTGGCGGCCTCTGCCTCAAAGGGGATGTAGCCGACCTCGTCGATGACGAGAAGCGGATAGCGCCCCAGACGGATGAGTTCGGCGTGGAGATGGCCTGCGGCATGGGCTTCGGCCAGGCGACCAACCCACTCGGCCGCCGTCGCAAAGGCAACCCGATGGCCGGCCTGGCAGGCCCGAACCGACAAACCGATCGCGAGATGCGTCTTGCCGGTGCCAGGGGGTCCGAGGAAGACGACGTTCTCTCTTGCCTCGACAAAGTCGAGAGCGCCCAGGTGGGCGATGACTTCCCGACGGACCGAACTCTGGTGCTCGAAGTCGAAGTCCTCGAGGCTCTTGCGAGCAGGCAGGCGGGCAGCGCGGATGCGAGCATCGCCGCCGTGGCTCTCGCGGGCCGCGACCTCGCGTTCAAGGCAGGCCACGAGATATGCCTCGTGGGTCCAGTTCTCCGAGCGTGCCCGATCTCCAAGCCTGCCCGCGGCGTCGGCGAGGCTCGGCGCTTTGAGCGAGCGGCATAGATAGGCCAGATCGCCATCGGTTCGGTTGGCGTTCACAGGGCCACCCCGAAGATCTCGTCATAGGTGGCGAGGTCGCGGATCTCGACGTCAGCATCAACCGGCTTGATCACCGCACGCCTGTTGCGCATGGCCTCTCTGGCAGCATCGTGGGCAGGGTCGGTGACGACTCGATGGGCCAGAAAGGAGCGTTCGTGGTGGGCCACGAGTTCTCCTGCGCAGGTCACGGTCACCTCGGTGAGATCGGCTCGGATATCCACCCGCCGGCCGATCGCTCGTGGATGGACCGAGTAGTCACAGCCAAGGACCCTGACCCAGTGGTCGCGCCCGAGGCGAATGGTCTTCCGAAATGCTAGGTCTGGCAGGACCGGCGGCAGGGCCATCATGGCCGCCCGGTCTTCGGCGATCCGATCCGATGGGCGGCACTCGATGGTCCGGTGGTGGCGGTTGTTGGCCAGCGGCAGCCAGGCTGCGAGCTGGGCGTTGAAGTCGGCCATAGAGGTGAAGGCCCGGCCCGGCAGGAAGCTCGTCTCCAGATACTGGTTCGCCCGCTCGACGACGCCCTTGGCCTCTGGATCGCCGGGCTTGCACAGGATGCCGCCCATACCCAAGGCACCGGCAAACGCGGAGAAGCCGGCGGTGAAGGCTGGCTTGCCGCCCCGCCAGCGGCCGATCGCACCTTCGTTGTCGTATACGCCCTTGCGTGGCACGCGACCGAGATCGACAAGACACGCGAGATGGCCGCAGAACAAGTCGGGGCTCTCGCGTGAGGGGAGCATCCGACCCAGGATCGTGCGCGAGTATCCCGCCACCCCGACGATCACTGGGAAGCGAGCCGTGCGCTCCGGGCCGACTGGGATATCGACCGCGGGGAACCACAGATCCCACTGGGCAAGCTCGCCAGGGCGGTATGTCGTCCGTCCGGCGGGATCGGGTGGCAGATACGCTGGCCGCAGTTCCTGGACCCGGTCCTTGAGGATGGTGATGCCGCGGTCCCAGCCGATGCGCTCGGCGATGACCGTGGCCGGCATCCGTGGGTGCGCGTGCAGGAGTTCGCGGATCGCCGGTTCGACCGCATCGACTGCGGATCGTCTGGACGCCCGGACGTAATGGGGTGGCTCACAGGAGCGAACCGCCTCACGCACGGTGTTACGGGCTAACCCGAGGCGTCGGGCTATCTCCTTGATCGGGACGTTCTCCGCGAGATACAGCCGCCGGATTTCGGCCCACTCTTCCACGGTTCGCAACTCCTCCCTCCCAGGTAGAGCTCAAATGAGCTTCAAGCCTGGGCTCGTTTGGTCGAGACCGCCACTTCAAATGGCGGCAAGGGGGTCAACATTCAACCGGCGTTAGGGGGTCAGTATTGGACCGGCGTCGACACATCGGGCCTCGCCGGCGCACAAGGTAGGCATGGAGGTGCCCTGTTAGCACGCCGAGGTAGTAGTCGGGTGACACAGTGCCGTCCGGCCTCAGAAGGGTGACGTGTTCGGGTCTGTGCAGCCCATCGATTTCCCCTCGCATCTTCTCGGCAATCCGGACATCTTCGCCCGGCGCAAGGCGGTCGATCATTCCTTGCGCATACTGTCTCAGGCCAGGAATATCGAGCGGCTCGTGCGGCCACGTTCTCGATTGGCTGCGTGCGAGGGGCGGTCGCTGGCCCGGTAGTCTCGGTCGCCCGCCTCGCACGTCCTGGCCCGGGTAGGCATCAAGCCGGCGTTTCCAGTCGTCCGACACCCTTGCGGCGAACGACGCATCAGCGCCTGCATCCGCGAGCCATCCCGCAGGATCCACGAGCGTCCGCGCTGTTGGCACGCCATGGTCCGCGGCCCAGAGCCAATGGAGGCGATCCCGCCCGCCGAGGTCCGCGAGGGTCTCAATCAACGCCAGTGCGTCAGGTCTTGCGATCGACCCAAGAGGAGCGCCAAACCAGGTCTCGGCTACTCGATCCCAAATGCCAGGCTCGCTCTGCCGCCTAATCGTGACCTCAAGCAGGGGATCAAGGTAGCGAGTAACCAACTCAGGTCCGGAGTTGCGCACAGCGAACCAACTGCATGCGTTGGCCAACGCTGCAATAGCGTCGAGTTCCTCGGCCGCATCCCTGGATCGATCGCCCTGTATCGACTCGAGGAGCGAGTCAATATCAACGACGGTGCCTCTTCTGTCGGACCCGAAGAACGTCCCGATACGGGCCTGGTCTCCCGAGGCATCTCTTGGGGTCAGGTAGCTCACCTCAAGTTGCCGCACCCGCTTTCGGACCGCCGGCTGAGAGTAGATTGCGTCGAGGATCGCCTGATGCTGGCATGCCCAGGCTAGAACAGCCTGAGATGGCAGGCCCCAGGTCGTAGCGAAGGAGCCGGCGTTGTCAACATTGATGAGTAGATCCGGCTGAACTGAGGGCAGGAGTATGTCTCGGGCGCCCACGGCCCGCGATGCCACGTGCGCCAGCAACAGGCCAGACAGGTTGGCGAAGAGTTCTTCGTATCCGCCAGGGGTTCTGCAGATGAGGTCCACGATCGGCTGCTCCGTCCGCGGAAGGCTGTCTGCGCCAAGAAGCTCATTAGGATCGAGCGGGATCAGCGCCTCCTCGAGGAGCGCGGCAACCGCCAGAGCTGTGTGCTCGATCCACTCGCCTTGCGAGACCGCTCTCACAGATCGACCTGGCCGTTCGCCGGCAGAGACACCAAACCAGTCCTTGGCCGCGATGTATCCCACTCGAGCCAATTGCTGGATGTCGTGCGCAGCTGACAGAGAACCGGATGTCGCATCGCGGCCTAGGGGCGCGTCCCGGGAACCGGTCAGAATCCATCCAAACAGTTGGGCTTGTCTCGGCGTCGTCCCCGGCCCATTTGAGGTTGATTCAGGGCGTGGTTTCACAGGCCCATGGCCTCTTCGGCGCTCCCTTCTCCTACGACGACTGCCGGACCTCGAATCTCCAACGAAGCGCCCTCAACCGTTTCGACCTCACGGGCGTGCTCGAACAGTAGTTCGAATTCCTCCGCCTTCTCCCGAGCATCGGTATACGCCCCAACGGATTCGCTCCATGTGCTCAGCACAGTAGGCGCTTCGTCTGGAGTTGCGCCACCACAGGCGGTCAATAATGCGCAGCCTGTGCCTGCGATCCCTTTGACAATCGTCAGCAGCAAGCCGTGGCCGGTCGGATCCGAACCACTCAGCGGGCTTTCGTACAGATAGAGATAAAGGTTGTCATCCCTGACGGAGTCCTCGCTCAGGAATCGCCCCGTGCTCGAGTCGTAGTAGCGAGCCCGCGCGTAGTAGAGCCCCGTGGTCGAGTCGTAGCCGTAGGTGCCATAGGCATAGGTGCCCGAGGACGCGCGTGCGGGAATCCCGTAGGCGGTGTACGAGAAGGAAGTCAGAACGCCGCCGGAATCGGTTGAGGCCGTAACCGAGCCCACGCCATCGAGCAGCGGGTACGTCGTCGTCCCGCCCACGTTGGTTTCGAGCGGCATCCCCGGCAGGTTGCTGGCGCCGATCGTAGTGACGTAACTCGCCCGCAGAGCGTT
>JANYJI010000138.1 GCA_025358525.1 Chloroflexota bacterium | reverse complement strand
GATCGGGAAGTCGCCCGCCAAGGCGAGGAGGTGGCCGTCCCCAGAAACTAGGACGGCGTGCTGGTCGGCCGCGAGCGAGATCAGGTAGTCGTCCCCGGGATCAGCGCAGCGTATCGGCGTCGCCGAGGGCGGGGTCTCTCGCGAGCAAGGCCGAACGAGACAGCCAGGCCACGAACGCCTCGGCGTCGCTCGTAGGTATCAGGCGCTCCAGTTTCGAATCCGCCAGAGCGCGACCGAGCTCGGCAAGGAGTCCGGGCGAGACGATCAACTCGAACCGCCCTTTCTGCCAGGCGAGCAGCAGGCGGGCCGGAGTCCCGGTCCGCGAAAGGAGGGCCGATATGAGAACGTTGACGTCGAGGACCGCGCGCAATCCGCTACGTCCGTGGGCTGCGAGTCTCGTGCTGGGCCTCTACGCCCAGGGCCAACGACGCCTCCTCGGCAAGGTCATTGGTGGCCCAAAGCCGATCAAGCAGATCGAGTCCCAGGTCACGTCGGAGGGCCTCTTCGATAACCTCGCTGTCGCCCTTGCCGCTGCGCGCCGCCCTACTTGACCGCACGAAGGACGTCGGCATCGACCGTAAGGGTTGTTCGGACTTTCGGGATGCGCGCATTTTGGCATAACGGCATTGAGGTGCGCCGAAGACTAGCCTGTGCACGTGTCAGCGGCGAGGTCGGACGACTCGCCCCCATCGGGCGGTGAGGAATGGCTTGTTGGTTGGGCTGAGAGGATATGAACCTGCCGTTCCCATCACCCGAATCATCGTGCCGGCCTCGATCGTCGCACTCCTGACTGGCGCTTGAGTAACATCCGCCAGGGAACAGTTTCCGCGGCCACGAGTTGCGCCACAGGGGGGTCAAAGCCGTGATCCGACACGCGCCTGCTATTGGCGCCTCGCCTGCGCCGATAAGCCGAGCAGCGCTCGCGATCCTGAGCGCCGCCTTCGTAGCATCGGCCTGCGCTGGAACCGGCCCATCATCCCCATCGGGCGCCGAGTCGAGTCCGACAGGATCGACTATTGCCAACCCGACCACGAGCCCGACCACGAGCCCTGCGGCATCCGCGTCCAGCGTGCAGCCGGGCCGCTTCGTGTCCACTGGGTCGATGATTCTTGGTCGGGACCAACACACCGCGACACTCCTCGCCGATGGACGCGTCCTCGTCGCCGGTGGCCTTAACAGCGGAGACGCGAGTCACCCGCTCGCCTCCGCCGAGCTGTATGACCCGAAAACGGGGAGGTTCAGCCCCACCGGGTCGATGTCTGTGCCCCGATTGAGCCACACCACTACGCGCCTCCAGGATGGACGGGTGCTTACTGTCGGCGGCTTCGACTCCAGCGACTTCACCGGCACGGGCGAGGCGCCAGGGTCCGGCAAGCTCATCCCGACGATCGCCCCGGGCCCGCCCGATCCGCGACGCATCGGCGAGCTGTATGACCCGGTAACCGGCACCTTTCGCCGGACCGGCTCCATGAGCGTCGACCGGTATGGCGACACCGCGACCCTCCTCCGGGATGGTAGCGTCCTCATCGTCGGCGGCGAGAGCCTGCGATCCGGCATCGTCTCGAGCGTCGAGCTCTACGACCCGAAGACCGGTCTCTTCACCCTCACGGGGTCGATGAGCACCTCGCGCACCGGCCACACCGCGACCCTTCTCCCCGATGGGGACGTGCTCATCGCCGGGGGTTACAGGCCGGCCGGCGTTTCGCTCGCCTCGGCCGAGCTCTATGACCCCACGACGGGTCGATTCCGGCCCACCGGTTCGATGTCGGTCGTTCGGACCGACCATACCGCGACGCTTCTCCGCGACGGCCGCGTGCTCATCGCGGGTGGGTTTGACGTGAATGGCGACCCTCGGAATGCCTACTCGTCGGCCGAGATCTACGATCCGGGGTCGGGGACGTTCAGCCCTACAGGGACTCTATGGGTCCCCCGCGCCGGCCACACGGCGACGCTGCTACCGAACGGCGAGGTCCTCCTCGCGGGCAGCACCGGCGCCGGAGGCATCGGCAGCAAAGCCGGGATCATGGCCGAGCTCTATGACCCGATCGCGGGTGCTTTCAGCCCGACCGAGGGCATGGACGGCCCGTACGACACGGCCACTGGTCTTGCCGACGGGAGTGTCCTGCCCGGGTTCAACCGGTCGTCGCAACACCGTCTCTTTCGCCTGAGAGTAGCAGCTGGTCCAGAGCTTCCGCCGGAGTCTTCCAGCGGAGCGTCTTTCGCGGCCTGCCGTTGAGGGCAGCAGCCACAGCGGCCAGGTCGTCGAGGCTGTGCTTGCTGAGGTCGGTGCCCTTTGGGAAGTATTG
>JANYJI010000127.1 GCA_025358525.1 Chloroflexota bacterium | reverse complement strand
CATGAACGGCCAGGACCTGCAGCCCCGATGGCAGCACGGTCCGCTCGAAATGCGGGAAGCTATAGGAACGCGGCTGTCCGGGCGACGGCCGCACCGACAGGATCTCCTCGAGTGTCATGCGGCCGTCTCCTCCTCGGTGCCGGCGACCGCATCGGCGGCTGGCACATATGTGACGACCGCCCGGTTCTCCGGGCGCAGAACCTCCGCGGCCACGGCCTGGATCTCGGCCGCGCCAACGGCCAGGTAACGGTCCAGCTGGCGGTTGATCAGCCCCGGATCGTCGAGCAGCGTGGCGTACATCGAGAGCCGGTCCGCTCGCTCGTCGACCCGCTGGAGTGCGTCTAGTTCGAATGTTTCGATGAGGGCCCGGGCCCGAGCCAATTCGTCGTCGGTGACGGGCTCCCGGCCTAGACGCTCCAGCTCTTCCTCGAAGGCGCGCTCCACGACATCCAGATCGATGCCAGGGCGGACGGTCGCCTGACCGGCCGCGATCGAGGCGCCACCGATCAGTCCGAGCGAGAAGAAGGCCACGTCCTGGGCGATCTTCTCCTCGCGGACAAGGCGCCGATAGAGACGACTGCCCTTGCCGCCGGCGAGTATCTGGCCCGCGATCTCGAGCGCGTCGAACTGAGGGTCGCCCAGTGGTGGCGCCCGAAACCCGAAGAAGAGCCGCGCCAGAGACACTCGATCCTCGACCACCTCGCGGGACTCCCCGCCGAGCGCAATCGGAAGGCTCAGGTCCCCCAGCGGCGGGATCGCCGGATTGGCCGGAACCTCGCCGAAGTAGCGCTCCGTCCACGTCCGCGCCTGGGCCGGATCCACGTCCCCGACTATCGAGAGGACCGCGTTGTTCGGGGCGTAGTAGGTCCGGAAGAAGGCTGCTACGTCATCGAGCGAGGCCGCGTCCAGGTCCTCCATCGACCCGATCGTGGGGTGGTGATATGGATGCTCCGGCGGGAAGAGGTGCTCCTGGAGCTTGTGGAACCAGGCGCCGTAGGGCCGGTTGTCGTACGAGGACCGCTTCTCGTTCTTCACGACGTCACGCTGATTGTCCAGGTTCTCCTGGTTGAGCGCGTCCAGCAGCGTTGCCATCCGGTCGGCCTCGAGCCACAGAGCAAGCTCCAGCTGGTGGCTCGGGACCGTCTCGAAGTAGTTCGTCCGGTCCAGCCAAGTCGTGCCGTTCATCGTGCCGCCGGCAGCCTGGACGAGAGCCATGTGCTCGGCCTTAGCCACGTGCCGCGAGCCCTGGAACATGACGTGCTCAAAGAGGTGAGCGAAGCCAGTCTTGCCCGGGACCTCGTGCTTGGAGCCGACGTTGTACCAGATGTTGACCGCCACAACCGGCGCCAAATGATCTTCCGAGATTATCAGGCGAAGGCCATTGGCCAGGCGCTCGTCGGTGAACCTGACGCTTGGGGCGGTCATGCGATCCAGCTCCTCCATGGGCGCGCCGCTGAATTCGCGGCGGTCACGCGGCTGGTGGCATTGTACGGGCCGCGGCCGGGCCGGTGGTCAGCCCGCCAAACCGGGCGGGATTCGGCCCGGCCAGAGCCTTCTCAATCTTGACAATCGGACCGTCCCTGTTAGCCTTTCACCTAACACATGTTAGAGGATCGTGGCTGTGGCATCAACGCGGAACCCCAGCAGCGCACCGATTCGGCCAAGCGGCCTCGTTCGCCCCGGGCTGGCCGCTGTGCAGCTGCCCAGCGTGGAATTCGACCCTCGGACCGCGTATGACTTCCTGACGAGCGGCTGCAACGACTGCGGCGAACTCGAGGATCTCTTGCCGGAGGACCGCCGCTGGCTGGAGGAGTCCCGGGCCGCGCTGTTCGCGGAGACGGGCTCGAATGACTTCGCTCGGACGTGCTCGGGCTTCTTGACGGAGTTGAGCCGGGTGCTCATCGGCCATCCCGAGGTCCGCACCGCCCGCGAGGTCGTCGAGCTTGTCGATACCATGGCCGACCGCGAAATCCTCGAATCGATGTTCGGCGAACTGCTCGATGACGTCGAGCTTGGAGCGCTTACCAGACGGGCTATCGACGGCGACGACGATGCCTACCGAGAGCTACAGGGCACCCTGGAGGAACACAAGGGCCATCCCGTGCTGACACTGCCGGCGGCCCTGCTGGCGCCAACGGTTCGGGCCGTGCTTCACGCCTGGCTGCCTCGCTACGAGCCAGTCGAAGCCCGCATCGGCCGCATGCTCGACCGCGACGTCGCGGCGCACCCGCAAGAAGACTCCACCCGGGACCCTATCGGGTTCGTGGAGCGCGTCACCAACGGCATCCGCCTCATGCCCGAGCAACGGATCAGGCGCATCATCCTGGCCCCGAGCTACTTCGAGCGGCCATACAACTCGCTGGCCAAGGTCGGCGACGTGCAGGCGATCCTTTATCCCATCTCGGACTCAGCGCTGGGCGCGGCTGATCGGCTCACTCCCCCGGCCTCGACTGTGCGCCTCTATCGCGCCCTCGGTGACGAGACCCGCCTCCTGATCCTGCACCTCCTCGTTCAGCGAGACCGCTACCTCACCGAGATCGCCAAGGAGCTTGACCTGAGTAAGCCCACCATCAAGCACCACCTGGCCCAGCTCCGGAGTGCCGGTCTAGTCACCTTGACCGAGCAAGGCAACTTCACCTATTACGCCCTCCGCCGCGACCGAGCCGAAGAGGCCGGTGTGGAGTTGCGCGCCTATCTGGCCCACTAACAAACACGGAGAACTCGACAATGTGGCCTGATGCTCCCGAACAACGCTTGATGATCGCCAACCAACGACAGGCCGAGCTTCGAGCTGAGGCGGCGACCAACCGCTCGGCCGGCAGGAACGCGCCGGACCGCACCTTCAGTGGACTGCGCATCCATGTCGGAAGCCTGATCATCGTCGTTGGGCGAACATTCGCCGACGAGAAGCCAGCAGCCTACTCCGGTCGGTTCTGACCGCCGACCCACATGGGCACCCCAACGACCCGGGGCCGCGCTCTGACCTACCCCACGAGGTATCACCACGCCGCCATGCACAACCTATGGGACCGGCACGTACTTCCCTGGTCGACGCATTCGTCTGAGGGCACTCTCCGGTCAGTCGCGTGATCGATGCCCTAACTCGCTATCTGCGCAGCTTCACCGGATTTAGCCGCGACGCGCGGCTCTTCCTGCTGACGACGATCGTATACGGCGCGGCCCTGAGCCTCTATTGGATCGACTTCAATCTGTATCTCGAGTCCATCGGCATGGGCTACGCGATCGGATGGATGCTGTCGGCGTCGATGCTGGCGGGCTTTCTGGTGGCGCTTCCGGCAAGCGCACTGTCCGACCGATTCGGCCGTCGCACGTTGATGGCGACCGGTATGACCCTGGTTGCGGTGGCGCTGCTCACGTTTCTGCCCGGGCAGCCAACGCTGATGTTCTTGGGCGTAGTCGCGCTTGGCGCAGGCTCTCAGATCGTGGCAGTGGTCCAGATACCGTTCATCGCCCAGCACACCCTGCCGGAACAGCGCAACGAGTACTTCTCACTCTGGTCCGCCCTCGGGTTCCTGACGACGCTGGTCTCGGCTGCCATCGGCGGCGCGGTCGCAACGGCGCTGGCCGGACGGCTTGGATTTGTTTCCGCGGCGGCCCCGTATCAGATCCTGCTGATTGGCGTGGCTTTACTGGGCGTCATCTCGCTGGGTACGGTTTACCTGCTCACGAGTGACAAGCCGGCCCCCGACCATGCCCGCACGCAGGGGCAGGGTCGCTTCGGCCTCGTGATCCTCGACCGCAGGCTCTTCTTCTGTCTTCTGCTGCCGGGATTCCTGACGTCCCTGGGCGCCGGCCAGTTGATCCCTTTCCTCAACGTGTTCATCGAGAGGAAGTTTGGGCTTGACCTGGCCGCCGTGAACGGCGTCTTCGCTATCGCGAGCCTCGGCACGGCAGCAGCCATCCTGGCCCAGCCGGCGCTGGCGCGACGGTTCGGGCGGATAGGGTCCATCGTGCTGGTGCAGGGCGCCAGCATCCCGTTCATCGTAGTGCTGGGCTTCTCGCCCGTCCTGTGGACCGTGGTGCTTGCCCTGACTGTGCGCAATTCGCTCATGAACGCCGGCAGTCCGATCTTCGACGCGTTCGCTATGGGGCGAGTCAGCGCTGGCGAGCGGGCGACGCTTGCGGCCGGCATGACGATGCTCTGGTCGCTCGGCTGGGTGGTCGCGCCGATCTATTACGGGCTGCTCCAGGCTAGGTTGGGCTTCGATGCCGGATACGCGGTGGACTTCGTGACGATCATCGTCCTATACACGATCGCGACTAGCCTGCTGTGGCATTGGTTCCGCAGCACCGATCGGACGGCCACCAGTGAGGCCGCGATCGGGCCGCTGCCCGTCGAGACGCCTCTCCCGTTCGAGCACGCCTGAG
>JANYJI010000076.1 GCA_025358525.1 Chloroflexota bacterium | reverse complement strand
AATCGAGCGGGCTCTTCTCGCAGGGCGCGTCGATCTCGCGGTCCACAGCGCCAAGGATGTTCCGACCGAGGAGGATCCACGTCTGCGGATTGGCGCGTTTCTTGCGCGAGCCGATCCACGCGACGTCCTCGTCGTCCGAGCTGATTCACGCGAGCATCGTCTCGACGATCTGGCGGCCGGGCGCCGGGTGGGCACCGACAGCCCGCGCCGAGTCGGCTTCGTCCTGGCGCGCCGGCCCGACCTGTTTGTCCACCCACTGCATGGCAACGTGGACACACGGCTCCGCCGCCTCGACGACGGCGAAACCGACGCCCTGGTTCTGGCAGCCGCCGGTCTCGACCGGCTCGGCCGCGCCGATCGCATCGCCGAGCGGCTGGACCTCGACGTCGTGCTGCCGGCGCCGGGCCAGGGCGCGATCGCGATCCAGATCCGCCGCGACGATGCCCGATTGGCTGACCTGACTGCCGCGATCGACGACCGGCCGACAAGGCTCGCCGTCGAGGCCGAGCGGGCGTTCCTGTTGGCGTCAGGCGGCGGCTGTCGCGCGCCGATCGGCGCACTGGCGACTTTCGACGGCGACGAGCTCGTCCTCGTCGGCGGGTACGTTCGGCCGGACGGCTCGGCCGTGGCGCGCGATCGCGTCCGTGGTCCGGCCGCCGACGGTCGGCAACTCGGCGTGGCGCTGGCGGGCCTCCTTGGGGCGCGACTTCCGGATATCGGGCGCGAGGGCGACGGACCAGCGGGCGACGCGACCGCCGCGACCACGACGCGCCGTCCACGAGTGCTCGTTACCCGTGCCGCTGATCAAGCGGCGGAGTTGATCGACTGCCTCGCTGGGTTTGCGATCGATGGCGTCTCGGTGCCGGCGATCGCGGTGGCGCCTGCGCCACCCGGCGGTGATCTGGACCGCGTCGCCCGTGATCTTGCGCACTACCAGTGGGCTGTCGTGACGAGCGCAAACGGAGCCCGGGCGATCCACTCGGCCGTCGGCGGGCAGCCGGCCGCACCCGGGGCACCGAAGTGGGCCGCAATCGGCGCCGCGACCCGGCGCGCCCTCGAGGACGCGGGGTTCGAGGTCAGGTTCGTGCCAGGCCAGGCCGTCGCAACCGCCATCGCCGCGGAACTGCCCGCGGGACCCGGCGACCGAGTGCTCCTCCTTCGGGGCGACCTCGCGGACAACGAACTGCCGGACGCCCTTCGGGCGCGTGGCGTTGAGGTCGACGACGTCGTTGCCTACCGGACGGTCGAGGCACCGGACGGGTCCCGGGCGCTTCTGCGCCGGGCAATCGAGGCCGGTGGAGTCGACGCGGTCCTGTTCACGAGCGGCTCCACGGTCCGGGGCCTAGTCGCGCTTGCCGTGGCGGACTCGCTCATCGACGTCACCTCTATCCCGGCGATCTGTATCGGCCCGGAGACGGCCCGCGAAGCCGACCGACTGGGTTTCCACGTTCTCACCGAAGCGCCGTCGCGCGGGGCCCAGGCCCTGGCGGCGGTGACCGCCCGGGCGCTTGCCGCACAGCCACAGGAGGTCCGATGACGCCCGCTGCCGAAGCGTCCACTCGTCAAACGGTCGACGCGGTCGACGATGCCCAGGTTCGTCTCCGGGTCCGGCCGCGCCGGCTCCGGAGGACACCGGCCCTTCGAGCCCTCGTTCGCGAGACTCGCGTCTATCCGGCGATGCTGGTCGCGCCCTTGTTCGTTCGGCCCGGTTCCGGAATGCGTCAGCCGATCGAGTCGATGCCGGGGCAGGCCCGACTGTCGCCAGATGTAGCTGCCGAGGAGGCGGCTCGGCTAGCGGATCTCGGCGTGGGCGGGATCATCCTCTTTGGCCTGCCGGAGGGGAAGGACCCGTTCGGGACTGGGGCGTCGGCGGACGATGGGATCGTCCAGGACGCGTTCCGCCGAATCCGGGCTCTCCAGCTGCCGCTGGTGGCGATCGCTGATACCTGTATGTGCGAGTACACAGATCATGGCCATTGCGGCCCTCTGGCCGCGGACGGCAGCATCGACAACGATGCGGCCCTGCGACGGCTTGCCGAGATCGCCGTCAGCCAGGCACGGGCGGGCGCCGACATCGTCGCCCCGAGCGCGATGATGGACGGCCAGGTGGCCGCGATTCGAGCAGCGCTAGATGCCGAGGGTTTCGGCCAGACGGCGATCATGGCGTATGCCGCCAAGCATGCGTCCGCTTTCTACGGCCCATTCCGAGATGCGGCGGACAGCGCCCCCGCGTTCGGCGATCGGCGCGGATACCAGATGGACCCGGCCAACGGCCGCGAGGCAATGCGCGAGATGGCGCTTGACGTGGCCGAAGGGGCGGACATCCTGCTCGTCAAGCCAGCCCTCTCCGGACTCGATCTCATAGCTGCGGCCAGAGCCCGGTTCGACCTGCCGATTGCCGCATACCAGGTCTCGGGGGAGTACGCGATGATCGCCGCGGCCGCCGAGCGAGGCTGGCTCGACGGGCGACGGGCAATGCTCGAGGCGGTGACCGCGATCGTGCGTGCCGGTGCGGGAATCGTCCTCACCTACGCAGCCGGCGACATCGCCACGTGGCTGCGGGACGAGCGATGAGCGGCGACGACCACACGTACATCCAGGCCCTGGCGCTGGGGCTCGACCCGGCCTGGCGACGCCTGCCGGACGGCGAGCGCCGCGACGACGGGCGCTTGTTCGCCGCGGCCTACGCGGCCGGAGACCGAGACGGCATTCGCAGCATCACGTACTCCTCCGTCGGGCTGGAGGCCGGGGTCGACATCCTGTTCTGGCGAATGGCGCGGACCGTGGACGAGTTGGAGACGTCCGCCGCCGGCCTGTTGCGAGCGGGGCTCGGCCGGTGGCTCACCGTGCGCCACTCGTTCATCGGGCGTATCGGCCCGTCGCAGTACGTGAGGAAGCCCACCGAACAGGAGCAGTCCCTCTTCGACGGCGAACGCTCGCGCTACCTGATCGTCTATCCGTTTACGAAGAGCACCGAGTGGTATCTGCAGTCGCGCGAAGCTCGGCAGGGAATCATGAACGAGCACATCCGCGTCGGCCACGACTACCCGACGATCCGCCAGGCGCTGGCCTATTCCTTCGGGCTCGACAGCCAGGAATTCGTGGTCGCTTACGAGACCGACGATCTAGTCGCTTTCGGCGATCTGGTCCGGGCGCTGCGCAGCACTGAGAGCCGGCGTTCGACCCTCAGCGACACGCCCATCCTGCTCGGGATCCACCGCCCGCTTGACGAGATCCTGCTGCTGCTGGGTGCCTCGTGACGGCCGGGACGGGCACCAACGCCCGAGCACCGATGCTTGTTGCGCGTGCCGAGGCCCTTTTTCCGGGCGGCGTCAACAGCCCGGTCCGGGCCTTCCGGGCCGTGTCGCGGCCGCCGCTGCTGCTCGAACGCGGCGAGGGGCCGTACGTTTGGGATACGGACGGCAGGCGTTATGTCGACTACATCGGCGCCTGGGGGCCGGCGATCCTGGGCCACGGTGCCCCGGCCGTTGTCGAGGCGGTGACGGCGGCAGCGAAGAACGGGTTTGCCCTCGGGGCGACGAACCCGCTCGAGATCGAACTCGGCGAGTGCATCCAGCGCGCCATGCCATCGATAGAGCGGCTGCGGTT
>JANYJI010000209.1 GCA_025358525.1 Chloroflexota bacterium | reverse complement strand
TGCCGGCTCCTGCCTATGTCCCCTACGTCCCACCGGTTGAGCATCCATGGAAGAGAATGACGGCTGCCCGCCGCGACAAGGCTCGGGCCCTGACAGATTCACTGAGCAGTTGAACTGACAGGGTCACTGAACGTCGACAGCTACACAAAACGAGCGTCGGGTGTTGCGGCCGCACGCGCCGGGTTGGGACCGGAGCGTTGCGCAAACTCCGCTGTGGCCGTGACAGCCTAGCTGTCACGCGGTGGGTCGAAAGTTCTACCTCGGGACCTCTATTCTGAGGACGGGCGTCTGTCGAATGGCGCCGCGGGGGAACCGCGCGTGAATTTGCCGCAGCAATCTCGATCGGCGCCGGCATCGGACGGCATCCAGATGGTATGGCCCGCCCTGTGGGGTAAGTGCGGTGACGGTTCAGCCGGCCATCATCCCCTGGGGTGTCATCTGCTGGACGTCCTAGCCGTCTCTGAGGTCATTTGGACGGACATCCTCCCCGCCCGCACACGAGCCTGGGTGGCGAGCGACCTTGGGCTGGACGATGGCACTGCTGGCCGATGGGTAGCGGCTCTGGCGGGCCTCCACGACCTCGGGAAAGCTTCGCCGGCATTCCAGTTGGGCACCCTTCCTGATCCGGATGGGTCCCATCGGCTCGCTCTGGAAGTCAGCGGCCTTACCCATACCGGCTTGGTGATTCGATGCCGGCACGACCTGATCACCTCGTCTGTTCTGGGTGACGTGCTAGTTCAGCGATGGGACTTCAGTCGCCCGCTCGCCTGGGAGTTTGCCGCCCTGCTTGGAGGCCACCATGGTGCATTCCCCTCCGCTGCCGACGTAAGTCTGGTCGGGCCGGCGTCCTACGGCGGGGCGCCCTGGATTTGCGCCCGCTCGGATCTTGCGGACATTGTGTTCCGCCAGGCGGGGATCGATCAGAATTCGCCCGTCCCCACGGCGCGGTCCTCGCGGGCGACGATGCTGATCGCTGGGCTCATCAGCGTCGCCGATTGGATCGGTTCCAACACGGATTTCTTCGCCCTGGCTGTCCCGGCCGCAGCAGAAGTCGCCGCGCCAATCGACTTAGGCGACTATGCGGCGCGCGCCAGGACGAATGCCAACATAGCCATCGACCGGCTCGGGTGGCGAGCCATTCCGAAATCGACCGGGCCTCTCTCGTTCCAGCAGATGTTCAAGTTGTCTCCCCGGCCTTTGCAGTCAGCCGCCGAACGGCTCGCGTCAGGGCTCACCGATCCTGGTATCGCGGTCATAGAAGCCCCGATGGGGGAGGGCAAGACCGAGGCTGCTCTGTTGCTCGCGGATCAGTGGGGCGCCGCGACGGGAGCACGTGGTTCGTACATCGCGCTTCCGACTCAGGCAACGAGCGACCAGATGTTCCGGCGGGTCCGCAGCGCGCTGGCTCGACGATACCCGGGCGAGACGATTGTTCTTCAGCTTCTCCACGGCCACGCTGCACTTTCGGCCGAGTTCGAAGAGCTGCGGCGCAACGGCGACAGACTGTTTGCCGCCTCCGATGTCAACGCAGACGAAGCCGCAAACGCCGGGACCGTGGTGGCGGGGACCTGGTTCACGGCCCGAAAGCGGGGCCTCCTGGCTCCCTACGGCGTGGGCACGGTGGACCAGGCCCTCATGGCGGCGTTATCGACCCGGCACGTCTTCGTGCGTTTGTTCGGTCTTGCGGGTCGTGTCGTCGTTCTGGACGAGGTCCACGCCTACGACACTTACATGTCCACTCTCATGGAGCGCCTCGTTGAATGGCTCGGAGCGCTCGGTTCGTGCGTGATCGTGCTGTCCGCGACGCTCCCAAACGCGAAGCGCTCCGCTCTTTTGTCCGCATACGCTCGCGGAGCTGGGCTGGCGGAGCCAGTGCCTCTCAACGATGAGTACCCACGCATGGCCTGGGTATCGAAGTCGAACTCCGGCTCCGTTCCGCTTGAAACTTCAGATGCGTGTCGCCGCACGCTTGGCGTTGAGTGGGTTCACCCGGATTCGGACGGGGCAATGGCGGACGAAGAACTCGACGCGCTGGCGCACTCGCTTGCAAAGGGCGGTTGTGCGGCAGTGGTTTGCAGCACGGTCGCTCGTGCCCAGGCGGCGTTTCGACGCCTGACTGACCGGCTACCCGGGCTCGCTTCGGATGGATTGCCGATCGTCCAGTTGCTCCACGCGCGATTCCCCTTCGAGGAACGCGCCGCGCGGGAAGCGCAGGTGCTATGTCGCTATGGGCAAGGAGAGGGCACCGTCCGCCCGGACCGTGGGCTTCTGGTGGCCACCCAGGTTATCGAACAGAGCCTCGATCTGGATTTCGACGCGATGTGGTCGGATTTTGCTCCGATCGACCTGCTTCTCCAGCGATCTGGCCGCTTGCACCGCCATCGAGCCAACGACCCCGGCCGTCCCGCAGCCGCTCGGGAAGCGGTCATCCACATCGTCGCCCCTTTGAGTTTTGAGTCCGGTGCGCCTGTATTCGACGCCGGAACTCAGGCGGTCTATGACGATCCGCATGTGCGCCTCCGAACCTGGCTGGCCCTTTCCGACCGGGTGGCAATCCGAGTACCGGATGAGATCGGTCGACTGGTCGAGGATGCCTACGCCGACCGAGACGCACCGGGAGACCTTGACGCGAGTGTCCGTGCGGCCTGGGAACGCACACGCCAGGCGAGCCATGACGCCGCAACGGAGGACAGTTCTGAGGCGCGGGATCACTGGGTCCGTATGCCCGGAGATTCGGGTGCCGCTGTCTTCGATCTCACGCGCAACGCGACCGACGACGATTCCAGCGCTGGGTCATTCAGAGCGCTGACTCGGCTCCATGCTGACGCTGAAGTTGTCGTGTGTCTGGAGCGTGGCCCGGGCGGCCCGCGCCTCAATGGGCGTGAAATCGACCTGAGCGCTCTTCCCTCCGTGTCGGGCGCTCGAGATCTGCTGATGCGTTCCCTCTCCGTGAGCAACCGCGGCCTTCTGCGAGCTCTGCGCTCATTGGCAGTGCCGGCGGGATGGCGACGCTCCTCGTTGCTGCGCAACTGCCGCCCGCTCATATTCGACGCGGCCGGGATGCTGCACGTGGACGATCCCGACGGACGGACCAAGTGGAAGCTTCATCTGGACCAAGACCTTGGACTTGTCACCGAACGGGAATCTGATGGAGGAGGGAAATGACAGATTCGTCTGCCCATTTCGACCTGCGGACCGAGCCGTGGATACCTCTCGTAGACGGCTCGGGCCGGCTAGTCGAACTCGGTATCCACGACACGCTTGCCCGAGCCCACGAGCTGCGGGAGATCGTCGATGCGTCCCCGCTCGTAGAGGCCGCTCTCCATCGCCTGCTGTTGGCGCTGCTCCACCGCGTCTTCGATGGCCCGCGTTCCGCCAGGGATTGGCAACGCTTGTGGGAACGGGGACGGTTCGATGATTCGGTCCTGAGCTCCTACCTGGATCGCCTGGCCGATCGCTTCGATCTGTTTGGTGCAGACCGTCCGTTCTATCAATGCCGGGGCCTTATCGCGGCCGGCACCAAGACCTGGCCGATCGCTCGCCTTACCCACGAGCTCGCGTCCGAAGGAAACGCGGCTCTGCTGTTCGACCATACGGTTGATTCCCGATTCCTCCCGGGAAGGGCGGCACGGACGGTCGTCGCCCAGCAGGTCTTTTCTCTCGGGGGCCTGATGACGCCGCCTCCTGGCTCAACCGATAAGAGTTCTGTCGATGCCCCGGCCGCACGATCGGCGATTTTCCTGGTGCGTGGCCGCACCCTATTCCAGACCTTGATGGCGAACCTCGTTCGGTACGACCCGAGCTCAGGTGTCCCAGTCGAAGGTAACGCGGCCGACGTTCCTTCCTGGGAGAGAGACAGTCCCCCCTGCGGCGCCTCACGCCCGCCTACTGGCTACCTGGACATCCTCACCTGGCAGAGCCGGCGAATCGAGCTAGAAGCCCCTGGATTGGATGGCCTCGTCGGCGGGGCAGCGATGATCTCCGGCGACAGAATCCTCGAGGGGCGCGAGCTGTGGGCGATCGAGCCAACGATGCTCGCGTTCGTGACGTGGCAACCGAAAACGGGCCCGGCTCAGAGGCGCGCCCTCCGCATGTCGAGCGACCGATCGCTCTGGCGCGATAGCACTGCCCTCCTTGCTGGGGCCGCCAGAGACACTGCACGTCAGCGCCCTGGGGTCATCGAGTGGGCCGCGGAGCTAGCGCTACAGGAACTTGGTGGCTTCGGTGAGGCGGGCATTATCTCCGCCGATGCCACCGGGCTCGTTGCCGACCAAGCGAAAACACTCCTTTGGCGACGGGAGACCTTCCCTCTGCCCGCGGCCGCTCTCCTGGACCCGGCGATAGCAGAACTGGTTGGCCTGGCGCTCACGAGTGCGGAGCGTATAGGCGCGATGCTGGGGGACGGGCGTGACGAGACGGGCTCCGCGGCCGAGACACTGCCCCGGCCGCTGGCTCGGATCGCCAAGGGATTGCTTGGGACCAAGGAGCACCCTCCGCAAGGCGAGGGGATCCGGACCTTCGTCAGGGCAACTGGCGCCGCGTCTCGCTACTGGGCAGCACTCGCGTATCCCTTTTCTCGCCTCCTTACCGATCTAGCCGCTGCTTCTGCAGTCTCCGACCCCGATGGCGCGCGCGAGTCCGCAATCGATCGCTGGCATACGGCCATTCGGGAAGTTGCGGAGGACGCGTTCGTTCGTGCGACTAGTGGATTGGGTGGATCGAGTCGTGCGCTCCTCGCGGTTGCTGATGGTGAGGTCGCATTCAGGGCAGGTCTGGCGCGTGTGCTTGGTGCCCAGCGCCGTCCAGCAGATTTGGAGGTTGAACCGGCATGACCTCATTCTCTCCAGGCGGGCGCGACAGCGCGTTCGCGACGAACCTTGATGCTATCGGCGCTGCGGCTGACGGCAGACAGATTCTGGCCATCCTGCGTCGAAGCGCGAACGGATCCCAGTTCCAGGCGCTCCGCGCCCTGGATCGAGTGGTGCCGCGCGGCGCGAGTGATTGGGATTTTGACGCGTATGCGCTGGTCGCCGGCCTGTATGCCGTCTACCACCAGGGCCGCTCGCTGTCAGGGCCCATTGATGGCGACTTGGGTGCCTCCTTCGCTCGCCTCGGCGCGAGCTCAGGCTGGGAAATGGACCGTGCGGCGCGGAGGCTGACGGCGCTACTCGCGGCAAGCAGACAGACGCTGGGTGAAAGGCTCCGCCATGCCACGAGTCTGCTCAAGTCCGCTTCCGTACCGATCGATTGGGCCAGGTTGGCACACGATGTCCGTGCGTGGGATCGCGATGGACATCCGGTCCAGCGCCGCTGGGCACGTTCGTTCGTCAGCTGGCGGGTGCCAGCGCCCGACGAGTCCAACGCCACCGTCAATGTCGAAGGAGTGGACCAGTGATCATCGAGCTTCACATCCTGCAAAGCTTTGCCCCGTCGAACCTCAACCGCGATGACACAGGAGCGCCGAAGGACTGCGATTTCGGCGGTGTCCGCAGAGCTCGCGTCTCCAGCCAGAGTCTCAAACGGGCCATGAGGCGGGCCTTCGAGGTGGACGACCTCGTACCGCCGGAACTGCGCGCGACGCGGACGAAACGGGTCATCGGGCTGATAGCCGACGCCCTGTCCTCCAAAGGCCAGGAAGCCGCGACCGGTACGGCGCTCGCCACGTCCCTCCTCGCTGCGGGCGGCATCAAGTCAACTGAGGGCCAGGTCGGGGCACTTATGTTTGTGGGCCGTGATGAGATCGACGCCCTCGCGGATCTCGCGCTGGCACACGCCGAGCAGCTTCTCGCGGCGCAGCCCCAGGCCGAGAACGGCGAGAAGCCGCGAGGGCATAAGGGTGCCGCCGGCCTGCCGACCTTCAAGAAGGCCGTTGCGGATGCCCTCAAGAAGTCGCGAAGCGTCGACATAGCTCTGTTTGGGCGGATGATCGCCGAGCTTCCGGACGGCAATGTGGACGCGTCGGCCCAGGTGGCCCACGCAATATCGACACACCGTGTCGAACTCGACTTCGACTACTACACGGCGATGGATGACCTCGCCACTCCAGGTGAGACAGGCGCGGCGATGGTCGATACGGTCGAGTTCAACGCGGCCACCTACTACCGCTACGCGAATGTCGACGTTGACGCCCTAGCTAAGCACTTGGGCGACGCGGACCGGGTCCACCTGGCCCTGTCGGCCTTCCTGAGGGCGGTGATCGTGGCTGAACCGACCGGCAAGCAGAATAGCTTCGCTGCCCACAACCCACCCTCCTATGTGCTGGCGGTCGTTCGCAACGCCGCCGCCTGGTCGCTGGCCAACGCCTTCCTGCGGCCAGTCAGGGCCTCCGGCGAGCACGACCTCGTCGACCGCTCCATAGAGGAACTCGAGGCCTACTGGGCTCGACTGGCAAAGATGTACGGCACCCAGGGCCTCCGAGTTGTCGCTTCTGCGGCCGACCGCGAACTCCCGGCCCGAGGGGCAATCGAACGCGTCGCGAACGTCGATGCGCTGCTATCCCGGGCCCTGGAGGCCGCTTTGGGGGGTGCCGCGTGACCACGCTTCTGCTAAGACTCACAGGGCCGATGCAGGCTTGGGGTACGGAGAGCCGGTTCGAGTACCGGGATACCGGGACGGAGCCCTCCAAGAGTGGAGTTGTCGGACTCTGCGCAGCCGCCCTCGGTTGGCCGCGCACTCAGCCCGTCGACGATCTCGCCCAACTCAAGATGGGAACTCGCGTCGATCATCCGGGTGCAATACGGGTCGACTTCCACACCGCACAGAACGTCGCTCGGGTGTCAGGGAAGGGATCCGGTGAAGGCAAGACAGTCGTCTCTCGACGGGCATACCTGGCCGATGCGGATTTCCTAGTGGGTCTCCAAGGCGACCTTCGCCTGCTCGAGATGCTGGAAGCAGCCCTCACGTCGCCTAAATGGCCGCTCTTCCTGGGGCGCAAGTCGTTTCCGCCGTCCCTCCCGGTGCGACTCCCGGACGCGCCTCCTCGTGGCCCGGGCATGGTTGATGCGCCCCTCGAAGTCGCGCTGCTTTCTATCGGTTGGCTTCGGCGCGCCGGGAGCGACGCCAGCGGAGTGCGTCTCCGTGTTGTTCTCGAAGACGAGATGGGCGAAGCCGTGAAGTACGACCAACCGATTGGCGCGGCTTTCGCCGATCGGACCTTCTCGCCGCGGCGCACACGGACAACGTTCGTCACCGCTGGGGTTGACGTAGCGATCATCGGAGGCGACTAACCATGTACCTCTCGCGCCTTCGCCTGAACCTGCGCAGCCGGGAGGTCCGCCGGGACCTTGGCGACCTCCAGGCAATCCACCGAACCATCATGTCTGGGTTCCCTCCTGAGGGCCGAACCGAGCCGACCGCTCATCGGGTGCTCTGGCGCCTGGAGTCAGAACCTCATGAGGGCAGCGCGGCTCTTCTCGTTCAGTCCGTGAAGCGCCCCGACTGGTCGCCACTCAAGGCAGGCTACCTGGCAGAAGCCAACCCAGACGTGAAATGCATCGACGCCGCTCTTGCGGCCCTGTCGGCCGGGATGCGCCTTCGGTTCCGCCTCGTCGCCAACCCGACGAAGAAGGAGCTAGGCCCGCCTGGTTTAGGCGGCACACATGCTCCGGGAAAGCGAGTACCTCTTCGCGGCGACGACGAGATTTTGAATTGGCTGATCCGCAAGGGCGCAGCCGCCGGCTTCTCGGTGGGTGTCGATGCCGCGGCCTCTGCGAGAACGGTTGTCCTTCGTCCGCTTGGCGACCTGGTGGGTTGGCGCAGCGGCGTAGAAGACGCGGACGCCCGCCGTCTGACGCTCCGGGGTGTGGCTTTCGACGGTGTCCTGGCCCTGACCGATGCG
The DNA here is from genome assembly GCA_025358525.1 of Chloroflexota bacterium. Taxonomy (GTDB): domain Bacteria; phylum Chloroflexota; class Limnocylindria; order Limnocylindrales; family CSP1-4; genus Fen-1039. The sequence goes on along the minus strand of JANYJI010000209.1, from coordinate 1,612 downwards.
GATCTCTTTCGGGAGTCGTTGGCCGGTGGAATTGGCTCAGGCAAGGCCTACGGCTTTGGGCTCCTATCCGTGGCTCCGGCCAATCGGACACCATGAGCCGCCCTCTGCGCGATCTGCATGTGCTGCCCAAGACGCGCGACAGCCTGAGCTTTCTCTACGTCGAGCACGCAAGGATCGAGCAAGAGGACTGCGCGATCGCAGTCGTGGACCCATCAGGTGCGGTTCCTGTCCCTTGTGCGTCTCTTTCGCTCCTCATGCTCGGTCCTGGAACAACCATCACCCACGCCGCAATCAAGGCACTCGCCGAAACGGGTTGTCTGGTCGCCTGGACCGGGGAGGAAGCGGTGCGCATGTACGCGTTTGGCACCGGCGAGACCAGATCTGCCCGCAACGTTTTGAAGCAAGCGGCGGCGTGGGCCGATCCGGCGGCCCGCCTCAGGGTGGTCCGCAGAATGTATGAGGTCCGCTTCGAGGAGCAGTTGAAACCCGCACTTTCTCTCAAGCAGATCCGAGGCATGGAGGGAATTCGGGTCCGCGACACGTACGCGAGGTTCAGCCGAGCCACGGGCGTGGCTTGGACCGGCCGCAACTACGATCGCGGCCGCTGGGCATCCGCAGATCCAGTGAATCGAGCTCTCTCCGCGGCAACGAGCGCCCTCTACGGCGTTGTGCACGCTGCGATCGTGGCGTCGGGCTACAGCCCCGCCCTGGGTTTCGTCCACTCAGGGAAGCAACTCAGCTTCGTGTACGACGTCGCGGATCTGTACAAGACGGACATCTCGATCCCGATAGCCTTTCTCGTTGCCTCGGAGGGGGATCGCGACATCGAGCGCCGGGTCCGTCTGGCCTGCCGCGACACCTTCAAGCGCGAGCGGCTGCTCGGTCGGATCGTGCCCGACATCGATCGAATCCTGAGTGCCGCAGGCGTAGATCCGCCAACCGACGCGACGGACATGGATGCCGATGCGGCTGCTCCGGGTGACCTATGGGACCCATCGGGACAGCTCTTCGATGGCGGTCACAACTACGGGGACGAGACGGAGAAGGTCTGATCCCAGATGGTCATTTTCATCCTCGAGCGAACCCCGTCCGGCGTACGAGGAGAACTCACGCGGTGGCTCTTGGAGCCCAAAGCGGGCGTGTTCCTCGGCCTGGTATCAGCTGAGGTGCGCGATCGGCTCTGGGACCACGTCATTGGTCGCCTCGGAGAGCACGACGATTCAGATGCCTCGGCGGTCCTGGTCTACTCGGCGGACAATGAGCAGGGCTTTGCCTTCCGAATCCACGGAGACCCCGCGCGCGAGGTCGTAGACTTCGAGGGTCTTGAGCTGGTCAGACTCCGGCCGATTGAGCGTGCGAACGCTTGAATCTGTCAGTGTCGTCCCCACGCGCGTGGGGGTGGACCGTCGATCCTGCCCATAATCGCGGCGCGCTCTTGGTCGTCCCCACGCGCGTGGGGGTGGACCGATGTTGGGGTGTGCAGGGGTCCAGGGACAGCCGTCGTCCCCACGCGCGTGGGGGTGGACCGGAACCAGATCGGCTGAGGTCCGGCATGGTAGGGTCGTCCCCACGCGCGTGGGGGTGGACCGGTGCAGATGGCCCGCGCGGCCGG
>JANYJI010000056.1 GCA_025358525.1 Chloroflexota bacterium | reverse complement strand
CAGCTGCGCGGGAATGGCCAGCCTGTGGTTCGCCTACCTGAGCCTGACCGGCCCGATCGGCGCGTCCAACCCGAACCAGACCGCGCGCGGCGTCAATGAGTGTCACGGTCCCAACTTACGCTGCGACCTCACGAGGGAACCACCCGCCGGTGCGGCGCGGCGCTCAACAACCGCTCAACAGGGTAGCCTCGCGGTACAGCGCCGGTAGCGATCGCAGTAGGCGGGATGACAACGATGGTGTCGCCTTTGCGCGGAGCCAGAAGCCACCTAACGCCAGGCCCGGCGGGAGCCCAACGTCAACGGCCCACGCGTCGAAACCCTGGACGACTTGCCTATCGACTGGGTTCAGTCGGCTACAAGCAGACCGCCCGACCGGGACTACACTGTCTCGATGAGCGACCCGAATGCCACCACCCGCGCTGCCGCCGATCCGGTGCTCCGCGCTCGGCGGCCATTGGCGGAGCTCGTTCGGGAGCGCTGAAACGATAGTCGAACGGTCGACGACTCGGCGGTCCGACCGATGCCTTTTCACCCGCCGTCGAGGCGCAATGCCGCCCTCACCAGCCTGCGCGCCAGCCGGTCGAACCAGTGGGCAGTTGCGTCTCGCAGATACCGTGCCTGCCACCGCCGTTGCCTCGGACCAACTGGCCCGCCAGCGCAAGATCGCTGGGTGCAATTCCAGAGCATCCTGTTCGATCGATCCGACGCGGGCAGGCGTCTCGACGAGGGCGCCGCTCGGGATCTCCTGGCCGACCTGAGACTCGATCACGTCATCGACTCGATAGCGGGCGTTCGTGACGAGTACGACCTCCGGCCCCTGTTCCTCACGCCGCTCGGCAACGTGGATTCGGTCAACTACCGGCAGGATGTGTTCCGCGATCTCGAGGATCCCGCTCTGATGGCGCATATTCGCGCCTTCTCCAAGAGCCTGCGCTCGATGCGTGAACATCTCGCCCACGGCGAGCTGAATTCCAGGTACCGGAAGCTGCGCTGGTTCGCGGGCGCCGTCGGCGTCTACAGCGAGGCCGTGACCGAGCTGACGAGCGCGCTGGCTACGACGAACCTTCGCTCCCAGGGCTTTCTGGGTCTGCGCGAATACCTGGACTCGTACGCCAAGTCGATCGGGTTCGCGACTCTGGTCGGCGATACGAAGAAGATCACGGCCGAGCTGGCGTCGATCAGGTACCGCCTCGACGTCATCGGAGAACAGGTTCGGGTTGCCAGGGCCACCGATGGGCCCGAGTCGGACTACGCCACGGAGATAGACCGGCTCTTCGAGAGGTTCAAGACGGGCGCCGTCACGGAGTACTCCTTCAGCCTATCTGCCTCGGCGGCGACGTATGAGTTGGAAGGCGCCGTGCTGGACACGGTGGCGCAGATCTACCCGCGAGTCTTCGCCGGATTGGAGAAGTACGCCGACCGACACTCGGGCTATCTGGATGCCACGATCGCCGCCTTCGATCGCGAGATCCACTTCTACCTGGAGTACAAGGGCTACATCGCGGACCTGCGGGCTCATGGATTGGCAGTTTGCTACCCGATCGTGAGTGCCGAATCGAAGGCGATCTCGGCGCATGCGGCCTACGACCTGGCGCTGGCCCACCGGCTGCACGGCGCCGCCGCGATCGTGACCAACGACTTCTTCCTCGATGGCCCCGAACGCGTCCTCGTGATCACCGGTCCGAACCAGGGTGGCAAGACGACGTTCGCCCGCATGTTCGGCCAAATGCACTTTCTGGCGAGCCTGGGCTTGCCGGTGCCCGGCCTCGACGCCAGGCTGCATCTCACCGACAACGTCCTCACGCATTTCCAGCGTCAGGAGCGGGTCGAGAACCAGCGCAGTGAGCTTGAGATCGGACTCCAGCACGTCCACAAGATCCTCGAACGCGCGACCTTGAACAGCTTGATCATCCTGAACGAGGTCTTCAGCTCCACGTCGCTGACCGATGCGGTGTTTCTGAACACGGCTGTGCTGGCGCGCATCACCGACCTCGATGCCCTGTGTGTCTGCGTCACCTTCCTCGACGAGCTGTCGACTCTGAATGAGAAGACTGTGAGCATGGTCGGCTCGGTCGACCCCGACGACCCGGCTGTGCGAACGTACAAGGTGGTTCGTCGTCCGGCCAACGGGCTCGCCTACGCGGCTGCGATCGCGGCGAAGTACAGCCTTTCATACGACAGCGTGAAGCGGCGGATCGGGGCATGAAGGCGCAGCTTCTCTATGCCGATCACGACTTCGATCCGCAAGGCTCCCTGCCGCCGAACGGCGCAGGGCTGACGGACGACCTGGGCCTCGAACTGCTGTTTCGGTCGATGGCTCAGGGTGACGACTTCGTGCTCGAGACCGTTCGGACGGTGGCGTTCGCCAGTCTCGTCGAGCCGGACGAGATTCTCTATCGACAGCGAATCCTCAAGGACGGCATGGAGCACGCAGCCACGGTCCGAGAGCTCTATGAGCTGGTCGGCAAGACTCTCGCGGCCGAACGCAAGATCTGGGGCGGGCTCCTCGACGACTATGCCGAGGGTCTGCTCCACAGATCGGTGGCAGTGCTCGAATTGTTGTCAGAGTACCTGAAGAAGCTGCGCCGCATCGCCGACCGGCAAGCGGGCAGATTCAACTCCGAGGGCCTCTCTGAACTCTTCAGCATGCTTTCGCTTCAGCTCGACGGCGACTACCTGAAGTCTCTCGATGAGCACCTGAGACAGCTGAGCTTCAAGGACGGCGTGTCGATGGGCGCCGTGCTGGGGGAGGCGAGTGCGAGCCCCTCGTATCTCCTGCTCCAACCGCGCCCGGCGACCTGGCCCCGGTTCGTCGCGGATCGGATCGATGACGTTCGCACTGTCAACACGTCGCTTCGTCAACCTACGAAGGCGCGCGGGTCGACTCTGTCGCCGGCGCTGGCGTTGATGCCGTTGCTGGCACAGCGGCCCGGCGGCCGGCTGGAGAGCAGCGCGGAGGAAGACCGCTCGAAGGCGCTGTCCGATCTGCGGGGGCGAGGCTTCAGCTCCGTCGCCATCTCGCTCGCTCAGGCGGCCGACAATATCCTGGCCTTCCTGTGGAGCCTCAGATTCGAGCTCGCCTTCTACATCGGTTGCCTCAATCTCCACGAGCAGCTGGCGGCAATGCGACAGCCCACATGCATGCCGGAACCGCTGCCCGCCGGCGACGCCGGGCTGCGCGGTCAGGGCCTCTATGACGTCTGTCTCAGTCTGAGCCTGAAGGCATCAATCGTTCCGAACGACATAGAGGCCGACGGGAAGACCCTGGTGATGATCACCGGCGCCAATCGAGGCGGTAAGTCGACCTTCCTCCGCAGCGTCGGCCAGGCTCAGCTCATGATGCAATGCGGAATGTTCGTGGCCGCCAGGGGTTATAGGGCGAGCGCGTGCGACGGCCTGTTCAGCCACTTCAAAAGGGAGGAAGACTCATCCATGCGCAGCGGCCGGCTAGACGAGGAGCTGAGCCGGATGAGCGAGATCGTGAACGCGGCCAGGCCCAGCAGCATGGTCCTCGCCAACGAATCCTTCGCCTCCACGAACGAGCGCGAAGGCTCCGAGATCGCCCGCCAGATCGTCCGCGCCCTGACCGAATCGGGAGTCAGGGTTCTGTACGTGACCCACCTCTTCGACCTGGCCCATGGCTTCTTCGTCCAGGACGTAGACTCGGCCCTCTTCCTCCGGGCCGAACGAGAGAACGACGCCTCGCGGACCTTCAAGGTCGTGGAGGCGGAGCCGCTCCCGACGAGCTACGGCGAGGACCTTTACAGGCAGATCTTCCTGGAAGACCAGGCCAGACACGCCCAGCTTGCCTGAGTTGATCCAGGATATGGCCGATCATTTCAGACCCGGCGATTGCACGGTATGTCAGGCGGCCTTCCTGGGCCGATAGCTGGAAAGATTGCCAGCGGCCGGAGGCTCAACAAGCTGGCTCGGCGAGTTCTCGCCCCCTTGCTCATCGTCGGACGTGAGCTTGAATCTGGCCGTCGAGCCTTCCAGCTCGAGGGCGATCGCGATCAGCTCGGTGGCGGCGTCGCTCACTTCCTGCGCCTGCCGTGAGACCAGGCCGGTCGAGGAGGAAACGCGTTCGGCCGACGCCGCGTTCTCCTCCGAGATGGCGGCGACGCTTTCGACGATATCAAGCGTTTCGCGGATGCTGCCCGCAGCCATTTCGGAGCGGTCCATGTTTGCCGTGATGACCTCCGAGACCCGGTCGATCGCGGCAGTCAGGTCATCCATCACGTCGGCCACCGTCTGATTGGCTTCGGCCATTTCGCCCGTCTGGCTGTATGTGGCCTTGGCCGATTCGAGCAGCTCGTCGAGCGCCTGGCCCGAGCGCTGAGCAAGCGATGAGCCGTCGCGCACCTTTTGCGTCGCCACATCCATCGCCTCGGCTGCGCGCTGCGCGCTGGCCTGGACCGTGTTGATGATGGCGCTGATTTCCTTCGTTGCTGCCGCCGACTTCTCGGCCAGCTTGCGGACCTCGCTCGCCACCACGGCGAAGCCCTTGCCCTGGTCGCCGGCTCGGGCCGCCTCGATCGCGGCATTCAGCGCGAGCAGGTTCGTTTGATCTGCGATGTCCTTGATGGTGCCGACGATTTCGCCGATCTGCTGGGCGCGGGCATTGGTTTCCTGGATCGTCTCGGCCGAAGAGCCAACGGCGCTCTCGATCGACTTCATCTGCTGCAGCGTCTGGCGCAGAGCCTCCGACCCGCGCTCGGCCGTGGCCACGGCCTGAACCGTGGAGGCAATGACGATTCCCGAGCTAGATCGGGCGACCTTGACGGCTTCGGCGATATGAGTGGCGGCCTGGGATAGGCTTTTTGCGGCCATGGCTTGGTCGCGCGCTCCGCTCGCGATGGCCCCCACAGATTCCGCGATCAGCTCGATGCTGTTGTTGGCCCTGGTCATAGCCGCGGCTTCGCTGGTGGCCGCCTCGGCAATCTGCGAGATGTTCTCGGCAATCTGGCGCGTGGCCGCGCCGGAGGACTGCGCCGAGCCGGCAAGACCGCCGCTCACGGCCATGAGCTTGGAGGCGCGGTGGGAAAGCTGATCCATAAGGCCGCGCAGGCTCGACGACTCAGAGTTGAAGGTCGCGACCGCCACGCCGGAGCTGACGGCCCGGTTGATGCTGGCCACGAGCCCGGTGTCCGAGATCGGAGTCGAGATCGCGTCGTAGCCCTCTCGGACGAGCCGTTCGATGGCCTCCGTCCGAATTGTCAGGTCGAAGCACCCGCTGGGCTCGGGGACGATCCACTTGACCTCAGCGTTGTATGGCTTGAGTTCCGCGGCGGCAGCCAGGGCGCCCGCCCGGACGGCGTCCCAGAAGACGTTGTCCTCGATCCCGAGGACCGCGATGCGGAGCCGCTTGTTGGCGACCCTCATCGGCTTGGGCCTCCGATCGGCCATTGCCGCAGATTCGATCGCGCCCTTACCGGTCTGCCAGAACTGAGCGCAGTTGCTGGCGGTAACCATGTCCATGGCGCTCAGCAGCCGTGATTTGGGCGGCTGCCAGCCGGCGGCGAGGTGGTTGAACAGGTGAATGACCGGGTCGTACCCCTGGCCGTACGGGTCCTGGCTGATCGCAGCCGTGATAACGCCCTTCATGACGAAGGGCATGGCCTCGTCCACGAGGTCGTGGCTGATGAGAATGAGCTTCCCCGTCAGACCGGCATCGGCCACGGCCTGGGCCGCTCCGCCGCCTACGACTGTGACGAATATGCCTGCCAGACGAGGGTGGCGCTTGAGCGCTGTTGCCGTGACGGCGCGCATTCCGGACACTTCGTACGGGCTCTCGAGAGCCTCGACGATCTCGACTTTCGGGTACCGTTCGCGCAGGATCCCCTCGAACCCCTTTCGGCGCAACTCCAGGCCGACATGGCGGAACGAGGCCGTGACGATCAACACCTGGCCTTTGCCGTTCAGGGCGCGGCCCATCGCTTCGCCGCACGTCTGGCCCTGCAGATATCCGTCGGGGCCCACGTAGAACAGCCGTCGGCAGGCTTCGTCCGTCATGCTGTTGAGCTGCGAGGCGCTCCCGCCGAGCCTGGCGATGATCTCGTCGATGCCGTCGCCCAGACGGGTGACCTCGGCGGTGGCCGAGATCGTGATCGGCTTAGCGTGCATTTCCACTTTGCGGGTCAGGTCGCCCTCGGCCACGGCAGCCATGGTGTCCGACAGCGCCGGTGTGTCCATCTCGGCCAGGATTGTCGTTGTCTGCGTAAGCCGGGCCAGGGGCCGAGCGACTGTGATGACGTAGATCGCCCAGGTGATGCCCCAGCCAATCGCCATGCCCAATCCAAGGGTCACCGTGGCAGGGCCCATGGCCGCGCCGGCGGCGATAGCCAGGCCGCCCGCCGCGACACATGCGAGTGCCAGGCCGAGCCCAGCGAAAACCCCACGGCGGACGAGCTCCAGCCGCAAGGCGACGACGCGTGACGGGTTGCGTTGCATACGAGTTCCTCGTTCGGCTGCCGAACCCGCTCGACCCAGTTCGCCGGTCGGCTGCACTTTCCCTGCGAGAAGGATCGCCTAGAGGGCGTCGGTCGTTCGGGTGCGGAACTGCACCCCCGACCTGGCGCGTCCCTGCTCAGGCTCAAATGCCGGCTAGTGGGTCGGGTCGGTCGCGGGCAATCGGACCCGAATGTGAGCAGGCGCGGCGGCAACGGCAATGATGCCACCCACCAGGGCCACGGCGGCTAGAAACAAGAAGACGACCTGGATCCCCCAGACCCCATAGATCACTCCGCCCGCAGCGTTGGCCAGGATGGCCGCCGCCCCGAAGGCCACCGATTGGTACAGAGTCTGGCCCGTCGAGACCAGACCCGCCGGCAGCATGCTCGCGATCGTGATCACGAAG
>JANYJI010000031.1 GCA_025358525.1 Chloroflexota bacterium | reverse complement strand
CGCGGCCCGATACCACTCGTTGAGCGTGGCCCCGGAAACGCTGCCGTCGGATTTCGTGGTGACTGCCCGAACCGAGGGCGACTACGTGGTCATGGGCATTCGGCACCTCCACGCGCCGGTCGAGGGCGTGCAGTTCCATCCTGAATCGGTATTGACGCCGGAGGGACCGCACCTCCTGGCCAACTTCCTGCGCCAGTGCGGCGAGGGCGACGGGATCCTGCTCGACGAGGCCTCGGGCCCGTTTGCCCTGGCCGGGTTGGGTCAGGGCGTCGACACGGCCGGGGCCAACGGAGTGGCGGCCGCCGGCCGACTGGAGTCGGGGCGATGAGCGAGTTGGTAAGGGCGGCCCTGGTGGCCGTGGTCGAGGGCAAGAAGCTCAGCATGGACGAGGCCCGTGGGGCGATGGGCGCCGTGATGGACGGCGAGTCGACCCCGGCCCAGCTCGCGGCCTTGCTCGTGGCGCTGCGGATGCGCGGCGAGACTGTCGAGGAGCTGGCCGGCTTCGCGGCCGCGATGCGCGACCGTGTGCTGCGCGTCCAGGCGCCAGATGGCGCGATTGACACGTGCGGCACCGGCGGCGACAAGAGCGGCACCATCAATATCTCCACGGCCGCGGCTTTAGTCGCGGCAGCAGCGGGCGTAACCGTCGCCAAGCACGGCAATCGAGCCATCACTTCAGCCGCGGGATCGGCCGACGTTCTCGAGGCACTCGGGATCCGGACGGATCTAGGGTCGGCCGAAGCATCCGAGGCTCTGCGGACGTACGGTTTCGCCTTCCTCTTCGCCCCCGGCTACCACCCGGCCATGAAGCACGCCGGCCCCACACGCCGGGAAATCGGTGTGCGAACCGCGTTCAACTACCTCGGCCCCCTAACCAACCCGGCGGGCGCGCTCCGCCAGGTCGTTGGTGTCGGCGACCCGGCCGCTGCCCCGAAGATTGCCGAGGTTCTCCATCTGCTCGGCGCGGTGCGCGCAATCGTGGTCCACGGTGCCGGCCTGGATGAACTTCCGCTCGATGGCACGGGCGTCCTCTACGACGTCACTCCGGCTGGGGTGACGCGCCACGAGGTCGTGGCCGCGGAGTTGGGTCTCGCGGCGGCACCAGTCTCGGCCCTGGCTGGTGGCACGGCCGTCGAAAACGCCGCGCTCATCGAGGCGGTCTTCGCGGGTCGGGCCGGGCCGCGGCGAGACGTCATCCTGCTGAATGCGGCTGCGGCCTTCATCGCGGCAGGCCGAGTGGCCGACCTCGCCGCCGGCGTGGCCCTGGCCGCGCAGACGATCGACTCGGGCGCGGTCCGAGATTTGCTGGCGCGGTTGCGCGCCGCCAAAACGGCCCACGAGAGGGCCAGACTGGAGGTCGCGCCCGCATGACGACCAAGAGGGACAACAACGAAGCGGGAACGGGCGCCTCCCCGTCCGCGGCCACGTCCGCCACGCACGGAGCCGCTGCCACGCACGGAGCCGCCAGGGCCGGCGTCGTCGCCGAGATAGCCGAGCGCCGCCGGGCCGACATCGGCCGTGAACTCGGCCAGGCTACATACCGCGACCTGGCGGAGGAAGCGGCTGAGTTCTCGGCCGAGCCCGGCAACGCGCCGCGGCCGATCGCAGAACGCCTCGCGACGCCTGGCCTGCATCTGATCGCCGAGGTCAAACGCCGTTCACCCTCAGCCGGGGTGATCGCCGCCGATGCCGACCCGGTGGCTCTCGCCCGCGCCTATGAGACCGGCGGCGCAAGTGCGATCTCCGTCCTGTGCGAGCCGCATTGGTTCGGTGGTTCGGTGGCCGATCTGCGTGCCGTTCGGGCCGCGGTCGGGCTACCGATTCTCGCCAAGGAATTCGTCGTCGACGAGCGCCAACTCCCCGTTTTGCGTTCAGCCGGAGCGGATTTGGTCCTGCTTCTGGCCTCGATCCTGCCGCCCAAAAAGCTTGCGCGGTTCGTCGAGCTGGCCCGCGAGCTTGAGCTAGAGCCGCTGGTCGAGGTTCATGACGAGCGCGAACTCGAGGCGGCCCTGGCGACGGACGCGCGCCTCATCGGACTCAACAACCGAAACCTGCGCTCTCTCAAGGTCGATCCGGAGCACTGTCTGCGGCTGCGGCCGCTTGTACCCGACGATCGGCTGGTGGTCGGCGAGTCGGGCGTCTCGGAGCCCCGAACTCTGGTCGGTTGGCGGGCGGTCGGGATCGACGCCGCCCTCATAGGGGAGGCGCTGATGCGCTCGGCCCAAATTGCGGGCTCGCCCGCGGTCGCGGCCTCAGCGGCGCGGGCGTTCGTTGCCGCGGGGGCGGTGCCACGTGATATGGCTGCGGAAGCCCGCCAGCCGCTGGTGAAGATATGCGGCGTGGCAGACCAGGCTGGCGTCCTGGCGGCGCTGCGCGCCGGCGCCGACGCCATAGGGCTGAATCTGGTCCCGGGCACACCTCGGGCCTTGACGCTGGCCGAGGCCACCTGGCTCGCCGACCTGGCCCGTGCTGCCGCGCCGGCCAGCAAGTCCGGCTTCGCCGGGCGACGGCCCCGGATCGTGGCCGTCTTCGCCGACGCTTCGGCGGCTGAGATCGACGCGGCAATTGCGGCCATCGACCCCGACGCAGTCCAGCTCTCCGGCGACGAGCCCCTCTCCGTCGTGGAGACCGTTCGCCGTCCGGTGTGGAAGGTGCTGCATCTGCCGGCCGCGGAAGACCCGCTGGCCGCTCCAGCGGCCGGCGCCGGTAGCGCCACCTCGGCCGGCGCGGCGCCGCGTCCCGCGAACGCCGGCTCAGTGGCCAAAAAGGCAATCGAGGCAGGCAAGCTGTACCTGGCAGCCGGTACCGAGCGGCTCATTCTTGACACGGCCGGAGGCCCGTTCCCCGGAGGGACCGGTCGACGGGTCGCCCGCCAGATTGCCGTCGCCGTCGCTCGCGAAATTCCGGTCATTTTGGCCGGCGGTCTCGACCCAAGCAACGTCGCCGCAGCGGTCCTGGAGGTCTCCGCGGTCGGGGTCGACGTCGCCTCGGGCGTGGAGATCCGCGCCTCCATGGGATCGCCCGCCATCGCCGCAGCCACGGCCCGTGCCGGCGCCGCGGTCGACTCGCGGCCGCACAAGGACCCGCTTCGCATTGCGCTCTTTGCAAAACGCGCTCGTGCCGCACGGTTCGATCGCCCCCACATCCGCTTCCGGCCGACTCCGATTCCCGAGCCCCTTCTCGAGCCGGACGAGCATGGCAAGTGGGGCCTGGAGCGTGACTTCGGCGGTCGCTACGTGCCGGAGACGCTCGTCGCCGCGCTCGACCAGCTCGAGGCCGCGTGGAACGCGACGCGCCACGATCCGCGCTTCTGGGCCGAGCTGCGCGCGCTGCAGTACCACTACGGCGGCCGCCCGACGCCCATCTACCGCTCCGATCGACTCGGCGCCGAGATCCTGGAGACAGCCCGGCGTCTGGCCGGTCCATCCGCCGACCTGCTGCCCGATCGCATCCACCTGTACCTCAAGCGCGAGGACCTGAACCACACCGGCGCCCACAAGCTCAACAACGCCCTCGGTCAGGTTCTTCTGAGCCGCCGGCTCGGCAAGAAGCGCGTCATCGCCGAGACGGGAGCTGGGATGCATGGCGTCGCCACAGCCACAGCCTGCGCCCTCCTGGATATCCCATGCGTCGTCCACATGGGCGTCGAGGATATCCGCCGCCAGGCGCCCAATGTCCTGCGCATGGAGGCCCTGGGCGCGGAAGTCCGGCCCGTCCACGGCGGCTCAGGGACTTTGAAGGACGCCGTAAGTGAGGCACTCCGTGATTGGGTCACCAACGTCGAGACTTCGCACTACTGCCTGGGCTCCACGATGGGTCCGCACCCGTATCCGCAGATCGTTCGCGATTTCCAGCGCGTCATCGGCGACGAAGCCGCGGCGCAGCTGATGGAGACGGAAGGACGGCTGCCGGACCTAATGATTGCTTGCGTCGGCGGCGGCTCGAACGCCCTCGGACTGCTGAACCGATTTATCGGCGAGCCGAATGTTCGGCTCGCCGTAGCGGAGGCGGCGGGGGAGGGGATCGGGACCGGCCATCACGCGGCCGCCCTGCTGGGGGGAACTCCGGGCATCTTGCACGGCTCGCGCTCGTACATGCTGCAGGACGAGGACGGCCAGGTCATCGAGGCGGTCTCGATCTCGGCCGGCCTCGACTACCCGGGCATCGGACCCCAGCTCTCGGCACTCATGGAGGCTGGGCGACTGATTGTCTCGTCCGCGACCGACACTGAGGCGGTGGCCGCGGTGCGTCAGGTCGCCCGGACCGAGGGCATCCTCGCGGCGGTGGAATCGGCCCACGCCGTGGCTGCACTGCCCGAGGTGCTCGCTCGACTGGCACTGGAAGCTGCCGCGGCCACGGGGAGTGGCCCGGGGAGTGGCACACTGCGTGGCCAGGCGAGTGGCCCGGGGAGTGGCACGACCACGTTGCGTGGCACGGGTGTCCCGGCTAACCGTCAGCCCGACCGGCCGTTCCCGCGCGAGGCCATCATCGTCCTCGGCCTTTCGGGCCGCGGCGACAAGGACCTCGCGGCCATCGGGCTCAAGGAGGTTGGTCGATGACGACTCAGTCCCACCGCTCGGCCACAATCTCTCATGGTGAGGCCGTGTCAGCCCCAACCGGCGCGGCCTCGCCTACCCCTGGCCCCTGCTCCGCGTGTGACCCCGGCCGTGGCGCCAGCGGTGGCGCCAAAGCAGGCAGTGGCGCCAGAAGTGGCGGCCCAGCCGCGGGCGCCAGAAGTGGCGCCAAAGCAGGCAGTGGCGCCAGAAGTGGCGGCCCAGCCGCGGGCGCCAGAAGTGGCGCTCGAAGAGCGGCCCTAAAGACGCAAGTGGCGAACCAGCTGCGGGCGCCGGAAGTGGCGCCAGGGTTGGCGTCATGAGCGGCCCCAAAGCCGGAACAGGCGTTAGGAGTGGCACCTCGGGTGGCCCTGCCTCGGGCGCCGAGCCGATCGGCACTAATGCTACCCCGGGCGCCCAGCGCATTGCCGCCGCATTCGGCCGGGCCGCTGTCGATGGCAGGGCCGCTCTGATCCCGTACGTGGTGGCCGGCTATCCCGACCATGACACGTCGCTCGCCGCCGCACTGGCGGCCGCCGATGCGGGTGCGGATCTGCTCGAAGTTGGATTGCCGTATTCCGATCCCCTCGCCGACGGAGCCACGCTTCAGCGAGCGACATCTGCCGCTCTGCGGGCCGGCGCCACACTCAATGGCTCGGTGGCGCTGCTGCGGGCCATCTCCGCGGCCCGACCCACCATTCCGCTCGTGCCGATGTGCTACGCGAATCAGATCATCGGTGGCGGCGACGGCGGTGAGGTGGCCAAGCGGCTGGCCGAGGCCGGCGCCAGCGGCGTCATTGTCGCGGACCTGACGCCCGACGAGGGCGCCCGCTTCGAAGCGATTGCCCGCGAAGTCGGCCTCGCGGTGGTCTACCTCATCGCTCCAACCACGACCCCGGCGCGTCGCGTCGAAGTGGCCCGCCGATCTGGCGGGTTCCTCTACTGCGTGTCACTAGTGGGCGTTACGGGCGCCCGCACATCGCTTCCGCCATCGGTTCGTGGCTTGGTCGCGGCTGCGCGGGTTGACTCGCCCGTCCCTGTCGCCGTCGGTTTTGGAGTGAGCAAGCCAGCCCACGTCCATCTGCTCGTCCGTGCGGGCGCCGACGGCATTATTGTGGCCTCTGCCCTGGTCGATGCGCTTGGCCCGGACGGCCGCGATGTTGTCACTATGGCGGCTCTGGTTGCGGACCTTCGCGAAGCCACGAAGCGAACGTAGCCGACCCTCCCGCGCGTCGCGCCGCCCACGTTCGCCCGACGCCACGCCCGCCCACGTTCGCGCGCGTTCGCCCACGCCGCCACGCCGCTCTGCGCCGCCCACGTTCGCCCACGCCGCCGCGCCGCTCTGCGCCGCCCACGTTCGCCCACGCCGCCGCGCCGCCACGCCGCGCCGCCCCCGACGCCCACGTTCGCCCACGCCGCCACGCCGCCACGCCGCGCCGCCCACGTTCGCGCGCGTTCGCCAACGTTCGCCACGCCGCGCCGCCCCCGGTCGCCCACGCCGTCGCGCCGCCACGCCGCGCCGCCCCCGACGCCCACGTTCGCCCACGCCGCCACGCCGCCACGCCGCCCACGTTCGCGCCCGCCAAATCCCGGTTTACCGGTGGGGGCGGTACTAAGTCGGAGGTTCGGACTGCGGACCGCGATTGGCGAAGCCAGGCGGCCTGGCTGAGGCTGACGCACATCTGAAACCGAGTGGCTGTTAGTTGCATTCGGCTAACTTGATCCAAAGTGGGCCTGCCTTAGCCGGGCAAAGTCCATCCGTTTCTCCGTAGCACCGCCCCCATCGGTATCCCGGAGATACAGGTCGCCGGTCGGCCTCTGCGCTCTGGCTTGGCCGCCAGGCGCAGGATTGATCTACGCGCCCCGGGCCACGCCACCCCCACGACCCGCGCCCCGCGGCCCCCGCCACGCCACGCGCCCTCGCCCTCATCCGCCTGCGGCGGCCTCTCCCCAGCCCGAGCTCTCACCACGCGCCGCTTCTACCGCCGCTTCTACCGCCGACAGATCCGACCCCAGGAGGCCGGCCCAGGCCGAGCTTTCCATCGGCCGGGCAAAGAAGAAGCCCTGGCCCAGCTCGCAACCAAGCGCCCGCAATGTCTCCGCCTGTTCGTCCACCTCGATGCCCTCGGCGACGGTCTGGATGTTCATTGCCCGCCCGAGTTCGATTATGCCTCGTGCGATGGCCGATTCCACGCCGTCGCGGGCGACGTCGTCCACGAACGATTTGTCGATCTTGACGATGTCTATCGGGAAGCGGCGCAGGTGGCTCAGCGACGAGTAGCCGGAGCCGAAATCGTCCAAAGCCACCCGGACGCCAAGGTCGCGGATGTGGCCCAGCGCGGTGGCGGCAGTGACCGGGTCGGCCATCAGCACCGTTTCCGTGACCTCGAGAACGAGCCAGCTGGCTCGAATGCCGGAGTCGTCCACGGCCGCCGCGACCTCTTCGGCGATGTCCTCGCGTAGCAGCTGGCGCGAGGAAAGGTTCACGTTCATCACGAAAGGCTCGCCCCCGCCACGCAGCTTCTGCCATTCGGCGAGCTGCCGGCAGGCCTGACGCAGGATCCAGCCACCCAGAGGCACGATCAGGCCCGTCTCCTCGGCCAGCGGGATGAACTCCATCGGCGGGACCAGGCCGCGGGTCGGGTGCTGCCAGCGGACCAGGGCCTCGGCGCCGATCACCTCGCCCGTTTCGAGCCGAACGATCGGCTGGTAGTAGACCACGAACTCCTCGTGCTCGATCGCCCGTCGCAACTCCGCCTCCAGGCTCAAGCGCGCCACCACCGCGTCGTGCATGGCCGGCTCGAAGATCTCGAAGCGCGCCTTGCCCTTCGTCTTGGCGGTGTACATGGCCACATCGGCGTTTCGCAGCAACTCGCCGGCCGTGTTCCCGTCCTCGCGCATCGCGATTCCGATGCTGGCGCTGATGTACACCTCCTGGCCGAGGACCCAGAACGGCGTTCCAAGCTCTGACCGGATGCGCTCGGCGACTCGGGCCGCGGCCGTCACGTCGGCGTCCTCCAGGAGAACCGCGAATTCGTCGCCGCCGAGCCGGGCAGCCGTGTCCTCCGTTCGCAGGGCCGACCGCACTCGATGCGCGGTTTCGACGAGGACGTGGTCACCAGCCGCATGACCCAGGCTGTCGTTGACCGTCTTGAAGTTGTCGAGGTCTATGAAGAGGACGGCTATGTCGCAAGCGTGCCGGCGATCTAGCGCATGCTGGACGCGCTCCCGAAAGAGGTTCCGATTGGCCAGTCGCGTCAGCGGATCGTGGAAAGCCTGGAAGGTCAGCTTCTGCTCGAGGGCTTTGCGCTCCCGCAGATCCCGCGTGTTGAGGACGACCCCAGCGGTGTCAGGATCGCCGGTGCCACTGCTAGCGACGGTTTCGACAGGCAGCCACGCTCCGTCTGCCTGGTGGATGCGCCATTCGCCGCTAACTCGCCGCCCAGGCTCCGAAATGGCCATACCGATGAGGGAGCTCAGCGCGTCGACGTCCTCCGGGTGGGCCAGATCGGACAGAGGTGTCCCCAGCAGGCCGTGGGCCGGCGATCGAAGGAGCCGCTCGACAGAAGGGCTCACGTAGTCGATCGTCCCCCTGGCATCGACGGCCATGATGAAGTCCGAAGAGTTGCGAACCAACCAACCGAAGCGCGCCTCCGTCTTGCGGCGGGCCTTGTCGGCTGAGACCGCCTCGCGGACCGAGAAGTACTGTCGGATGACGACCAGGCCGCTCAGGCAGAGGCAGCTGGCCACTACAACGATGTAGTGGGAGCCGAGGTTTAGCACGAGCAGCGCCAGAGGTGCGGAGCCGATGGCCACGCAGGCATAGAAGAGGGGACTCGGGCCATGCTCGCGGCCCAGCTTCGCGTGCTGATCTCTGGCCCGAAGCTCCATCCGGCAGCCGACGATCAGCGCCAGGCGAAGAGCGGCGATCGAAATCTGGCCGATGGTGGCGGCGCCATCCGAGCCCGGGCCGAGATCGCTCGTGGCCACCGATCCCAGGATGGCTGCCATGCCCCCCAGCACGAAGACGGTGGCGGCTCTGGGAGAAAAGCCTTCAGTCGGCCGCAGGGCGATGCGGGCCAGCACGGCAATCGCGGCCAGAGCCAGGGTCCCCCAGGCAATTCGAGACGCCACGCCAGCCTCGGCCGTCGGCGGCAGGGTCTCCATGACGAAGTACCAAAGTGATAGGGCCGAAACCAGGATTACGGCAAGGTGATCGAGGATGTACTGAAGGAGCGGCCTGGACTGGACGTTGCGGGCGCGCCGGAAGAGGATGACCGCGGCCCCAAGCGCCAGCATTGGCGCGATGGTCGCAATGCCTGCCATCCCCTTGGAAAGGAGGCCGATCGGCGCGTCCGAGAAGAGCCAGATCACATCTGCAAACGGGAGCAGCACTCCGCCGATCATGATCAGGCGCCAGGGTAGGCGGTCGCGGGTTGAGAGCCGATCGTCCCGGGCAAGAATCAGCGCCAGCAGGGCGACGACTACGCCCGTGGGCATCAGCCAGAAATCCGAAAGCGCCGAATGGCCGTTGATCTCGCGGCCCGGCGTCACGGCGAAGACGATATAGCCGACCGCCCAGAGAACGGCGGCGAGCACCACGACATCCGGCCTCGTCGCGCCTTGAGTCACGAGCCTGCCGACGGATCGCAGGCGCGACTCCGAGTACGCCCGGTCCGTACTGGTATCCCGCTTGGTTGCCTGGGAGGTGTTCATCCACTCCAGGTGTCGGAAGGACGTGCTTCTTCCTGATACTCAAGCGGCAAGAAAGTTGTCCTACAATTGATTTCTGGAGGTCTTGCAGCCGGATCAGCGATAGTCAGGCCGGTGCCGGCGGAGCCTTGCGAAGCGGGATAGGCCAGCTGGCAGCAGCCGACTGGCGAGTGCGAGTACCGCGGCTGTCACGAACAGGCCAAGGAGGGCGGCCACCGTGTAGCTGCCCATCTTGTTTCGACTGGGTCGGGAGAGGTTCATCTTCAATCCATACCTGGCGGCTTTGCGGGCGATGGGCCTGCAGGCGAGGAGCGCGAATCCTCGAGCTCCTCGAGACGCTTGATAGTCTCGATCAACTTGCGGTAGAGCGCCAGTAGGGCGTCCTGCGGCAGCGGTCCCTCGTTTGCCATAGCGACGCGGACGAGCACCTCGCGCTCGCGCTCAGTGTCGGCTATGGGCCGACCGCTACGGATCTTGGTCCTCCCGGCTTCGAGGCCAAGGCGGACACGCTCATTGAGCAGCGTGACTATCTGGCGATCCAGATCGTCGATCTGGGCGCGAAGTGTTTCGAGTTCTTCGGTCATCTGGACCCGCGTTTGTCAACCTGGTGGGCGATGAATTCGAGGGCCATGGTGTATCCGGCAGCGCCCTTGCCCACAATCCGTTCCTCCGCCATGTCGTGAAGGTAGTTGACGTGGCGGAAGGACTCGCGCTGGATCGGGTCCGACAGATGAACCTCCACGAACGGCAGGCCGATCCCCTTGAGAGCGTCGCGTAGCGAAACGCTCGTGTGGGTCAGGCCGCCGGCGTTGACGATCGACCAGTCGAAGTCCCGCCGATGGAGGCGGTCGATGAGCGCGCCCTCATGATTCGATTGGAAAGCAACGACCTCGAGTCCAAGCTCTGCGCCGCGCGTCCGGAGTCCTTCTTCGATCTCGGCGAGGGTCATGTGGCCGTAGATCTCCGGTTCGCGCGTGCCCAGTAGATTCAGGTTGGGGCCGTTGAGGACGAGGACACGAGTCATCGAACGTGGGCCCCCGATTGGGTTTCTGGCGCTGGTCGAGCCTGGGTGGACACCGCCGGTGCCAGGTGGAGGGCGGCGGCCAGGCCGGTCTCGACGGCTTCGCCCGGCACGTCCGAGCGAATGACCACATCTGTCTCGGTTGGCAGGACCCAGTTGAGACTGCCGTGGGCGTGTTTCTTGTCAGTGGCGATGTGCTCCCAGACCGCGTCGCGGGTGACTGCCGGCGGTTTCACAGCCAGCCCCAGGCGGTCGAGCAGCGAGTTGATGCGCTCCGAATGTTTAGGTGTGGTCAGGCCCATGGCCAGAGCGATTGCAAACGCGCCGCGGAGCCCGTAGGCGACGGCCTCGCCGTGAAGAATTGCCCGATAACCGGCAGCGGCCTCGATGCCGTGACCGATAGTGTGGCCCAGATTAAGGGTCATCCGGAGACCGGATTCGCGCTCGTCGGCGATCACGACTTCGACTTTGGCCCAGGCGCACCTTTCGACCATTTCGGCGATGGCACCGGACTCGATGGGCGAATTGCTGCCGTCCGCGAAGGCAACGCCGTCGGCTTCGACCAGTTCCAGCAGACGATCATCGCCCAGGGCGCCCATCTTCACCACCTCGCCCAGCGCGGCCCGGCGCTGGCGGGCGGGGAGAGTGGTCAGGAGAGCTACGTCGGCGATGAAGGCAACCGGCTGATGGAACGCCCCGACGAGGTTCTTGCCCTCGGGAATATCCACGGCCGTCTTGCCGCCCAACGCGGCATCGATCTGGCCGACGAGCGTCGTCGGCACGTGGACGATCGGCACGCCCCGCAGGTAGGTGGCGGCGACGAAGCCCGCGGCGTCGGTCAGGGCTCCGCCTCCGATGGCTACGAGCGTCTCTCGGCGGTCGACGCGGAGTCGAGCCAGGGCGCGGCAAGTCTCTTCGATGACCCGCATTCTCTTGGCCTTCTCGCCGCGCGGCAGGAGAATCCGCTCCACGTCCCAGCCGTACGCCTCAAGAGAGGCGGCAATGCCGGCCCCCGCCACTGTCCAGGTCAGCGGCTCGGCCAGCAGGATGGCCCGGCGCGCCTCGCCGCGGCGAAGGGCAGAGTCGACGGCCGCCGCGGCAATGCCGCAGCCGATCTCCACGCGTCCGATTGCGGTGTCCTCCCGCAGCATGGTCGCGTCCGGAGAAGGACCGTCTCCGAGGCGTGTCTCGAGTGCGCGCATGATGGCATCGACGTTGGCCGTGCCACTGATCTGGATCCCGGGGGCGTAGAAGCGATGCCGATCTGCGGCCAGCTGGCGCAACGCCCCGGCCGGGTCATTACCGTCAACGAGCGGCCGCACGTTGACGCTTCGGGCCAGGCGGCTGGCCAGGATTTCAGGCGAGCCGTCGAGCCACACCGGGAAGCGGCCGCGGTAGAGCAGCCAGCGGTTGCGGGGGTCGATGACCGTGCCGCCACCGGTGGCGATAACGCGGCGCACCTCCGGTTCGGTATCGGCGGGGCCGAGCGAGAGGACGGCCTCGTGTTCGTGGCGACGGAAGCCGGCCTCTCCCTCCTCCGCGAAGATGGCGGGCACAAGCTTGCCGACCTGGCGTTCGACCAGTTCGTCGATGTCGATGAACGTGGCGTGGTGCCGCTGGGCGATGCGACGCCCAACCGCACTCTTGCCACTTCCCGGCAGGCCGACGAGGACGACGTCCACCTGGCTACTCGCTCTCGAACGGCGCAGCTGCGCCGGTGCGAGCCGTGTCCACGCCGCCGGACTTCGGGCCCGCAGCGCTCGTGGCGCGGTAATGCGCCAGGTTGTGGGCCGTCTCAGCGACCGAATCGCCGCCGAACTTGTCGAGCAGGAAATCGGCCAGCGTCAGGCAAACCATCGCCTCGGCGACCACGCCCGTCGCCGGCACGACGCTGATGTCGCTGCGCTCGTAGTGGCCCTTCTCGACCGGCTGGCCGGTGACCAGATCAGCTGACGGGAGGGGGCGGGGGAGAGTCGAAATTGGCTTCACCGCGCCCCGGATCACGATCGGTTGACCGTTCGAGATGCCGCCCTCCAAACCGCCGGCGTTGTTAGTGGCGCGGCGCCACGCCCCGGCCGCGTCACGTCCCTCGATCACGTCCATGACAGTCGAACCGAAGCGACGCGTTTGCTCGAAGCCAAGGCCCAATTCCACGCCCTTCACGATCGGAATGCTCATAATCGCGCCGGCCAGGGCCGCGTCCAGACGGCGATCCCACTGGACGTGGCTGCCCAAACCGATCGGCACGCCAGTGGCCGCCACCTCGAAGACACCGCCCACGGTATCGCCGGCATTCCGAGCCTCGTCGATCCGGGCGACCATCCGCTGTTCGGCCGAGGGATCCGGGCAGCGCAGCGGGCTGGCTTCCGCTTCCTCACGAGTGCGCGTCGCTGCGGCCGGGTCGTAGGCGATGCCGCCAACTTCGGCCGTAAACGACCACACGTCTATGCCGAATTCGGCGAGGAGTGCTCGTGCCACTGCTCCGGCCGCCACCCGGGCAGCGGTTTCGCGGGCCGAGGCCCGCTCGAGGATGTTACGGACGTCGCTGAAGCCGTACTTGACGGCCCCCGCCAGGTCGGCGTGCCCGGCCCGCAGGTGCGTGATTGGTGTGGCCCTTTTGTCGCCCGCCTGGGCGAGAGCCGCCAGTTCGGCGACCTGCTCGTCGGTGAGCGGCTCGACCTGCATCACTCGCGTCCAGTTCTCCCAGTCGCGGTTGCGTATGAGCAGTAGGATCGGCGAGCCGATAGTCAGGCCCTGACGAACGCCCGCCAGTATCTCGGCTCGGTCCTGCTCGATCGAGGTACTGCGTGCGCCGCGACCGTAGCCACGCTGGCGGCGGGCTAGGTCGACGGCGATCTGGTCGGCCGTGAGAGGCAGCCCGGCAGGCACGCCCTCGACGGTGGCCGTTAGGGCGGGGCCGTGCGACTCGCCGGCGGTCAGGAAGCGGAGGCGGCCCATCGCTTGAAAGCCTACGCCGGCCGGCCGGACGCCGGCTTGTCGGCACCCGGCAAACCGGTTTGCGGCCCGGATGCCGGCGAGCCGGCGTTAGGGTCAGCAGGCGGCGTGCCTTCGGTCGGCCCGGATGCCGGCGAGCCGGCGTTAGGGTCAGCAGGCGGCGTGCCCGCTGACCCCATGTTGACCGGCATCTGGCGCAGGCCCTGCTCGCGGGTTCGATCGAGTTCCGCCTGCATGACTTCAACGGGCGCGGCCTTGCCGGTCCACAGCTCGAAAGCTCGGGCGCCCTGCTGGAGCAGCATCAGCTCGCCACCCAGCGTGTTATCTCGAGCGGCGGCCGCGTCCTTGAGCAGTTGGGTCAGGGGCGGGTTGTAGATCAGGTCCAGGACCATCAGGTCCGGCGGCAGCAACTCGGCCGGAATCGGCGTCTCGCCGGGCCTCATTCCGAGGGACGTGGCATTGACCAGGACTTTGGTCTTGGAGATCTCGGCTTCGAGGACGGATTCGTGCCACGGCATTGCCCGCAGGTCCATGTGAGAGGTGCTCCGCGAGAAGTGGCGAACGATGCTCTCGGCCCGATGAAGGTGGCGGTTGAAGATGACGATGCGCTGGAAGCCCTCGGTGATAAGGCCGTACACGACCGCGCGAGCGGCGCCGCCGGCACCGAGAACGACCGCCTGGCGGGGCATCTTCTGTCGGCCGACGAGCTTGGTGAGTGCGGTCTTGAAGCCGGCGACGTCGGTGTTGTGGCCGATGAGCTTCTTGCCGTCGCGCGAAATCACATTGACCGCACCCGTCGCTTGGGCATCCTCGGTCAACTTGTCCATGAGCGGGACGACATGCTCCTTGTGGGGAATGGTGATGTTGGCCCCCAGGAAGTCGTCGCCGCGCAATTCTGCGATTGCCTCCGCGAGATCGATCTGCCGGCGGTCCCACAACTCATATCGGGCGTCGATCTCGAGGGCGTCGAAGGCAGCCTGCTGCATGGCGCCCGAGAATGAATGTGCGACCGGGTGGCCGATCAGGACGACACGGTGGGTCATGCTCGCAGCCCTTCCATTTCAGTGAAGAAGCTCGGGTACGAGACGGCCGCGCTTTGGGAACGGTCGATCGACGTCGAGCCTGACGCGATGAGGCCGGCGACGGCAAACGTCATCGCCAGTCGGTGGTCGTCGAGAGTCTGGGTCGGAGACCCGACGAGATGTGAGGGTCCTTCTATTGTGATGGTGTCGCCATCGACCGTGATGCGCGCCCCAAGCGCAGTCAGCCCGCTGGCAATTCCGGCGATGCGATTGGATTCCTTGTTGCGCAGTTCGCCCGCGCCACGAATGGTTGTCCTGCCGCGAGCCTGGGTGGCGGCCAGGCAGAGGATCGGGATTTCGTCGATGGCGGAAGCCACTTCCTCGGGCCCAAGGTCGATGGCGTGCAGGTCGCTCGAGCGCACGGTCAGGTCCGCCAGGGGCTCGCCGACATCGGCGGCTCTGGCCGCAGTCCCTGTCAACCGAGCCTCAGCCCCTGCCACCGCAGCCGCCGCCCCGACTGCCCGCTCCTCGATCCGCGCCCCCATTCGAACGAGGAAGTCGATCGCGGCGCGACGCGTTGGATTCACGCCGACCGAACGCAGGGTCAATTCGGCATCGGGGTGAATGGCCCCGGCGACCAGCCAGAAAACGGCCGCGGACAGATCGGCCGGCACGCACTCGTTGAGCGGCCGAAGTCGCGCGCCACCAGTAAGGGTCCAGGCCACAGGACCGCCTCCCGAACTCGTCACCGGTTCACGCCTGACGTCGATCCCGCGGGACCGGAGCATCCGCTCGGTATGGTCTCGCGTGGCCACCGCCTCGCGCACCGTCGTCTGCCCTTCCGCGCGCAAGCCAGCCAGCAGAATCGCCGACTTGACCTGGGCGCTCGGTACGCGGGTCTCAAAGTCGATGGCTCGTAGCCGATGACGACCGATGACTACCAGCGGAGGGAGGGAATCCGAACGACGCGCGCACAGTGTCGCGCCCATAGAGCGCAGCGGCTCGATGATACGGGCCACCGGACGGCTCCGCAATGAAGCATCGCCGTCCAGGATGGAGAAGAAGGGCAAGCTCGCGAGCACGCCGGAGCAGAGCCTCAGGCTCGTTCCAGAGTTGCGGCAGTCGAGTACGCCATCGGGCTCGTGGAGGCCATCGGCGCCCGGTGAGGTCACCCGATAGTCCACGTTGAGGCCGTCCTCGCGGACCCGCTCGACGGTCGCTCCGAGCGCCGTAACGATCGCGGCCGTGGCCGCGACATCTCCACCGTCGCCCACTCCTGTAATAAGGCTCTCACCTTCGGCCAAGGCTGCCAGGAGCAGCGCCCTATGCGAGATTGACTTGTCGCCGGGCAGCCTGGGTTCGCCGCGCAAACGCGCAGCCGGCAAGACGGACCGGGGCAGCTCCCCGGCGAGCGGCGGCGTCGTCATCGGAGGCTAGTGCCTGCTCGTCCCGACGACCTTGATCGGGCCGGCCATGGTAAACGGGTCCTTGATGAGGGTCCGGACCTGCCCATGGATCTGGTTGAGGGCGCTGGCCATATCCTCGAACTGCTCGAAGGTGAGCGACTGCTCGCCATCGGACAGCGCCTCGTCCGGGTTCGGATGGACCTCGACCATGATGCCGTCGGCGCCAGCGGCAACGGCCGCGAGGGCCATCGGCTTGACGAGCCAGCGCTTGCCGGTGGCATGGGACGGGTCGACGACGACTGGCAGGTGGGTGAGGTGGTGCAGCAGCGGTACGGCCGTCAGGTCGAGCGTGTTGCGAGTGTAGGTCTCGAAGGTTCGAATGCCACGCTCGCACAGGATGACGTGGGGGTTCCCGGACGAAACGATGTACTCGGCGGCCATCAGCCACTCCTCAATGGTGGCGCCGTAGCCGCGCTTGAGCATGACCGGCCGGCCCGCTTTCCCGACCGCGGTCAGGAGCGAGTAGTTCTGCATATTGCGGGTGCCGACTTGGAGGATGTCCGAGTGCTTGGCGACGATCTCGACCTGCCCCGGCTCCATGACCTCGGTGATGGTTGGCAAGCCCGTCGCTTTGCTTGCCTCAGCCAGGTAGCGGAGGCCTTCGACGCCGAGCCCCTGGAAGCTGTACGGGCTGGTTCGGGGCTTGAAGGCGCCGCCGCGCAGGATGGTCGCGCCAGTCTTGGCCACCGCGAGCGCGGTCTCGAGCATCATGTCCCGGTTCTCGATCGCGCACGGGCCGGCCATGATCGTCAGGCCGCCATCACCTATCTTGGTCCCCAGGACTTCGATGATCGTGTCATCGGGGTGCGACTCTCTAGAGGCCAGCTTGTACGGTTTCGAAATCGAGGTAACCGATTCGATACCGGGCATAGCCGATAGCTTGCTCATCAGAACGTCCCTCACTGGAGCGATGTCGCCCAGCACGGCAATCACGACTCGCTGCGTGCCGTAGTTGTCATGAGGGGTCAGTCCGTACTGGCGGATCTGGTCGCGGACGTTGTTCGCTTCCTGTTCCGCGGCACCCATCGACATCACGATGATCATCTGGCGGTCCTCCTTGGGGCCTGCCGTAGCCAACTCTGGCAGCCCGGAGCCAATTCCGGCAGTGACGGAATTGGCTCCTGGTCGGGCAACAAAAAAGCAGAGGCATTGCCTCTGCTTGCACCCGGCACGACCCGCTATCCCGGGCCTAAGCTCCGGGAACGGTCATGCCGGGTTGCGGTAAAAGAAGAAGATGTGATCCACTGTCCCTCGACAGTAGCGGGCCGGGTGTTCGGTGTCAAATCGAATTGCCTCGCGATGGGACCACCGCCATTGTCGTTCATTGACCCCGCTGCTACGGTACGCCCGCCTCGGGTCAGCGGCGGCTCATCGGTGGATCGGGCCAAGCCTCGATCGCCCTGAGCAGTTCAGTTGGAGGGGCGTCTGTCGCCGGCGCCAGCTCGAGTTGCCACCAGCTCACGTCACGCCAGGCGCCCATCTTCCAGCCGATGCGTTTGTACACGCCGACCGGCTCGAAACCCATCGCCCGATGCAACCCGACACTGGCATCGTTGGGAAGCGTGATGCCGGCGCACGCCACCTCAAATCGCTGCCGGCGCAGCCGTTCCAGTAGCTCGGTGTAGAGCCGCCGGCCTGCACCGGATCGGCGATACGACGGGCCGATGTAGACAGTCACGTCGACCGCCCAGCGGTAGGCCGCCCGCGAGCGGTGCGCGGACGCATATGCGTACCCGACGACCTGACCAGCAAGCTCGAGCACCAACCAGGCGTGCGTCGTCGTGGCCGCACGGATTCGCTGCGCGAAGTCCTCAAGCGTTGGCACGCGCTCCTCGAACGACACAAACGAATCGCGCACGAACGGTGCGTATATCTCGAGGCAGGCGGCGCCGTCATCATCGGGAATGGCGTCACGCACGATCCAGCCGCTATCCGGTCGTTCCCCGGTCAGGCTGTCGCGCTCGGCCACACGGCACTCCAATTCAGGATTCAGCTACCACCGCTTCGTACGGACCTTGGCGCCATGGGCCTCCTGGGACGGGAGATCCACGACCCGGAAAGGACGGCCGATTCGGGTGGCTGCGGTCCCGAGCGTGGTCCCATAACCGGAATCGAGCGACCCCGAAAGGCATTCTCGGGGTCGTTTCATGGTCAAATGTTGGTGCGCCCGACGGGACTCGAACCCACGACCTCCAGGTCCGCAACCTGGCGCTCTATCCACTGAGCTACGGGCGCGCGCAAGATTTCGCTGAAGACTGGCGGAGAGGGAGGGATTTGAACCCTCGACGGCTGTAACACCGTGGCGGTTTAGCAAACCGCTGCACTAGACCACTATGCGACCTCTCCAGGCGCCTCAGCGGCCGAGATTCTAGCATGGCCGGCGGGCGGCGCAGCAAGGGCTGTCACAGCAAGGGCACCGCCGATGAGAGCGCCGTAAGCCACGCGCGGCGGAATACGGTCCCGTATAACATGGGCCACCTCGACCCACAGGTACGGCGCCCGACGGATTGGTCAGTCCTGCTCCTCGGACAAGCCCTCGAGCCGGAAGCGGACGAAGAGCCTGGATAGCAAGCCACCCCGGACCCGCTCGCGCCCGATCTCGGACGGCTCGAGGCCGGCGTTACGCGCGATTTCGGCCATCTCCGAGTCCGTGAACGTGACCAGCTTGGGGTCATAGATGAGGGCGACCCCGCCGGGCTGAAGAACCCGCGCGATTTCGGCGAAGACGTTCGCCGGCTCCTCCCAGTGGTGGAGGCTCAGGGTCGAAACCACCATGTCCACTGACTCGTCTCCGAACGGCATAACGGCCGCGTCGCCGGTCATGAAGCGCAGCCGTCCGTCCGTGGTGGCGTGGCGATTGGCCCACAGCAGCATGCTCGGTGAGTGATCCAGGCCCACGATTCGAGCATCGCGAAGTCGTCGCGAGATCGCCAACACCAGTTCGCCAGTTCCACAGCCGAGATCCACGATCATCGCCTTGCGCTGGCGGCCCCGCGAAGTCAGCTCGGCCGCCACATCGTCGGCGACACGTCGGTAGAGGCGGCCCAGGAACGGCGCGAAGAGGCGGGCATAGACCGATGATTCAGGCTCGGCAAAGCCCCCGACGCGAGCGTCCAGCCAACGTGCCAGAACGCGGGTGGTGGTTCTGCCAGGCCTGGTGAAGGCGGCCGCGACGCTGACGATGACGAAGGCCGAAAAAAGGCGGGAGCGCTTGCCTGACCGTTGTATTCGGCCGGCGGATGCCGAATCGGCCAGGCCGGTCGATGCGGTGGTTGGAGTGCTATGGCGGCGTCGGCCCGGAAATCTCATGGTAGGTACCTGCCCATTCTCTCGACGAGGTCGGTTGGATAGGTTCCGGGCCCAACCCGGATGCGCGGCAGCGCTAACCGGTTGGTCCACGTTTCGGGCTTGGAGCCGCCCTGGACGACGGCGGTCTGGATGCCGGGGATGGCTGCCACGGCGTCGCTGACCATCGGATCGGTCAGTCCGATCGGATAGCAGAATGACCGCGGCCACACCCCCACGTGGCCGGCGATGATGGCCGAGGCGCCAAGGGTCTCGTCGACTAGCCTCTCCGGCGTCATGATCCGCATGTCGGCATGGCTCATGGAGTGGTTGCCGATCTCGTTGCCAGCCGCCACGAGTTCGCGCATTTCTACCGGATTCAGAAACTCGGGCTGACCGATCCGGCCGGCAATAACGAAGAAGGTGGCCACGAAGCCCTTGCTCCGGAGGATCGGGAAGGCGTTTATGTAGCCATCCTCGTAGCCGTCGTCAAACGAGATGACGAAGCTCTTGGGCGGAGGTTGGATGCCCAGGCGCAAGGCGTCGCCAAGTTCGCCCATCGTGAGGGTTCGCCAGCCGGCTGCAGACAAGGCGCTCATCTGGGTGGTGAAGGTCTCCGGTGGCACGATCAGGTCCACGGCATATCCGGACTCGCCCGCGTAAGCCTTGACGCGGTGGTACTCGAGGATCGGCACGTGCAGAACGAGGCGGGACCCCAAGGTTGGCTCCTGGGAGGGCGCCACGGTCGGAGCGGCTATCGTGCGGCACTCAGTGTCAATCACCGGCACACATGGGGGGCCGGGGGGCGGGGCGGAGCCGCGCGGCGTGCCAACCGGAAGTAGGCGCCACGGCTCGATGCTGGGCCTAGACGGGTCGGACGTGCTGGGAGTGGCGGACGAGGTGGCCTGGGCTGAGTACCCAGTGGATGGCGCAAGCGAGGCCGAAGGCACCGAGACGCCAGGCTCGCGGAACGCTGAGGCCGCGACCAGGGTCGCACCAACACACAGGACCAGGGTCATGCCCAGGCCCGCCCGGAGAGAAGCCCGCCGTGCGGATAGGCTCATGCGGTTGAAGATGGCCCCGGGCATTTCCCTCACGGTCAGTATTGTGAGGGCTACGCGCCAATCGGGTGAGTCGACTCAGGGCTGAGCCCGCAAAGCCGTCGCCGCCTCGCCTTCACCGTGGCTCGGCGTTTATGCTCGTCTGGATATACCACAGCCGGAAGGAGACGAATGGAGCGCATCGGGTTCGTTGGCCTCGGGACGATGGGCGCCTTTATGGCAGCCAACTTGCTCAAGGCCGGGGCGCCGCTGACCGTCTGGAATCGGACTTTCGGTCGGACGTCGGGACTGGTGGCAGAGGGTGCGAGCGAGGCTGCCTCTGCGGCTGATTTGGCAGCCGCTTCGGACGTGGTGGTTGTCTGCGTGTCGGACACGCCGGACGTGGAGTCCGTCCTGTTCGGCCCTGGCGGCGTCGCTGAAGGCATACGTCAGGGCAGTCTCGTGATCGATTGCTCGACCATATCGCCGGATTCCACTCGCGACTTCGGCCGCCGGCTCGCCGAAAAGGGGGTGAGCATGGTGGACGCCCCCGTCTCCGGCGGCTCGGAGGGAGCCCGTCTCGGCACCCTGACGATGTTCGTCGGTGGAGCGGAACCGGATATGGCCCGGGCCAGGCCGGTCCTGGAGGCCGTTGGCAAGACTATCACCCATATGGGCCCGCTCGGCAGTGGTCAGGCAGCCAAGGCCGTCAATCAGGTCGTGATCAGCGGCGTCTACCTGGGCGTGGCCGAGGGGATCGTTCTCGGCCTGAAGGCCGGTCTCGAGCTGCATCGGCTCGTGGAAGCCCTGTCTGGCGGAGCCGCTCAGAGTTGGGTCCTCGCCAATCGAAGTGGCCGCATGATCGACGACGAGTATCCGCTCGGCTTCAGGCTGGCTCTGCATCGGAAGGATCTGGCAATCGCCCTTCAGCTGGCCGAGCAGACCGGGGCCATGCTCCCCCTGGCGATGCTTGCGGCAACCCTCGAGGACCGGCTCGTGGCACAGGGCCACGGGGACGAGGACATGTCTGTCCTGGCCCACGCCATCCGCGAGTTATCCGGACTGGCGTAGGCGTCGGAGCGGCCGCAGCGGCCCGTGGGGTGGCTGCGGGCCTGTATGATCCAGCTATGAACTACGAACTGTTCATGGGAGAGGCGCTGGCCGAGGCGCAGATCGCGCTGGACCAGGGCAAGGCCCCGATCGGCGCCGTGGCTGTCGTCAGTGATGCAATGGTCGCCCGGGCCCACGACAGTGTCCACGAGAGCAACGATCCCACCGCCCACGCAGTGGTCGTCGCCCTTCGAGAAGCCGGCCGCAAGCTGGGTGCAGCACGTTTGTCCGAGGCCACGATCTTCGTTACCCGAGAGCCCTGCCCGATGTGCGTCGGAGCGCTCCTTGCCAGTGACGTGGAGGCCCTTGTGTACGCCGTCTCGAACCACGTCGATGGCGCCGCCGGAAGTGTTTTGCAGCTAGCCCAGGATTCCCGCCTTGCCCGCAAGGTCAAGGTCGTCAGTGGCATTCGCTGCGATGAAGCCGAGGAACTCTTTGCGAAGGCTGGCCCGGTCGAGAAACTTCGATCCGCCGAGAGGCTCAACCCGATTCTCGACTAGCCGGCGTTGGCCCGCCTTCTGTCATGGAACCGACCCTTGGCCGATTTGACGCCTTCGGCCGATTCGTCGGCACTGACGCTCTGCGACCGGCCTTTCTGGCGCATCCGATGCCTTCGCTTATGCTGCGCCAGCCGGGCCAAGGCGGGTCCGTCGGTTGTCATGTCCCCAAACAGGTGGGCTGACCGCTGGCGCGCCCCATGGGCCGTTCGGCGGCTCTGGTATTCTCTCGCGCGGAGAGGTGTCCGAGTGGTTGAAGGTGCCGCTCTCGAAAAGCGGTGTGCGAGAGCACCGTGGGTTCGAATCCCACCCTCTCCGCCACTCCTCTTGTGTAGCTCGCGGGTGCGGGCCGTCGCCGGTTTGACAGGCCGGCGACATCTTGGCGGTCCACGATTGGCCGCCGCTTGCGGTTGGCCGTGGGGCCAATCGCCACAGCCATTGCCGGGCCGGGCAATGGCTCGTCGCCGCGGAGAGGTCGCCTAGTGGCCTAGGGCGCCGCACTGGAAATGCGGTATGGCGCAAGCCATCGAGGGTTCAAATCCCTCCCTCTCCGCCATCACTTCCGGCGTGTCCGCGGCACGCCAGGGGCTTGCCTTCGCGCTCTGTGGCAAACGCCCGCCGGCGGGCGCGTCCTGCTCGCTACGCTCCGCCACGGAGGCTCAAGGTTTGGGGCGACGGGGCTGCTATGATTCCCGGGCCGTGCTAGGCGGGGAACTAGCGGTGCCCTGTAACCTGCAATCCGCTCCAGCAGGGCTGAATTCCCTCCCGAGGTCCCCGTTCTCGAAAGCCGCCACTACTGGTGACGTTGAGGGCCGGGTCCCGCGCAGCGGCGGCTCGCGAACCGTGTCAGATCCGGAAGGAAGCAGCACTAAGCGATGATCGTCGGGTGCCGCGGAATGGCCTGGTCTGAGCTACCTTTAGCGGTGGGCGCGGGGCCGATCGATCGACGGAGGGTGCACGGCACTCGATTCTGCGGCCGACCGACACGTTCGGCTGCCAGAATCTTCTTCTCGTCCATGCCGGCAGGAACGTCGTGAGTTCGACCGCACCGCATCAAGCCCTCTATCGACGCTGGCGCGCCCAGACTTTCGGTCAGATCGTCGGGCAGCAAGCAGTCGTGGAGACCCTGCAGAACGGCGTGCGTTCAGGCCGGACGGCCCACGGCGTCCTCTTCGCCGGGCCTCGTGGCACTGGCAAGACCTCCCTGGCCCGCATCCTGGCCAAGGCCATCAATTGCACCGATCTGCGGGACGGCGAGCCGTGCGATGCCTGCCCTTCCTGCGTGGCCATTCGCGAAGGACGAACACTCGACCTCTTCGAGATCGATGCTGCCTCGAATCGCGGAATCGAGGCCGTCCGTGCAATCCGTGACCTGGTTCAATATCCGCCCGGCGAGCTCGCCCACAAGGTCTTCATTCTCGACGAGGCCCACCAGATCACCAAGGATGCCTGGGGTGCTCTGCTAAAGACACTTGAGGAGCCTCCGGAATTCGTCAATTTCATGTTTGCCTCAACGGAGCCGTTTGGTTTCCCTGCGGCCATCCTGTCGCGCCTCCAGCGGTTTGATCTTCGCCGCTTGACCGTTCCCGAGATCGCCGGAAAGATGCGAATGATCCTCGAGGCGGAGGGTCGCGCGGCCGATACGGACGCGATCGACCTGATTGCCCGACTGGCTGCCGGCGGCATGCGCGACGCCGAATCGATGCTAGATCAGCTCCTGGCAACCGACTCGAAGAGCCTGACGGCCGACCGGGTGAGAGAGGTGCTCGGCCTGGTCGACGAGGAGACGGTCGAGGGCTTCCTGAACGCGCTCCTCTCGGGTGAGGCGATCGTGGGTATTGACCTCCTCGATGGTCTCGAAGACCAAGGCCGCGATCTGCGAGCCTTCACCGATCAGGCTATAGAGCGGCTGCGGGCGGCTCTGGTGGCATCGTTGGGGCGGGGGAGTGGTGGCGGTCTTGCGGCAGCCGGGCCCGCGGCGCTTTCCGCGGCTGCTCGCCGGCTCGCCTCGATCGACCCGGTCCATCCCGGGCCTGGCGGGCTGCGGCTCCAGCTCGAACTGGCGGTCCTCGCCCCGGTCGAAGCTCGGGCGTCAGCCTTGCCTCCGTTCCCGACCGTAGAGCGAACCACCATGCCGACACCCAGGCCGGCTGCCATGACCCCCAGGCCGGCTGTTGATGCCGCGACTGCAGCCCCATCCCATACCCGGCAGCCCGCCCCCGTTCCCGCGTCGGTCACCAGGCCGTCGTCTTCGGCTCCGGCTGCCAAGTCGGCCGCCGCGTCTGCTGCGCCGCCGCCTTCGGCTCCGTCTGTCCCGCCGACGACCAAGCGGGTTCGCACCGGGCCTACCCTCCAGTTCCTGCTTGAGCGATGGGCCGAAATCGTCGAGGTGATCAGCAAGAGTCCGCCCACCAAGCCGCTGATCCTGGCCTGCCGCCCCGTTGGCGTTGAAGGTGCCGTGGTCACGCTCGGCTTCCCCGAGGCCCAGAGCTTCTTCAAGGACGTTGCCGAGAGGCGCCGGGCCATCCTCGAGGACGGGGTGAGTCGCGTCCTGGGCATGCCGGTCTCGGTCCGTTGTGTGGCCGCAAACGTCGAGGTCTCCGCGCTACCCGAGGATCCCGACGGCACGCGGCTCCTGTCCGAGTTCCGCCGCATCTACGGCGATGACATCGTCGACGTCGGTGACGTAGGCTAGCCGGCCCGCGGCACGAGGTCTTCGGTTCGGTCGGCCTCATCCGGGCGTGCAGCCGAGCTCGGTTTCGGCCAGACTTCAACCAAGCGGCGGAGGCAGCCGGCGACAGCGGCGCAGGAGGAGACAAAATGGGCATGGCCAACCTGCAGCGAATGGCGATGCAGATGCAGCAGTCCATGGAGCGGGTCAAACAGGAGCTGGCCGCGGCCACGGTCGATGGGTCTGCGGGGGGCGGCGTGGTAAAGGCCGTCGCAACTGGCGATCAGAAGCTCGTCAGCGTCACGATCGATCCATCTGCCGTGGATCCAGCCGACGTTGAGATGCTTCAGGACCTCATTGTGGCCGCCGTGAATGACGCGCTTCGCGCGGCGCGCGAGTTGGGCGAGGCGAAGATGGCCGCGGCGACCGGCGGGCTTCGTCTGCCCGGCATGTAGCCGCAGCCGTGCCCGCCCTGTTGATCGAGCCGGTGGCCCGGCTCATCGAGTCTTTCGCTCGGCTGCCGGGCATCGGTCCCAAGACGGCCTCGCGGTTGACGTTCCACCTGCTGCGTGCTCCCGAGACGGAAGCCCGAGCCCTGGCTGCGGCGCTGATAGCCGTACGCGAGCAGGTCGTCTTCTGCGAGCGCTGCTTCAACATCAGCGATCGTCCGGTCTGCGCCATCTGCTCCGACACCGGGCGGGACTGGACGAAGCTGTGTGTGGTCGAGGAACCGCTCGACGTCCTTGCCCTGGAGAGAACCGGCGAGTTCAAGGGGCTCTATCACGTTCTCCATGGCGCCATCTCGCCGATCGACGGCGTGGGTCCGGACCGCCTGAAGATTCTCCCGCTCCTCGAGCGCGCCGAAGAGGCCAGCCGCTCCGGGGCACGCTTCGAGGAGGTCGTGATTGCTACGAATCCAACACTTGAGGGCGAGGCGACGGCCATGTACCTGGCCGAACGCCTGGCGACCCTCGTCGGCAGTGTCACCCGCATTGCCCGAGGCCTGCCGGTGGGCGGCGATCTCGAATACGCCGACGAGGTGACTTTGATTCGCGCCCTGCAGGGTCGGCGCCCCATTTGATGCCAGATTGCCGTAACCGCGTTGCCACCGCTCAGGTTGGCTCCGCGTCCGCCTATCCGACCGGAGGTGCCACATCAGCCAGCTCATCAACGAGTTCCTGCTCCGCCTCACCAAGCTGGTGGCAGCCGGCATCATCGGAGCCCTTCTGTACC
This sequence comes from Chloroflexota bacterium, assembly GCA_025358525.1. Taxonomy (GTDB): domain Bacteria; phylum Chloroflexota; class Limnocylindria; order Limnocylindrales; family CSP1-4; genus Fen-1039. The sequence continues at coordinate 956 of JANYJI010000031.1, read as the reverse complement.
TGATTGCCGTTCTGCCCCTGGGGGTGGCGCCGTCCTTCGAATTGGCTGCGCTGTGCTGGATCTCCGCCGCGGTGGCGCTGCTCCTCGCCGAATCGAGCCCGATCTAGGGACTGCGGCCTTCGCCATGCCGACTCTGGCCTGTCGAGCATGATCACCGGCACGCGGCGGGCCCGCCCTCGCCGCGGACCGAACCAGTCGGTGCTCTGGCGCCACCTGACTGCTATCTGGCGCGGAAGGCATCCCCACGTGCGGCATAGACGTGGAGTAACTGCTGTCGGGCGCCATGGGTCCTTCCGGTCGCCTTCAGCTGCTGCCCGCCCCCGGACGCGGCAAAACCAGTCGCCTGGTGCCCATCCGGTAGCTCAGTCAGCGATCAGGCCACGCGCGATGCCCGCTCCACTCGTCCGCGTAAGGCCGCTGGTCCGGCTATCCACTCTCAGGTCTGGCCACCGTCTTCGGTCCGCACGTACTCCAGTTGCGCAGAGAGAGCCCGAATTCCACTCGCGGCTCGAGGCATTCACGTCCGAGATTTCGGTAGTGGCTGGTCCACCCCGGATAGCGCACACAGCCATTGATGGGCGTGTTTGACACCGGGCCCGAGGCATCCTACTATTCCGCCTCGCGCCCTGGTCCGGCAGTTCGAAGGACCGCCGGCGAGTGGGCCGCTGCAGGTTCCTCGCTTGACAGTGATGAGGTTCGCCTTCATCATTAGCGGCGTTGCGCCTGGCGCGGTCGCGTCTCAGCGCGGGCACCTTAACAAGTGAAGAGTGGCAGGAAATCCGGTAAGGAACGAGCGGGAATAACCCTCGGACTAGGTCAGCCGCAAGGCTGAAGTTTTGTCGGAGAGTTTGATCCTGGCTCAGGATAAACGCTGGCGGCGTGCATGAGACATGCAAGTCGAACGGACAGTCGGGCTTGCTCGACTGTTAGTGGCGGACGGCTGAGTAACGCGTAGG
>JANYJI010000011.1 GCA_025358525.1 Chloroflexota bacterium | reverse complement strand
GTGGGGGTGGACCGTGGTGGCTCAGGCCAGCTGCGTCAGGCATCGAGTCGTCCCCACGCGCGTGGGGGTGGACCGAGGATGCGCAATCGATAGGCCGCGGCCTGTGAGTCGTCCCCACGCAGCCGGCTGTGGCTTGAAACTGGGGCACGCCGTCCGGCAACGATCGATGCTTCCCTTCAGCCGGGGACGGAGCCGGCTGTGGATTGAAACGCCCTCATGGAGCCCCACGCCTTCTGCGACGCGACCTTCAGCCGGCGACGGAGTCGGCTGTGGATTGAAGCAAGTTGAGCTGTGGCGCACTCTCCACGACCAGCGAAGCCCTTCAGCCGGCGACGGAGTCGGCTGTGGATTGAAGCCCGCGGCGGTAAGTAATGCCCGCCGGATTGGGAAAAGCGCACCTTCAGCCGCCGTCCGCTCAAATGACGAAGGCGGCCGCCGGGCTTGCGCCCGACGGCACAGAACTGCGTAGAGCCGGCTACGCCAGCAGAACGCCGATCGCGTCGAGCGGGACCGCGTTGGACTCCGTCACGATGCCGGCCGCGGCGCGGAGACGGGGCTCGATCGAGGCGATGTAGGCGCGAGCGATCGACTTCTTCGACTCGAGCGTGTTCGTGTCGCGAAGCAGCAGCCAGCCGCACACCAACCAGACGGCCTGATCGACGAGATCGCAGGCGTAGTAGTCGACCTTGGCCCGATCGGGCTGGGCCTTGAGGGCGTCGACCGCCGCCTGGTAGACGTGGGTAAGCTCGATCAAGGTCGCCATCTCGGCGGCCATGTCGGCCGGGTATTCGGCGGCTTCCCATTCGGAGAAGAGCGGATCGAGTGAGCGGTTGAGGAGCTTGCCGATGGCAGCGACCACCTGCAGCTGGCTCGTGCCTTCGTAGATGTTCGTGATGCGAACATCGCGGAAGAGCCGCTCGATGTTGAATTCCTTCATGTAGCCGACGCCGCCGTGGACCTGCATCGACTGGTAGCAGACGCGATTGCCCATCTCGGTGGAGCAGTACTTGACCATCGGGGTCATCGTCTCGGCAATTGTCGCGCAGGCCTTGAGGCGGGCTCGAGTCGCCGGATCCACAGACTCGCCGGCGTCGCCGACGGCCTTCTCGTAGACCTTCCAGAGGTCCACCCAGGTGGCGGTTTCGGCCAGGAGCGCTCGCGTCGCCTCCAGATCGACCCGCATCGAGAGGAGCAGTCGGCCAACGGCCGGCAGGACGCGGATCGGCTTGCTGAACTGGATGCGCTCCCTGGAATAGCGATCGGCCTCGCGCCAGGCGGCTTCGGCGATGCCGAGTGCCTGAGCCGCAACCGCCAACCGCGCTCCATTCATGAGGTTCATGGAGTAGCGCATCAGCCCGAAGCGGCGCTTGCCGATGAGGGTGCAGGGCGTGTTGTTGTACTGGATTTCGCAGGTGGGGGAGGAGCGGATGCCCATCTTGTGTTCGATGCGGCGGATCTTGACGGTCTCGTCCTTCTCCACCAGGAACATCGAGAGGCCGCGGGCGTCCGTGGAGCCTTCCTCACTGCGCGCCAGGACGACGGAAATGTCGGCCAGGCCGTTGGTGATGAAGCGTTTGACGCCGTTGAGGGTCCACTTGCCGGTGGCCTCGTCCAGCGTCGCCTTGGTCGCGACGGCGCCCAGATCCGAGCCGGCGTCGGCTTCGGTCAGGACCATCGCGCCCGAAACTTCGCCGCGCGAGAAGCGGGGCAGGACGCGGGCCTTTGTCTCCTGATCGCCATATTCGTCGATCATCGAGGCGATCTCTTGAAGGCCGTAGACGGTCATCAGGCCGCTCTCGGCCCGGGCCACGATCTCGACCAGCATCGAGTAGATGGACTCGGGCAGGTTCAGGCCGCCGAATTCACGCGGCAGCATTGCTCCGAATAGCCCGGCCTGGCGAATGGCCTCGATGGCGTCCAGGGTCGGGGCGGAGTAGGTGACCTCGCCGTCCTGGAAATGGGCGCCTTCCTCGTCCGCTTCCGCGGCCCGAGGGGCGATGCGTTCGCCGCAAATCTCGCCCATCACCCCGAGGATGATGGCGTAGTTGTCCTTGGCGTCGGCGTAGTTGCGCGGCGCTCCCGGGTACTCGGCCGCCTCGGTGTAGGCGTGCTCCTTGAAATTGAGGGCCTCGCGCAGGTCGATCTGGGCCAGTCGGAACTGCAGGTCCGAGTTGTCGGTGAAAAAGTTCTCGCTCATTCGGTCTCTCGCTGATCAATTCGCTTGGCGGGCTCGCTCATCGAACGCTCGCGCAGGGTCTTGATGATCAGCGGCAGCACCTCGCCGACGTCGCCGACGATGCGGTAGTGCGCGATCTGGAACATCGGCGCGTTGGGGTCCGTATTGATGGCGATGATCTTGGACGACTGGTCCATGCCGGCCCGGTGCTGGATCGCGCCGGAGATGCCGGCGGCGATGTACAGGCGAGGCCGAACGGTGGTTCCTGTCTGGCCGACCTGGTGGGCCCGGTCGATCAGACCCGCGTCGACGGCAGCTCGCGAGGCACCGACCTCACCGCCGAGCAGGTTCGCCAGCTCGCGGAGAAGGGCGAACTCGTCGGCGCTGGTTACTCCCGCGCCGCCGGCCACGATGACCGGGGCGTCCTTGAGCTTGATGGTGGACTTGCGAACCTGGCGGCTCAAGACCTGGAGGGCCAGATCGCCGGGCTCGAAAGCGGGGACGACCTTCTCGACCACGCCCGTGCGGGTCGCGTCGGCGGCCGGCTTGCGCATGACGCCTTCGCGAAC
>JANYJI010000183.1 GCA_025358525.1 Chloroflexota bacterium | reverse complement strand
AGCAGGGGCGTGCCGAAGAGGGCCTTGAGGGTCGTCGTGGCGCCGGAGGCAGTAACGTAGATCAGTTCGCAGCCGCCGAGGTCGGCCGCAGCGGAGCCGGCATTGGTTATCTCCACGTATTCGTCAGAAGCGGACGAACCCCCAGTGACGACCTCGGCCAGCAGCAATCCCGTCGATGACGGCCATGCTGCGGCGGCCGCCAGCCCAGGAGAGAGGGCAGCGGCGGCCACCGCGACCATGACGAGAACGAGCGTCAGAACGGCGTAGACCCGGCGCGGAGCAGGCATTGGGCACCTCAGTCGGCCTCTCCGGCGGGAGCAAGCAACCGAAGTTGTACGCCGGTCGGCTTAGCCCCGGCTTATCGCCTACTTACCGCCGGCTTATCGCCTACTTACCGCCGGCTTATCGCCGGCTTATCGCCGGCCTGTGCTCGAGGTCGCCATCGACTACCATTCCGACCGCGTAGATCAGGCGGGGATCGACTCCGCGCGCTCATGCAGGCAGATCCAAGGAGACAACGTGGCTCGCGCCAAGAGGACCGATCGAGCTGAGGCGCGCCGCGCATACCGCGCCTACTTGCAGGCTCGGGACGAGGCTGCGACGACCGAAGAGGCCCCGCCCCTAGATGACAAGCCTGCCGCTGGGCGCTGGCATCTCCCGAGTGCTTCGAAGGCGCTGCCGAGCCAGCCCGAGACCGGCTCGACCAGGTCGCGGCCGGGAGCACCCCAGCCCACTCCGACTGGTCGCCTGTCAATCGTGCAGGCCGCACGGGCTGCGTACCGGACGCCGCACTACTTCGACGACATCAAGCACGTCGGACCGTTGATCTTCCGCTCGCACGCAATCTGGCCGGTCGTCGTTCTGTGTTTGGCCTCGGCCTTGTACGCCATGGCGCAGCTACATAAGCCCGAGGACATCAAGAACGACTTCCTCCTGTCGATAATGTTCCAGTTCGTGCTCGCCCCGGTGCCGATGCTACCGGCGATGATGGCCGGCTTCTTCGCTCCGCGGTCGAGCTGGCTGGCCGGAGGAATCGCATCGGCGATCTCCATCCTGGTGCTGCTCGGGGTGGTCCTGGTGAAGTCTGCCCAGATCGAAGGGACCAAGGGCTTCTCAGGCCTAAATGGCGGGGCGGCGACGGCGGCAGGTCTCAACTGGCTCGGTCAGGGGGTGCCGTTCGGAATGCTTATGGCCGCCCTGGCCGCCTGGTACAAGCGGTTCCTACCGCTGACTTCGCCTCCGCGGTCGGCGAGTTCGCGTTCCAGTCGACGCCCGGCGCCGCCGCGTGGCCGCCCGGCCAAACGGGGTTAGTCGGGGCTCCTACCGGCAACGGGGTCCTGTGCCGGTAATCGCGGTGCGGGCCGACACCGGGACGCTGGCCGACACTGGGGCTCATACCGGCAACCGCGGTGCGGGCCGGCGGAACGGCAGTTCAACCGCGGCGCATGCCGCTATAACCGAGCGCCCTTAGACCACCCCGAGAGGCGACCGGCCTCCCGGTCCGTCGCTCCCGGCCCTGCCGGCCCACCGACCGACTCCGCCAACTCAGGGAGTGGTCTGACCTCGCGCGCCACCACGTTCACGACGTTCGCCTCGCGCTGTAGCACGCCGTCCACGTAGAGCAGGGCGTGGCGTCGGACAACTCCCCGGAGCCGCGCCCATACATCCGGCCAGAGAGTGACGTTGACCATGCCCGTCTCGTCTTCGAGGGCCAGGAAGACCGTGCCCTTCGCCGTCATTGGGTGTTGACGGGTGACGACCAGCCCGCCGAGCTTCACGGGGCCAGGTCCGCGATCCGCCAGCGACGCGTTCGTCACGGCGCCGAGACGATCCAGGGCCGGCCGGAAGAGCGAGACCACCTGGCGATGCGGGTCGAGCGACAGCACCGCATACGAGTCGCCGAGCCGTTCGCGCTCCGTCAGCTCCGGGAGTTCGGGGGCAGGGGTCGGCGGCAGACGCAGATCCATCGGCCGGCCGGCAGCTCGACCCGTTTGCCCTCGGGCGCGACCAGCGCCCGCCCCGCGCCCAGCCGCGCCCCCGCGTCCCGCAGCACCCGCGCCCCCG
>JANYJI010000132.1 GCA_025358525.1 Chloroflexota bacterium | reverse complement strand
GGGCGGACGAGCACCGGCCCCACTAGATCGCCAAGCAGGCCGAACGGCACCTCGTAGGTAACGTCGTCCTCCACAATCGTGGCGTCGCCGTCCGGGCGGAATCGATGGCTGTGCTCCCACCGCGCGTACGGGCCGCGCACCTGGACGTCCGTAAAGGAGTGCGGGGGATCGTAGGCCGTGATCCTGGAGCGCCAGCGGGCGGGCACGTGCGGGAACGGCGTGATCGCGTAGTCGATCTCAAGCCCCTCGCGCATGACTCGGTCGGCGCTCAGGATGCGCATGCCCATCCAGGGGGGCGTGATCCGCTCGAGGTTCTCAGGCCGCTCGAAGAACGCGAAAACCTCGTCGATCGGGTGATCGACTCTCAGCCGGCTGCGGAAATGACGGACGGACATGGCCGACCTCGCATTGCGGGCTGCGCCGACAAATTTCGTGATGGGCCCGCCTCCCAGGATGTTCGGGGCCGACTTCGGACGGCGCGCCTCAAGGCCCGACACGGACCGCCTGTCGGGACAAGTGCCCGGGGCGCCGCCGTACCCGGCACCCCAAGGCGCGAGCCTCCAATCCGTCGGCCCGGACTTCGCGAAAGGCGGGCGTCAAGGCAAGCCGCCGCCACCAGTGGGCTGCGGTGAGCCACCTCATATAACCCCGGAGGAACAGGCTCATGAAGATCCGACTCAGCCGACTGGCCGCAGTTGCGGGGGCCAGTGCACTCATCCTCAGCGCCGCCGGCACAGCCGTCGCGGCCAGCCCCGCCAAGCTCACTCTGGCGATCGCCGACACGACTGCCGGCGCAACGACGGCCACCGGCAACGCGCACGTTCGTGTCGTTCACGGCTCGCCCGATGCCCCAAGCGTCGACACTTACGCGGGCGCCACCCTAGCCACCACGGCAAAGGTTGCGGCCCTGTCTGGTCTCTCGTTCGGTAAAGTCTCCGCCTACGTGGACATTCCTGCCGGAACGTACTCGATCAAGGTCTGCGCCACCGCCGACCCGACGGTCTGCCCGATCCAAGTCCCCTCGCTCGGCCTGACCGCCGAGACGTACTACACGATCGCCGCATCTGATGTGCTTGCATCTATCAAAGCGACGGTCTTCACGGACACGCCCGCGCCGTCAGGTCAAGGTGCCCAGCTGCGCGTATACCACCTTTCTGCCAATACCCCGGCAGTCGACGTCCTTTCCTCGACGGGCGCCGATATCAACGCGGCCCTCGACAATCTGACCTACCCGAACGCGACCGGCTACCTTACGCTGCCGGCAAATACATACAACGTGAAGGTGTGCGCCCACGCTGACCACAGCGTGTGCCCGATCGGCCCCGCAGCCCTCGCAGTCTCGGCGAACCACACGTACAGCATCTTCGCCATCGGATCGTTGACCGCGACCACTGCAACGCCTGCTCCGTCCGCGGGGACGCCTCCCCCGACCTCCACCGTCCCCGGCAATACGACGGGCTCGTCAGACTCTCTCCTCGCCCTTGTTGCCCTCGCCCTTGTCCTCGTCGTGGGCGCCGCCGGCACCCTGCGCTTTGCAGCGGTCCGCACCCGCCGCTGAGCCAGGTTCGATTCCTTTCGGCGAGGCCGACCCGGTACTCCGGGCCGGCCTCGTTGTTTCCCGGGTATAGAGCGGCGATCATTGATGTCCAATTGCTACGTACCCGCATTGTTCGGAGGCCAGCGATGTCCGCACCTGCTGTCGCGGTTGCCGCAGTTCCAACCAGCGCAATTCCCGCCGATCGAGCGACCAGCCTTTTCCGATGGAACGCCATTCTGGCGGGGCTCCACCTCGTCCAGGCCGTTGCAATCCTGGCCATCTCGTTCGCGAAGAGCCCCGTGGTGGCCTCGCCGGTGGTGGGCACATTCCTTCGTTTCGACGAGACGACCAAACACCTGGTCACCGCGCAGCGTTCGATCGGGGATCTCCCGATCGGACCGGCGGTGGCGTTGTTCTTCCTGATGAGCGCCGTCGCCCATTTTGCCATGGCGTTCCCGGCCCGAGGCTGGTACGAGGCCCATCTTGCCCTCGGCCAGAATCCCATCCGCTGGGTCGAGTACGCGTTCAGCTCGAGCGTGATGATCGTCGTCATTGCGGCCCTGGCGGGGGTCCAGGAAGTGGGCACGCTGATCGCCATCTTCGGCGCGAACGCCGCCATGATCATGTTCGGCTGGAGCATGGAGATCGCGAACGAGGGCCGCGACCGGCTCCAGTGGCTGCACTACATCTTCGGCTGCGTCGTTGGCGCCGTCCCGTGGCTGGTGATCTTCGCGACTATCCTGATCTCCGCCACGGAGCCCAACTCGGCGCCTATCCCCGGCTTCGTGATCGCGATCTTCGTGACGCTCTTCGTGTTCTTCAACGTCTTCGCGATCAATATGGTCCTGCAGTACCGCAGGATCGGCCGCTGGCGTGACTACCTCTACGGCGAGCGGGCGTACATGCTCTTCAGCCTCTTCGCCAAGTCGCTCCTGGCCTGGCAGGTCTTCTTCGGCACGCTCCGGCCATAGGTCGGGGCCTGGCGGGGCTAGGTCCGATCGAGAAGCACAGGGCCGACTGCGATGGCCGATGGTCCCAGCCGCCAGGGCCCAGGATTTGCTGTACCCCATACTCGCCGACGACGAGTCCGAGTAGCTCACGCATCATTGTCCGCGACGTGGCTCGCCAGCTGGTGCTGCGAGAGGCTGCTCAACACGAGGAGTGTCGGTCCGTGGTGAAGAGCGAACCCATGCTGAGCGTCGACGAGGCGCAGGAGATGTTGCTGGCGGCGGTGGGCGACCCCCTGCCTCGCGAGTTCGCGGCGCTCGAGGACGCGTTGGATCGGGTTCTTGCGGAGTCGATCGAGAGCTCCAGGGACCTGCCCGCCTGGGACAACAGCGCGATGGACGGGTATGCGGTGCACGCCGAGGACATCGTTGGTGCCACGCCAGAGAGGCCTGTCCGTCTTTCGGTCGTAGGCGAGGTAAGGGCTGGCGGGTCGCCAGACATTGACTTGCCGCCCGGCTGCGCAGTCCGCATCGCGACAGGGGCACGGGTTCCTGCGTCGGCCGACGCTGTTGTCCCGGTCGAGAACACGATCGCGGTTGAGGCCGGAGGCGGGCGTCTGTCAGCCGATGCTCCCGGCTCCGGTTCACTGAGCTCGACCGGGTTTCGGGCCAATGAGCCGATACAAGAGGCTTGTTTCGTCACCAGCGGCGTAAATCCGGGAGCCCACATTCGGCGACGCGGCGAGGATGTGTGCGCGGGAGTGCACCTGCTCGAGCCCCATCGACGCGTGGGGCCCGCGCAGATCGCTATGGCCGCGGCAGTCGGGCTCGGCTCTCTTCCCGTTCATCGTCGGCCGGTGGCAGGCGTCCTATCCACTGGCGACGAACTCCGCTCCGTCGGTCAGGACCTCGGCGACTCTGGCATTAGCGACGCAAACCGGCCGGGTCTGCTGGCGATGTGCCGCGAGTCAGGCGCGCTGACGGTCGACCTCGGCATCGCTGCTGATTCGCTCGAGGCGTTGCTCGGCACGCTGCGGCCGGCTCTCGAACGCGTGGACGTTGTGATTGTGAGCGGCGGTGTATCCGTTGGCCCCTATGACGTGGTCCGCGCTGCGTTCGAGGCGCTCGGTCGAGTCGAGCTGTGGCGTGTCGCCATCCAGCCAGGAAAGCCGTTCGCGTTTGGTCGATCGATGCCGCGTAACTCGGACGGACGTCAGGTCTTGCTGTTCGGTCTTCCGGGCAACCCGGTCTCGGCTCTGGCAACCTTCCATCTTTTTGTTCGCCCGGCGCTTGACAGGCTCTCCGGTTTGCCTTCACCCACGGTGGACGCGGACCGGGCGATCACCGAAGACAGGATGTGCAAATCGGCTGGGAAACGTGGCTTCCTGCGGGTTACGGTCGGCCGAGACGAACATGGCTCCCTTGTTCGCGATGGCCAGGGCCGTTTGCGGGTGCGTCTTGCCGGTCGTCAAGGCAGCCACGTCCTCAGTGCAATGGCGGCGGCCGACGCCCTCGCGGTCGTGCCCGAAGCGATCGACGAGCTTGAGCCCGGAGCAGAAGTGGAGATCAGATGGCTGCGAAGATGACCGGTGCAGACCTTGCGACGACTCGCGATCGAGGTCGGGTACAGCGCGGCGCCCTTGTTGTCACGGTGAGCGATCGAGTCTTGGCGGGCGTTCGAGACGATGTCAGCGGCGATTATCTGGCCGAAATCCTGGCCGAGATGGGCTTTCACGTCGACCGTGCGCTGGTGTCCGACGAGGCGGCCGATATTTCCAAGCTGCTCGAGTCATCGGTGGACGGCCACGCCCTGATCCTCACGACGGGCGGCAGCGGTCTGACCCCGCGCGACGTCACGCCCCAGGCAACGAAGGCAGTACTCGAATACGAGATCCCAGGGATACCTGAATTGATGCGAACGGAGGGTGGGAGATCCACTCCGTACGCCTACCTGAGCCGGGCGGTTGCAGGCGTCCTGCGACGTTGCCTGATCATCAATCTCCCCGGTAGTACGCGCGGGGCGCGTGAGTCGATGGCCGCCGTGGAGCCAATCCTCATGCATGCTTTGGAAACCCTGGCCGGACCATTCGACCACGATCCGAAGCCCTAGCGTCCTTACCAGGCACCAGCATCGCGAAGGCCTGCCCGGGACTTGAGGCCGCGGACCTAGGTAACGGACACCGTCACCGCATGGAACCCCGTCGCCCCCGACGGCGCAGGGGCATGTTTGGCCTCAGTCTGCGTCGCGCCGGTCCCGTCCGTGGCTCGGACTTCGATCGTGTGACTGCCGGGCGTGGCCTGCCAGCGAAGCCACCACTGAACCCACGTTGCCTTCGATATCGCTCGGCTCAAGAAGGCGGGTTGCCATTGCCCAGCATCGATGCGGACGTCCACGCCTTGGATCCCGCGGTCGGGTGCCCACGCGACCCCATCGATGTCGACGCTCCCGGCCGATAGAGATGCACCGCCGGTGGGGTGGTCAACGCGCGACTCGGTCACGATCGGGCCGTCCTTGGCCCAGCCGAGGGGAACCCAGTACCCGTTGAACGCCTCGCGGGTTGTCAGTTGGATCTCCGAAAGCCACTTGGTCGCGGACACGTAGCCGAATAGGCCCGGCACGATGAGACGGGCCGGATACCCATGCTCTGCCGGCAGCGGCTTGCCATTCATGCCAACCGCGATCATCGGTTCCCGGGCTGGATCGAGCGCGTACTCGGTGGGGAAGCCGACCGTGAACCCATCGACCGAACGTCCGACGATCTGCGAGGCGCCCGATTGCACTCCGGCCTGGGCAAGGACCGTCTTGAGGTGCGCGCCAGTCCAAAGTGCGTTGCCCACGAGGCTGCCACCCACCTCGTTGCTGACACACGCCAGCGTCACGTATTGCTCGAAGAGCGGCATTGCCAGAAGCTGCTGATACGTGAAGACCAGGGGGTGGTCGACCATGCCCGTGACCTTAAGCTGCCAGGTCGATGCGTCTACCTGAGGAATTAGCAAGTCGGTATCAATGCGGTAGAACGAGTCGTTGGAGATCACTATCGGAGTTATGCCCGGTGCCGATAGAGACTCCGGCGCAGTCAAGGGTTGGGCAGTGTCGGAAGCCGCGGGAAGGGTTGCTGACACCGGTGCGCTCCCCGGATGCTGGCGATCCAGGAGAACGCGACCGAGGACGCCAAGTGCGATGGCGCCGACCGCGAACTCGACGGACCTCACCAGGAACCGCCGCCGGCTCGGCGCAAGTACAGCTGACGATCCCGCCGGATCTGCGGCGGCCAACCCTCCACCGGCCCTGCCAAAGGTTGGGAGTTCGAAACGAACCGGCGCCATGAAGCCAGCTTCTCCAAGGAGGATCCGGAGGGCCCCGATGCCGGCCGCGGTGGCGATTGTGGCATTCAAGGCCGCGAGGCCGGGTGAGCTGAGCGGTTGAAGCGCCGCAGCCAGAAATGCCACGAGACCAAACGCGATCAGCAGCCTCGCCGCGGATTCGAAACTGCGGTGGCCCATGAAGCCGGCCACAGCCGCGACGAGCAGGGCCACGAGTACGACCGCGACGTTGACGGCGGTCTTGTCGTTGGTCCCGAAAACTGAGATGACGACATCCTTCGCGCCGGGCGGCTGCAGCGCGATGATAAAGCTCCCGACGGCAACGACCAGCGACGGGGTTCCGGTGATCATGCCGGCCAGCAGTTCGCTCGCGGCAATCCCGACGGCTCCAGCAACGATTCCCGCCACGATTGCGCGCAGCGCCAGCCCGGGAGGAGAGAACCAGGATTTCGAGCGACCGCTCGTGGGTCTATCGCTCATATGGGTCCTCCATATCGGCGAGCCTCTCAGAGACTGCCGCCTGGCCTTCGATGTGCAGCGACCCAGGACCTTTCCTTCAGGCGCATCTCGCCACGGAATCGCGGATCCAGTCTCCCACAATAGCGGCGGTCTGAAGCAGAGAATCTTGATCTTGCCAGCGGCACGCTGCCGACGGCAACGTTCTACCCGCCGGCCGGCGCGGACTGGAGTCGAGTCGTCCCGCTGCGCCGGGGCTGATGCGTCTGGCGGAATTCACTCGTCCGAGGCCGCCATTCGCCCAGGTTCTCTCGACACTAAGGAGACGATCGACAGAAATTGGCGCGCCGGGTCGCCGGCGTCAATCGATCGCCTTTGTCTAGGAGGTACTGAGCCATGCGCAAGTCGCGGCTTGCGATCGCTGCCGTCCTGCTGGTTGTTGGCGTTCTCTGGATTGGCCAGGGCACTGGCACGGTTGGCGGGAGTGCTATGAGCGGCCAGTCCATGTGGGCGCTGGTGGGCGGCGTTCTCGTCGCCGGGGCGTTGGTCATCGGGCTGCTCGAGTTGATTCGGCGGCCGGTCAGTCGGGGCTAGGGTCGGCCTGCCCGGTATCGCTCAGCTACTCAGCCACATGCTGTAGTACATAGATTTACATGACCAAATGACATACCTTTCCTAGGTATGGATGGTCAGGCTACCCGGCAATCCGCGGGTCTTGCTACGAAGGACACCCGCGAGTGACGCGCCGAGTTTCCGCCGTGGTTGCCGCTCTGATCCTCGCCATCGCGGGCTGTGCCGGTGGCGTCGGCCATGCTCCAAGCGAGTCGACACCTGGAGTGGCAATGGCCACGACCGGACCGTCGGACGCCCCGCCCGCCGACATCACCGTCTACGGTGCGTCGTCGTTGGCGTCGGTCCTGGTGAGGATCAAGCCGCTGTACGAAGCAGCCCATGCGGGCACGACACTCACCATTGCGACCGATTCTTCGGCGGCGCTCGAAACAAAGATCGAGCAGGGCGCCCCGTGTGACGTCTTTTTGTCGGCCGACTCCATCAATCCGCAGAAGCTGGTCGATATCGGCCTCGCGTCGGGAGGACCTACGAAGTTCGCCGCGAACCTGCTCACCGTTATCGTTCCGGCTGGAAACCCGGCAGGCATCCAGACTCCGGTCGACCTCGCCAGGAGCGGGGTCAAAGTGATCGCCGCCGGAGACGCCGTGCCGATCACGAAGTATGCAAATCAACTCGTCGCGAACCTGGCCAAGCAGCCGGGCTACCCGGTTGACTTCGTGGCAAGGTATGCCGCGAACGTAGTGTCCAGGCAGGACAACGCGGCGGCGGTGGTGGCTCAGATCGGGCTCGGCGAAGGCGATGCCGGGATCGTGTATCGCACGGACGCGAAGACCTCTACTAGTGTCATCACGATTCCCGTACCCTCCGCCGCGAATGTCCTGGCCACCTATGCCGGTGTAATAGTCAAAACATCAAGGAACACGGCCGCGGCGCGGGCATTCCTGACCTGGCTCGCCGCACCAGATGGCCAGGCGATCCTTGGCTCGTTCGGTTTCATTCCCGCTTCCTGAGCGGACCGACATATGGACCGACCGAGCAGCCCACCGGCGTCGCCGACGAGTGCTGCAGGCGGCGCACCGTGGGCGGGTAAGGGCTGGGAATCTCGGTCGCTTCTCACCCTTGCCGGCCTCTCGACGCTGTTTCTGGGTCTGCCGGTCGCAGTCCTCGTGGCGCGCGCGATCCTCGACGGGTTGCTCATACGCGCGCTGACCGCCCAGGTCGTCCTATCGGCCCTCGGCCTCAGCCTCATGACCACGGCGATAAGCCTCGGGCTGACGGTTACCCTGGGTCTTCCTCTGGCCTACGTCCTGGCCCGGCGGAGGTTCCGGGGCGCCGGGTTGGTCGAGGCGATCGTCGATCTGCCGCTTGTGTTGCCGCCGTCGGTCGCGGGCCTCGCGCTGCTGCTTGCCCTGGGCCGGCGTGGCCTCCTCGGCGGGCCGCTCGATGCCGTCGGCATTGAAGTTCCGTTTACCACTCTCGCCGTGATCCTGGCGCAGACGTTCGTGTCGGCCCCATTCTTCGTTCGGTCAGCGAGGACCGGCATCGCCGCGGTGGACCGCGACCTCGAGGACGCTGCGCGCGTCGACGGCGCCTCGGCTATCGAGGTCTTCAGGCACATCACGGTACCGCTGTCCGGAAGTGCCTTGGCGGCCGGCCTCGTCATGAGCTGGGCCCGCTCTCTCGGGGAGTTCGGGGCCACGATCATGTTCGCCGGAAACGTCGAGGGCCGGACGCAGACGCTTCCTTTGGTCGTCTACGGCGAGTTCCAGGCAGGCAATCTCGACGCCTCGATCGCCGCGGCGGCAATCCTCGTGCTGGCTGCGTTTGGGGTGCTGGTTGCGGTGAGGTTGCTCCATTGGGGCCGCGCGCTGGACATTCGTGGGCTGAGGTGAGGAGGGCTGCCCCGTCGCCTCGGACGACGAGCGCGTAAAGACGCCGTGGTTCAGGCTGTGTCGCTGGCCCTGGCTCGGGGCCTCCCGACGCGAGCGGTTGCGCTTTGTCGCGCTGTGGCTTCGGCCGCCTTCTCCGCTTCGAACTCTGCGATGGCGGAGGCGGGTGTCCGGTCGCAGGTGCCGTCGCCGAAGGACACCACCGTTACGGCGTCTCCAGCGCGGACGTCACCGGCTTTCCGCACGACCGCGAAGAGGCCATCGCGGGGCATGACACAGTCACCAGCCAGATAGTAGATCGCGCACTTCGTGTGGCAGACCTTGCCGATCTGACTGATCTCCAGGAGGGCGGAGTTCCCAATTCTGACTTTGCTTCCGACCGGCAGCGCGAGCAGATCGATGCCCGTTGTCGTGATGTTCTCCGCGAAATCCCCGGGTCCCACCTTCAGGCCTTTCGCCACCATCTGGGCGATCGACTCCTGTCCGAGTAGCGACACCTGGCGATGCCAGTCGCCGGCGTGGGCGTCACCCTCGAAGCCGCGGTCGAAGATCAGCGTGCCGCGCTCTCCGCGCGTCTTGCGCACGGTCTTGCGCGCGCTGAGGTTGACCGAGACTACGATTCCGAGATCGGGCAATGGCACGCTCACGAGTCTTCCCCGCTGACCCAACGCCCGGACTTGCCGCCCTCTTTGAGCAGGAGCCCGAGGCCGTCGACGATCATGCCCCGGTCGACAGCCTTGCACATGTCGTACAGCGTGAGTGCGGCGATTGAAGCGGCTGTCAGCGCTTCCATCTCGACGCCTGTTGCACCGTCAGTCTCGACGGCGGCTTGGATGCGCACGCCGTCGCCGAGGAGCTCAAAATCGACGGAGACATGCGTCAAGGCGAGCGAGTGGCAGAGGGGGATTAGGTCACTCGTCTTCTTCGCCGCGGTGATGCCCGCCACGCGGGCCACGGCAAGGACGTCGCCCTTTGGCGCGCACCCCTCGTAGATCATCGCCAGCGTCTCGGGCCTCATGTGGATGACGGCTCCAGCCACCGCCCGACGATGGGTTACCGCCTTGCCGCCAACGTCCACCATGCGAGCGGCGCCGTGCTCGTCGACGTGGCTGAGGCGCTTCTCACTCATCGGCTAGCCTCCGATCTGCGACATTCGGCGCAGCGTGCCGATCCGCATGTTGTGCCACTGAGGTTTGGCCGCCACCGCCGCGCCTATGAGCGAGCGAAGGCCCTCGTCCGTGCCGTGGCGCAGCACATGGCGCGCGTCGAACTCATCGTCGGAAAAGAGACACGTCCGTAGCTTGCCCTCGGCGGTCAACCGCAGCCTGTTGCACCGATCACAGAAGTTGTGCGACAGCGACGAGATGACGCCGATTGTGCCAACCGCCCGATCGAACCTGTAGTAACTCGCCGGCCCCCAACCGCGGGGAGCTTCGTTCTCGTCGACTGGCCTGAGCGCACCGAAACCGGCAGCCGCGCCTCTGGCACTCAATCCGGCCAGGATCTCGTGGCTCGGCACGTGGTCTGCTCGCGTCCAGGCGCTGGAACCTTCGATGATGTCACCGCAATCGTCCTCGCCACCGATCGGCATGTACTCGATGAAGCGGACGTGGATCGGCCGCTCCATCGTCAGTCGGGCGAAGGGCACCAGGTCCTGCTCGTACGAACGCGCCACGACGACATTGATCTTTACCGGACGCAGGCCCGCGGCGAATGCTGCATCGATGCCGGCGAGAACATCCGCTACGTTGCCGCCCCTCGTAACCCTGGAGTACACGTCGGGATCGAGCGAGGCGAGCGAGATGTTGACGCCGTCCAGACCGGCGGCGACCAGATCGCCGGCCAGCCGAGGCAGGAGCGTGCCGTTGGTCGTCATCGCGAGCGACGTGATTCCGGGCACCGCGCGGAGTCGGCGCACGAGGTCCTCTATCCCAGCCCGCACGAGAGGCTCGCCACCGGTCAGGCGAATCTTCGAGATCCCCCCGGCGGAAGCGGCCGTGGTGAAGCGCTCGATTTCTTCGAACGTGAGGATCTCCGAACGAGTCTTCCAGGGCACTCCTTCGGCCGGCATGCAGTAGACGCATCGCAAATTGCAGCGATCCGTCACCGAGACCCGCAGGTAGTCCACCCGGCGGCCGAACCCATCGACTGCCACAGCCCTACTCGTCTCCCGCCGGCTTGCTCGCCGCCTGCTTCGGCAGCAGATAGAGTGCCATCCGCATAGGAGTACGCGCGACTAGGCTGTGCTTCAGGTTTGGATCCATCCTTAACCACGTGCCCGGCCCGGCTGGAAAGCTATCCTCACCGGCCGTCAGTTCACCCTCGCCTTCGAGAATGTGAATGATCGCGGGGCGGGCGGATGTGTGTTCGGAAAGCTGTTCGCCGGCCGCGAACCCGAAAAGTGAGAATTCGATGCCATTTTCGTCGGAGAGCGTCTGACTGAGGATGCCTCGAGCGGGGATGGGCGCCTCGGTGGCCAGGTCGGCAAAGAAGGTATAGGGCGACGTCATGTCTTCACCAGGTTCGGTTGTGAATTGGACTCGCGACCATAAGGCCGCTGGTTGATCACATCTGGTGGCGCGGCTACACCGTTCCCAACACTCGGGCCAGCATGCCGCCCACCGCCAGGGCAATCCCGAGCGTAGCGCCGCACATCGCCAGGGCGGGCCTCCAGCCGAACTCGCCGCGCAGGGCGGCGAGCGTCGCCACCCATGGCACCGAGACCGACGTGACTATGGCGTAAACGAAGAGTTGCGCCGGCGACATGATCGAGCCAAGGCCGGCCACACCGGCTCCGAGTTGTATCACAGCCAGGACGACCAGCAGCTGGATGGCCAGCTCTTTTTGCAGGAATGCGAACACCAGCGCGAGACCTGCCACCGACTCGGTGGGGCGGGGCGACGACGGCGTCAACCAGCCGCAGACCGGTCGCCGCGGGCTCCGATGCCGATACACGAGTTCCTGACTCTGAATTACTCACGGGCACAGTAAGCCTGATCTGCCGCACCCGCGACAGGGAACAAAGACCCCTGCGCCGGTGCCCTTCGGCCGCCACGTCGAGTCGTTCCTTTGTGCCATCAGGACTCATCGTTGGCGCACGCCAGATCCGCGGGTGTGTTGACGTTGAGGAACGAACGCCGAACGTCCATATCGAGAGACACAGGAACAAACACGAGATTGAGCCGGCTCAGCAGGTCGTGGATGCGAAGCGCGCTCGCGTCCATCTGGGCTGAGACGATCGGCAGGATGGAGCGCCGGTAAGCGCCCGGGAATGGCTGCGGCGCGGACTCGACCATAAAGACCGCACCTTGGGCCGCCGGCCGACCCTGGGCCGCTTCGACGAGGGCGGTGAGCATGGGAGCAGTCAGGCCCGGCATGTCGACTGGCAGCACTACGACCAACTCGTGGCGCGCGGCGGCGAGCCCCGCCTCCATACCGGCCAACGGACCGCCATCGCGCTCGTCGAACACAAGTTCGAGAGATCGCCGAGGGAGGCTGGCCATGTCCGGACGGTTGCCCCGCCGGCAGCTGACAACGACATCGTCCGAAACGGAGGCGACCAACTCGACGGCGATCTCGAGCAGAGGTCGATCGCCGACCGCGGCTGTGCGTTTATCGCGCCCCATTCGCCGGCTGTCACCGCCCGCGAGAACGATTCCGCTGATCGCCGCGCCCACGTAGAAAGCTCAGGCCGGCTGACGGGAGGCGGCCACATTGGCGCCAGGTTTGCGGCTCGTGCTCCATCGGCCGAGCCAGAACACCACAGGAAGCGACCCGACGGCGAGCACCGCGAACGGAAGGAACCCTAGGCTGTAGGCGTGCGGTCCACCGACCATGCCGGTTGTGAAGCCAAGCAGTGGCGGGAAGATGAACCCGCCCAGGGCGCCGAGCCCGCCGATCCAGCCGGAGGCCCCGCCCACGGCTCCGGGCACATAAGACGGTAGGAGCTTGAATACGATTGAGTTCTGGAGTCCCATCCCGACGCCGATTGCGAGAGTCGCGCCGAGCGAAAGCACGAATGTTTCGGACAGACCGAGAGCCAGGGTGCCGGCCGCGATGAGGACGAAGTTGAGCGGCAGCGCGTAGCGGATGGAAAGCTTGTCTGAGAGCAGCCCACCTGCGACGCGAACAAGTGCGCAGGTCAGCGAGAAGGAGGCCGTGAGAAGGCCGGCGTCGCGGAGCGATGAGCCATACACGGCGTGCCAGAACGTTGGCAGCCAGGTCGTGAAGCCCAGGAACCCGCCGAACGAGATGAAGTAGAAGAAGACAAGCGCCCACGTAGCGGGAACTCCGGCCGCGAACTTGAGGCCGGCCATGGCGCTACCACTGGGTGCCAGTTCGCTGCCGCCGAGCGCGGCTACCTGCGCGGGTTCGACCGTCTTGCCGCGGCGCCGAAGCTGGAACCAGGGCGCATCGTTGATGAACAGCGCATAGACGATCGTCACGGCCAGCAAGATTGCGAACCAGATGCTGTATGCACCAAGCATCCCGATGCCGCCCACGGCGATCGGCAGGAACATCGTGGATAGGCCCGGGCTGGTGTTGCCGAGGCCGCCGTAGATGCCTGAAGCCCCGCCCTGCCGTCGCTTGGGGAACCAGTAGGA
This sequence comes from Chloroflexota bacterium, assembly GCA_025358525.1. Classification (GTDB taxonomy): domain Bacteria; phylum Chloroflexota; class Limnocylindria; order Limnocylindrales; family CSP1-4; genus Fen-1039. Next base: position 2,007 of record JANYJI010000132.1, on the reverse strand, counting down.
CACCTGCGCGATGCCCACCGAGAACGTGGCGATGCCGCAACCTATCAAACTGCCGAGCAGGAGGAGGATCGGGTACGTGCCGGCCATGTGGTCCGGATACGAAGTGGCGAGGAGCGCCAGCAGGCCCAAGACCCCCACATTCGTGAGGGCCAGAAGCGCCACAAACGGGCCCTTCCCGCCGACTCGGTCCACCGCGGCCCCGAACGGGATTCGCAGCACTGCGCCGGTCAAAGAGGGAATGGCCGCCAGGATGCCGGCCTCAAAAGGGGAGAGGTGGAGCAGGTCGGTGAACTTCGGGACGAGAGGCCCAAAGATCGAGACTCCGGCGAATCCGCCGAAGAACCCGAGCGTGGCCAGCCACAGCGCCTGAGACCGCGTTCCCCGGATCGCTCCTGCGCTCTTTCCGGCCCCTACGCCGTCTGGCCGCACATTGGCGCTACCCGTCGTGATCACGACTCTGGCTCTCCCTGGATGAATAGGCCGTGCAGAAGCGCGTCGTTTGCGCAGTTTACTTGATTACAATTGCATCTATGACCTACGGAGCACAGCATCATCGCGTCCTTGCCTCGGACAGCCGGCAGGCCTTGCTAGACGCACTCCGCGGCGCCGGGCGGCCTCTGTCTGTGGCGGAAGCCGCAGCCCTCGTGCAGCTCAGGCCGAGTACTACGCGGTTCCACCTGGACTTGCTGGTCTCGGCCGGGCTGGTTGAATCAACCGTGGAGCGACGCTCCACGCCGGGGCGGCCAGCCCTCCGGTACCAGGAGCGCATCCCGATAGAGGAGCCGAACTCAATCGGAGCGGCGGTGGCTGCGGCTGCCGGCGAGGACGACTACCAGCAGCTGGCATCCCTATTGGCCGGCTCCATGTCGCACGAGATGGATCCGTCGCGGGCTGCGCGCGAGGCCGGCCGTCGCTGGGGCCACAGCCTGTCAGTCGATGACGCCGAACCGGCCGCCGAACCCGTCGCGGTGGTCGTCGAGTTGATGGACAAACTTGGCTTTTCGCCGGACCGGCCGGCGGCTCCGAACGAAATTTGGTTGCGGCGCTGCCCCTTCGAAATCGTCGCCCGAGAGCATCGCCAGGTTGTATGCGGGGTCCATCAGGGTATGCTCGAGGAGACGTTTGCCCGCCTTGGCGGTCGTGTCGGCGTCGCCGAGCTCGCGCCGTTCGTCAATATTGAGCCGCTCCTGTGCGTAGTTCACCTCGAGAGGTCCACTCCACGCGGCAGGGCACGACAGGCAAGCCTCAGGCGCGAGAACGCAGTCGCGCAGCCGTCTGCGCTGGGCAGACCGGATCGCGCAGGAGAGCAACCACATGCCTGATCGAAAGCCCGACATGGCGTCCGATATCCTCGTTGGATCGCTGCTCCGCGTCCGACGTCTGCTTCAGAAAGACGCTGTGTCGGCCGACCTGCGAACGATCACGCATGAGGGCGGACGGTCCGCGGATGTCTTCTACCGGGATCGCTGGAGCCACGACCGGATCGTGCGCTCAACGCACGGCGTGAACTGCACCGGTTCCTGCTCGTGGAAGGTCTACGTCAAGGACGAAATCATCACCTGGGAGACCCAGGAAACGGACTATCCGTCCGTCGGCCCGGACTCACCCGAGTACGAACCCCGCGGCTGCCCACGCGGCGCCGCCTTCTCCTGGTACACATACTCACCCACGCGCGTCCGCTATCCCTACGTGCGCGGCGTCCTTCTCGACATGTACCGCGAGGCGAAGGCTCGTCTCGGCGATCCTGTGGATGCCTGGGCGGACATAATGGCCGACCCTGAGCGGCGTCGTCGCTACCAGCGGGCTCGCGGCAAAGGCGGCCTAGTTCGGGTTCGTTGGGACGAAGCCCTCGAGATCGTTGCCGCCTCTCAGGTGCACACGATCAAGCGCTGGGGCCCGGACCGAATCGCCGCGTTCTCGCCGATTCCAGCAATGTCGATGGCATCGCATGCAGCCGGAGCCCGCTACAACGCCCTGATCGGCGGGAGCTTGCTCTCGTTCTACGAC
>JANYJI010000107.1 GCA_025358525.1 Chloroflexota bacterium | reverse complement strand
ATCGCGGGATAGTGGACGTGAACCTCGAAGTCCAACAGGGCGAGGTGTTCGGCTTCCTCGGCCCAAACGGGGCGGGCAAGACGACGACGATTCGCATTCTGCTCGACCTTATTCGGCCAACGAACGGCAAGGCCTTCGTCTTCGACATCGAAAGCTCCGCCGACCCGGCGGCGATTCACCGCCGACTCGGCTACCTTTCCGGCGAGTTCGCTCTATACGACCGACTGACCGGCGGGCAGACGCTCGAGTACTTCGGCAACCTGCGCGGCGGAGTCGATCGAGCCTATCAAGCCCAGCTGATCGAGCGTTTCGACCTGGACCCGAGCCGCCGCTTCCGCGAATACTCGAAGGGCAACAAGCAGAAGGTCGGCCTGGTTGTGGCACTCCAGCACCGACCGGAACTGCTCCTTCTTGATGAGCCCACGGCGGGCCTTGATCCGCTCGTCCAGCAGACCTTCTTCTCGGTTCTGCGCGAAGCGGTTTCCGAGGGCCGGACCGTGTTCCTATCGAGCCACATCCTGTCGGAAGTCGAGCGGAGTTGCGACCGAGTGGCCATCATCCGCGAGGGACGCCTGGTTCGCGTGGACCGCGTGGACGCCTTGCGGGATCTCGCCCACCACCAGGTGGAGTTGCGCTTCGCCGGCGATCCGCCGGCGGCCGAATTCGCTGCCATCGCGGGCGTCAGCGACGTGGCCGTCGAGGATCATCTAGTTCGTTTCCGGGTTCTCGGGCCGATCACACCCGTGGTTCAGGCCGCGGCCCGACTCGGCGTGACGGACTTTCTCAGCCGCGAGCCCAGCCTCGAAGAAACGTTCCTGGCCCAGTACGGCCGCGAGTCGGCCAAGGCTCCTGCGGGCGAGGTGAGGTGATGGCAATCGAGGCTCCTGCGAGTGAGGCCGGCAGCCCCCCGATGAGTGGCGGCGGCGCAGCCGTTTCGATGTGGAGCCGCTTCTACGGCTTCGGCAGCATCTACGCCAAGACGCTCAGGGACTCCCGCCTGGCCTTCATGATCGTGGCCGGGCTGCTCGGCGGCATCATATTGTCGGGAGCATATGCAATCGCCACGGCCTACCCCACGCCTGCATCGCGCCTGGACCTGGCGAACTTCGTCGACAGCATGCCTGCAAGCTTGAGGGGCATGGCCAGCAACCCGGTCAATATCGGAACGCTGGGCGGCTACATCTCCTGGAAGTACGGCCCATTCTTCGCTCTGATCGCGGGCCTGTGGTCGATCGTCGCCCTGTCCGGGACGCTGGCCTCGGAGGCGCAACGGGGCAGCCTGGACATGGTCGCTGCCGCGCCTTTCGGCAAGCGGCGGATTGCCCTCGAGAAGCTGGCGGCACACGTTACCGGCATGGTCGGGGCCACGGTATTCCTGGCTGTGATCACTTATGTCGGCACGCAGGCCTTCGCCACAGTCGCCGGCGATGCGCTGCCGGTTTCGGCCGCCGTCGGTATCGCACTTTGGGTCGCCCTCATCGGCCTTGTGTCGGGATCGGTGGCCTGGGCACTGGCCCCGTTCGTCGGTCGAGGCAGCGCTGCGGGGGTGGCCGGGGCGCTGCTGATGGGCGGATACGTGGTCAGCGGCTACTCGACTTCAGTACCGGCGCTGCAGCTGCCGGCCGACCTTTCGTGGTTCCACTGGACGGCGGGCCATCTGCCGCTCGCGGGCCAGTACGACTGGCTCTCCCTGGTGCCGGTGGCCCTGGTCGCGCTGGCGCTGTTCGCCGTCGGCGTCATCGCCTTCGATCGGCGCGATCTCGGCGTTACCAGCGCCATCCCGATACCGGCCATGCCCGGGGCCTTGCTCGGAGTACGCGGCCCCACCGGCCGATCCTTTGGCGAGCGCCTGCCGCAGGCACTGGCATGGGGCCTCGGTCTGGCAGTCTTTGCGGCCCTGATCGCGGCGTCGAGCCGATCCTTCGCCGATACGCTCACGAAATCGCCCGACACGGCAAAGTTACTCACGACCGTATTTAGAGGCTACGGTATCACCACGGGCGGCGGCTTCCTGCAGCTGCTCTTTGCCTTCATGGGCTACCTGGTTGCGGGCTTGGCCGCGGCCACATTTGTCTCCGGCTGGGCATCCGACGAAAACGGCCGACGCCTTGAATTGCTCCTTGCCAGCCCTCTCGGCCGGGCTCGCTGGGCCATTGGCAGTGGACTGGGCGTCTTTGGGGCGGTGGCTGTGATGACTGCCGTTGCCGCCGTCGGAATCGCCATCGGCGTAGCCTCGGCCGGCAGCGACGTCGTAACACCGGTCGCCGGCGCGATCACGATCGGGCTGTATGCAGCCGCGATGGCCGGCATCGGCTTTGCCGTCGGCGGCCTGTTCCGGAATGCGTTCGCCGGCGAGGCCGTGGCAGTCCTCGTAATCGCGACATTCCTCATCGATTTTCTGGCGCCGGCTCTCAACCTGCCGGATTGGGTCCACCAGCTGGCCCTGACCTCGCATCTGGGTCAACCGATGATCGGCAACTGGGATCCGGCCGGACTGGCTGCCTGCCTCGCGTTGGCGATCGGCGGGCTTCTGATCGGGGGCCTGGGCATGCGGCGACGAGACGTGAATTAGCCGATGGCTTGAGTCCGCGGACACCCAGCGGGGTCGAGCCAGGGGCAGAGAAAGAGGCAGAGGCGGTCCGGTGGCCCAACCACCGACCGCCCCTGCGCGGCAATCGACTGCCTAGACGCTTAGTTGGGGAGCTGGCTGAGCTTCAAGCTGAGAGTGGCCGTACCGCCCGCACGATGCTGGACCTTGAGTTTCACCGTGTCGCCCGGGTGGTGGGCAGCAACGGCTTCGATCAGGGTTCCACTGTCCGGAGTGGCCTTGGAGTCGATCTCGAGGACGATGTCACCGACCAGCAGACCTGCCTGGTCGGCAGGGCCCCCGGCGACAACGGCCACGACGACAGGACCGGCTGTGCCGTCGCGAAGCTGGACGCCCATATAGGCTCGGCCGGAGGTGGTGACCTTGCCACTTGCGATGAGCTGGTCGGCGATGGCTCGGGCCCGGTTGCTCGAGATCGCGAACCCTATGCCGGGGGCGCTGCCGCCGAACTGGGCGTTGGTTGCCGCGAGTGTCGGGATGCCGACGACGCGACCCTGCAGGTCCACCAGCGACCCACCGCTGTTGCCGGGGTTGATGGCGGCGCTCGTCTGAATGACGTCAGGCAGGGCGTTGCCGTTGGGCTCGCTAACTTGGCGGCCCAGGGCGCTGACGATGCCCTCGGTCACACTCGACTGTAGGCCGAGCGGGTTGCCCATGGCCAGGACGAAGTCGCCCACGGACAGCTGGGCCGAGTCGCCGAATGTAGCGGCGGTCAGACCGGTGGCGGTGATGCGGATGACGGCAATGTCATCGGGGGTGTACCTGCCAACGAGTGTGCCCGGGAACGAGCGCCCATCGGACAGGGTGACGGTGAAGGTCGTGTCCGTGCCCACGACGTGAGCGTTGGTCACGATGTCACCCCGGGTGTCGTAAATAACGCCCGAGCCGAGGCCCGAAGCGGTTTCGATCTCGACGACCGACGGGGTGAGCTGCTTGATGACCGCCACGAACTGATCCTGAAGCGCGAGGGCGCCGGCGGGGGCTGCGACCACTGGAGCCGTGGTCGACGTCGCGGTCGGTAGATTGGCCGGAACGGTGGCTATGCCGCCGGAGTGACCACCCGCCGCGACACCGACAAAGCCCGATACGGTCGTCTTGGTCGTGGCACCCGCAGAGCAGGCACCCATGACGATGGCCACCAATGCCAGGGACGCGACTAGAGCGGCGCCGCGATTGCCGGTTCGCCGCGGTTCGGACATCATGTTTACCTCCTGAGAACCGCCTGCTGCTTGCGGGGCGGGATCGCACGGGATGCATCGTCCGGTCGGGTCCTGAACCAAGCCTGAAGCGGACGCGCGGCCTCGATTAGCGAGACACCGGCCCCAGGACGGACTGAGCGAGGTCGCGGGTCAGACGGCAACGGTTTCGTTCGCGGGGTCGTTCGCGGGGTCGGCCAATCCATGCTCGCTGAAGCAGGTCGACTCGAAGACATATAGCCGGGTCTCCGGTTGACGCCAGGCGTCTCCCGGAAGGCGGGCCTTGTGGCAGACCGCCTCGAGCATCTGCTCGGCGTCCCAACCCATCTCGGTCGCAACCTGGGGCAGGAGCAGGGCCCTGTGCATGCCTCGCTCCACGACGATGCCATGCCGGCCCGACACGAAGTCGGCCGGATTCGGCAGCGCCACCGGAGTCTCCAGCACCGACACCTCCAAATCGAGGGCGGGCACCTCCGACTCGGCGACGGGGCCGAAGCGTGGGTCGTCCAGCGCCGCAGCCGCGGCGGCATCGCGGACGTTCTCCCAGAGCGGGATTTCGAAGCGCATCAGGCCGATGCAACCCCGCAACTCCCCCAGCTCGTGGATCGTGACGAATGCGGCAGCCGGATCGCACAGGACAGCCGTCGGGGCAGGCAGATCGGCGAGCGTCGAAAGCCTGCGGCAAACCGCCATCTCAATGGATCGGCGCGCAATGGCCAGAAGTCGTCTGCGATCCGCCGGTTCGATTTGCTTGATGCCGCCTCGCTCCTTCACATCCACGAGGCTAGCCTCGAAAGTCGGCGGCGCCAGTGTCGAATGGAGCGTTCTTGGTCCAATCGAGGTCACCGAGCTGACCGTCTGGGGCTGGCAGCCGTTTCGGTTCGTCGGCTGGGCGCCCGCTGCCAGCCCGACTCGAAGGTGCGCTTACCTCGGGCCTTTCGGCCCTTTGCCGGACTCGCGACGGAGACCAGCATGACCGCGAGGAGACATCGGAGTGCGATCGCTAACGCCCGCCCACAGCTCATCCGGTGACCGAGCCACGCCCGCCTTGCTGGGAGTGGCGCAGGCCGATGGCGCCGTTCGCTGTGTCGCCTGCGCCCATCGGTGCCTGATTCGGCCGGGTCGGGCAGGCATCTGCCACGTCCGGGAGAACCGCAACGGCGAACTCGTTTCACTAGTGTTCGGCGAGGCCGTGGCCGCCAACGCCGACCCGATCGAGAAGAAACCGCTCTTCCACGTCTACCCCGGCAGCGTCGCATTCTCCATCGCCACTCGGGGCTGCAACTTCCACTGTCTCCACTGCCAGAACTGGGCTATCTCCCAGGCCACGCACGATGGGCTGGCGGCGCGCTCGTTCGAATTGTCGCCTGAAGGCGTGGTTCGGGCCGCCGTTGACTCAGGCGCGCGCAGCATCGCCTATACCTACACGGAGCCGACGATCTTCATCGAGTACGTCCTTGCGACGGCTCGACTTGCCCGAGAGGCCGGCCTGGCCAACGTCCTGGTGACGAACGGCTACCAGACTCCCGAAGCGCTTGACCTCTTGGCGCCCATGGTTGACGCGGCCAACGTGGATCTCAAGTCCTTCGACGATGCGTTCTACCGGCGCATCTGCGGCGCGCGTCTGAAGCCGGTCCTGGAGGCACTCGTCGGGCTGCGAGCCCGCGGCATCTGGGTCGAGGTCACAACGCTACTCATCCCAGGGCTCAACGACGATCCAGTGCGGCTGGCGGCACTGGCGGGTTGGATAGCAACCGCGCTGGGACCGGAAACTCCGTGGCACGTCAGCCGCTTCTTCCCGACGTACCGCCTGACCGACCTGGATCCCACGCCAGTGGCCACCGTGGAGAGGACCGTGGCGATCGGCCGCGACGCCGGCCTGCGCCACGTCTATGCAGGTAATTTGAATGGCGGTGGCGAAAACACTGACTGCGCCGGCTGCGGCGACACTCTGATCCTTCGCCACGGGTATTCCGTGACGCGAGGCGCGGGGTTGGACCATGGCCGCTGCGGCCGCTGCGGGCACGAACTGGCCGGTATCGGGTTGGCCGAATGGACGGGATGAACGGGCGCGACGGTGCCCCGGGGAGTGGCCCCTTGGGGAGTGGCCCCTTGGGGAGTGGCCCCTTGGGGAGTGGCTCGACGGCGCCCCAAGGCGGCGCCGAGCCCCAAGGCGGCGCCTTGCGCCAGCCCGCAGTCGCAGGCACGTTCTACCCGGCTGAGCCGAGGCGACTCAGCTCGCTCGTGTCGACTCTGCTGGCAGGTGCGGCGCGGGTTCCGCGGCCGGAGGGTGTCAGCCCAGACGCGCTGCTGGGCCTCCTCGTCCCGCACGCCGGGCTCGCCTACTCCGGCGCGGTGGCGGCGCTGGGTTGGGCCCTGGCCGGAGAGATGGGACCAGCCACGATTGTCCTGGCCGGCACCGACCATCAGGCCCAGGCGGCCGGCGTAGGGGTGTGGACGGGCGGACCATGGCTGACGCCGCTCGGCGAGTCCCGCATCGACAGCGAGCTGGCTGCCGCAATTGCCGCGCT
>JANYJI010000065.1 GCA_025358525.1 Chloroflexota bacterium | reverse complement strand
GCCAGCGCGACCGGTAGGCTTCGATCAACTCCGCCTGCTCTGGATGCTCTCGCACGAGCTGAGCCACTCCGTCAGCGAATGGGCGGCCGGCGTCGAGGGTTGCGTTCCACTCGGGCGTGCAGACCTCCGCCAGGAACCGCTCAATCGCGTCCTCATCGTCGAGGAGCCGGCGATACAGGTGGCGCGGGTTCCAGTCGAGCAGGACTCCGCCTAAGTCGAATGCCACTGCCTCAATTCGTATCGTCACGGGCCTCATTGCCTGCCTGGTTGCGTGGTGGAGACCACTGGATCGTACCCGAGACTCCGGATATGACGCCGCGACCTACCCAGACGCGCCATAGAACCCACCCTCTGGAACACCTGCCCCTGCCCGTGCCGGCAGGTGCACCTGCCCTTGTCGCGAGTACGGACGAATGGCAGTCTGCCCGGCATTGGAGATCCGCATCGGTCCGGAGCTGCATTCCGACCCGACCGAATCGATCCCGGTCGTGCCTGGCGAGTTCGCGAGCAGTAGCCCTTGCGGGCCGTCGGTCCAGCGTCAAGCGGCAGGAGCGAAAAGTGTTCTGGACGCGTGCGCGCCGCGAAGCGCGGCGGCAGAAGGTGCTCGACGAGTTGCTCGAGCTTGATCCCGGCGATCGCCTCGAGCGATTGGACCTGGCCGTGGCCGCCCATGAGCTGCGCCCCGACGAGGTGGGACCGGCCCTCCACATGGTGGAGCGTCTCGACAGACTGCGCCAGATCCGAGTGCAGTTCCGCGGCCGCATGCCGGGCTGGGAGAACCTGCCGCAGCCGCTCCTGATGCCGGGTTCGCAGGCCAAGTCACGCCCACTGGTGGGCCGAAGGCCTCGCCCTGCCCTCCCGGCGGTCCGCGAGTCTCGTCCGGCCGCGTCCGACCTGGCCTCGATCGAACCGACCGTCGCGGACGCCTCAGCCGAGGAGAGCTGGCCCAGCATCGCCTGGCTCCGACCCTAGGTCCTTGGGCCCTGGTGGGCGGCCTGGGCCGCGAATCTGTCGCCGACGCGGTATACCCGAAGGGGCAGACCAAAGGCCTCGGACAGGACCGGACCAGTGACTATCTCCGCCACCGGCCCAGCGGCCACGACACGCCCGGATCGCAATACCAGGGCATGGGTAGTGCCGGGCGCGATTTCCTCGACATGATGGGTGACAACGACCGTGGCGGCGAGGCCGGGCTGGACGTTGAGCCGGGCCAGCAGCACCGCCAGCTGCTCGCGTGCGCCGAGGTCAAGGCCCGCCGCTGGTTCGTCGAGCAGCAGTAGCGCCGGATCGAGCATCAGGGCTCGGGCGATCTGGACCCGTTGCTTCTCACCAGACGACAGTAGCTCGAAGCGGCGGTCCTTGATGGCGCCGCAACCGACCCCGTCGAGAAGCTCCGCGGCGCGATCTTGCGTGTCTCGGCCGGGGCGATCCCACCACGGCGCTATTGCGCCCGTCGCTCCGGCCACGACCACGTCCAGGCCGGTCAGTTGCGGCGGAATGCGGGCTTGCAGAGCGGCGCTGACGAGCCCGATGCGCTTACGCACCTCGCGTACGTCGACCGCACCGACCGCTCGACCCAGAACGGATACGCTGCCTCGAGACGGCCACAAGTACGTGGCGGCGACCGAGATCAGCGTGGTCTTGCCGCTGCCATTTGGGCCCAGCACGACCCATCGCTCGCCCCGGGCCACGTGCCACTCGATGACGTCGAGAAGCGCAGTGCCGGCCCGAATGACCGAGACGCCGTGGATGCCCACGACCTCGCCGTTCAGCTTCGGCCGCTCGTCCATCACCGGGACGCCTGGCCTTCAGATGGGCTGATCGCTAATGCCGCCTCGAGCCGGTCGAGGAGCGGGATCTGCGTCTCCTTGATGTGGGCACGGGCATCCTCGGGGCCGAAATAGACCCACTGGTCGACCTCGGGGAAGCTCTTCTTGCGACCCGAGAAGGGCGGCCATTCGAGTTCGATGAGGTTGCTGGCCATGGTCTCCGGGTCGATGTCGCCGTTGACCGCCCAGGCATGGACGATCTTGCCGCCCTTCTGTCGGACGGACCCAAGCTCGATCAGCGGGGCATCTGGCACGGCGTGGCCAACCTCCTCCTCGAATTCTCGACGGGCCGTCTGCTCGTAGTCCGAGTCGACGGAATCGACCTCACCTTTGGGGATCGACCAGTTGCCGAGGTCCTTTCGGGCGAAGAATGGGCCGCCGGGATGAACTAAAAGGACCTCGATGATGCCAGCTCGACGGCGGTAGAGGATGATGCCGGCGCTCGTTCGTGTCATCGTGCCAAGCGTACGTTCTTGTGCCCCAGTCCGCCCGAACGCCAAGCGGCAAGCGGCCAGGCCTGCGAGAATCGACCCGACGGCAGTGGCCAGGCCAGCATGCGGGAGAAAGTATGAACCTCCAGACTCGATCACTCGGCAGGAGTGGCCTCCAAATCACTACTGTCGGTTTTGGTTCGTGGGCGGTTGGTGGCGGCGGCTGGGCGTTCGGCTGGGGGCCGCAGGATGATGCGGATTCGATCCGGGCAATCGTGCGTGCCGTGGATGGCGGCGTGAATTGGATCGACACCGCCGCGGTCTACGGTCTGGGCCACTCGGAAGAGGTGGTGGGCCGAGCTCTCGGCGGGATGCCGGCTGCGGATCGGCCACTTGTGTTCACCAAATGCGGCCTGAGGTGGGACCCCGCCGACCAGATGGCTCCCCCTCAGCAGATCGCGGAGCCTGCCTCGGTGCGGCGCGAATGCGAAGACTCGCTCCGACGTCTGGGGGTCGATCGCATCGACCTGTACCAGATCCACTGGCCTGATGAATCCGGCGTACCGGCCGAGGATTCCTGGGGCGAGATGGCCCGTCTGGTGGACGAGGGCAAGGTCCGCGCCATAGGCGTCAGCAACTACGGCGTAGACCTGCTGGAGCGCTGCGAGGCGGTTCGCCATGTGGATTCGGTGCAGCCGCCCTTCTCACTCGTTAGTCGGGCCTCCGGCGTCGACGTAATCCCCTGGGCGGCAGCCCATGGCACGGGCGTCATCGTCTACAGCCCGATGGGCGCGGGCATCCTGACCGACTCGTTCTCTCGGGAGCGAGTCGCGGCCATGGCTGAAGGTGACTGGCGGCGCCACTCGGAGAGCCACACCGAGCCAGCCCTGACTCGAAACCTGGCCCTGCGAGATGCGCTCCGGCCCATCGCCGCTCGCCACGGCAGGACGGTCTCGGCGGTGGCTGTGGCCTGGGTGCTCGCCTGGCCCGGTGTCAGCGGCGCGATCGTCGGTGCCCGCACGCCCGAGCAGGTCGACGGCTGGCTGCCTGGCGGGACGCTCGTTCTCACGCCGGACGATCTGGCCGAGATCGCGCTCGCCGTGGAACGCTTGGGCGCTGGCTCGGAGCCGGTCCGGCCCTCCTGACCGCCCAGACCCGGGTCTAGGCGGGGAGCCCAGCCGGTTCCGACATCTCGGCGCCGGCGGCGCGGCAATCCTCGGCGAAGCGGGCCTGCGTCTCGGTCGTTGGATGCCAGCGGGTTGGGAAGGCAGCGAGCCGGCTCAGGCCGACTTCCGAGCAGCGGCCGATGAAGTCGATTCTCTCCTGGCCCGGCTCCTTCACATCGTCGTCGCGCGAGTAGAGCGAGACCTTAAGTGTGGCTGGGTCGCGGCCGATCTCTTCGCAACGAGCGCGGATCGTGGGCATCCAAGTCGCCACTTCCTCGGGCGAGACGAAGACGACGTTCAGTTCGTCGGCGTAGCGAGCCGCCAGGCGCCACGTGACCTCATGGCCGTTGCCACCGACGATGATCGGCGGACGTGGCTTCTGGATTCCCTTCGGAACGTTGACGGCATCCATGACCCGGGCGTACCGGCCGTGGTAGGTCGCCCGGCCGGGTCCGAGCATCCGCGTGACCACCTCGAGCGCGTCGTGAAGGGCTCGCAGTCGGTCGGCCGTCGGCGGGAAGCCATAGCCGTAGGCCAGCCACTCGTCCTCTTTCCAGCCGCCGCCAATGCCAAGCTCGAAACGTCCGCCCGAGGCCACGTCCAGCGTGGACGCCAGCTTGGCGACCAGAGCAGGGTTGCGAAAGCCGTTGCATACGACCATATGGCCGAGCCGGACGCGGGAGGTGACGCAGGCCATTGCGGTGAGCGTCGTGAAAGACTCGAACGTGATCTCGTCGGTGACTTCTGGGACGGTATGGAAATGATCGAAAACCCACTCGGACTCGAAGCCGAGGGCCTCGGCGTCTCTCGCCAGCTCAAGCGTCCGGGCCCAAGCCGCGGCTGGATCCCAGCCGTTGTACTCGTACTTCCAACCTTGTGGGATCAGCACGCCCACGTGCATCGCGCCGCCTCCTCTTGCCTCTCTCTCGCGCACCTGCTGGTGTGATCGCTCCGTGCTCCGAGCCGCCTTGGCGTACATTCGGTGGCCCGGCGATTTCCGGCCCTGGACCGGTGGGTCCGGCCTCGATGAGCCCGTCTCGCCTAGTCTGGCACCATCGCTCGCAAAAGGCTGACTGGTTCGGCAACTGCGCGGATCTCAAAAGCGCCGGCTGAGCCGGCGACCAGCGCTGTCTCGAATCGGCCAAGCCGGACTCGATCGTCGCCGCTCACGAGTTCGGCCGTCCCTTCGATCACGGTGATGAAGTGGAAGGACTTGCCAAGGGTGTCGGAGGACCATGGCGTCGAAGGCGAGACGCGGACCAGATCGAGGTCGAAGAGGGCGCAATCGACGACGGATGCCGCCCCGGTGCCGGGAGCGATCTCGGGGTGGACCTTGTCGGCAGGTCCGACCGGCTCGGTAACCTCGACCGATTCTTCGATGTGCAGCTTCCTGCCGGTCGACTGGGGTCGCCCCCAGTCATAAGCTCGATACGTCGTGTCGCTGGCCTGCTGAATCTCGTATAGCAAGAGCCCGGGACCGAGGGCGTGGAGAGTGCCGGCCGGGATGAGCAAGGCATCGCCAGCGCGGATTTCGACGTGCTCGGCCACATCGAGGACACGGCCCCCCCGTATCGCGGCCGCGAGCGTGTCTCGGTCGACGCCTGACTTCACCCCGGCCATGATCCGCGAACCCGGCTTGGCGTCCAGGAAGTACCACGCCTCCGTCTTGCCGAACTCGTTGGGACCCACGAGCCGCCGAGCCTGCTCATCGTTGGGGTGAACCTGGACGGAGAGCCAGTCTGCGCAGTCGAGCAGCTTGATAAGGATCGGGAATCGACCTCCAAACCGCTCGGCAACGGCCGTGCCCACGAGCGCGCCGCCGCAATCGGCGATCAACGCGTTGATCGTTTCCCCGGCGTGCGGGCCTGCTGATACGACACTTGGCCCGTGGGCGATCCAGACCTCGCCGATCGGCGGGTCCGATGGCCGAAGTCGCTGTCCGCCCCAAACTCGCTCGTGGTACTCGGGCTCGAGAACCAGCAAGTGCTGCCTCAGTACACCCATCGCCTCGTCTTTGCCTCCGAAAGGAAGGTTGCTGCCGGGGGCGCCTGAACAAAGGATCGGTCGGCCTCGTCTGGATGGCCGGGCAGTCCTTACAGGCGGCGTGTGCAGGCTATCAGCACCGGGCGTACAAGGCCTGTGACCCCTGGGCTCGTGGCGGCGCGGATCCTTCCCCGCGCCGCCCGCTCAGACGCCCGGCCGAACGACGGAACCGCGGAGCCGCGAAGCCGAACGACGGAGGCGCGGAGCCGCTCTCCCCTTCGCCGCTCGGGGCTCAGTCCGTGACGATGGGCTCCGGCTTCCCCAAGAGATAGCCCTGACCGAGCGAGACGCCAAGGCGGATGAGCTCGTTGAGTTCCCCCTCGGTTTCGATTCCCTCTGCGATCAGTTCGCAGCCGGAATTGCGGGCAAAGTGAGCCATGCCGGCCACCATTGCCTGGCGGGCTGGGTCCGTGTCCACGTGGCGGACCAGCGAGAGGTCGAGCTTCACGAACTGCGGTCGCAGTTCGAGGATGTGGCGCAGGCCCGCATAGCCAGCCCCGGCGTCGTCGACGGCCAGACGAACCTTGCCTCGGACGAGATCCAGTGCCGCGACGAGCTGGCGGTAGTCGGCTATCTCTACGTGCTCGGTGATCTCCAGGACGACGTCTCGTTCCGCTCGCTCCAGGGCGGCTATCAGCGGGATGATCGCCGTGGCTAGGGCGGGGGAGACATTGAGGCTGACCCAGGGCCCAGGCGGCAACCAGGAGGCTGCCTCGAGCTGCTCGCCCAGACAGGCCATCTCGAGCTTGACGCTCATGCCGGCCGCGTGCGCCTCCGCAAAGCGCTGGTCGGGCCGGGTGCCGTCGCGGAACCGCGTCAGCGCCTCGAAGCCCAGGATCTGGCGAGTCTGCAGCTGGACCACGGCCTGGAATACCGGCAGGAAGGCGTGGTCGGCAATGATCGCATTGAGCTGGCAGCGGATATCGGCGAGCCGCCAATGGTCCGTCAACATCGGACCGAGCAATGCAGCCGAAACCACCCCGAACTCGGTCAGCGTGTGGAGGCGAGTCGCCAGCCGTTGCGCGTCGTCGCGGCTGGTCGTTCCCATGGATACGACACCGATGATCCGGTCGTCCCAGCGCATCGGCGCGAAGGCCTCGCCGAGGAGCCGCCCGATTGCCGTCGTGGCCTCCGGGCCGGGGGCGTCGATCCAGGCTCCTGCGCCCGCGCATGCCCGCAGGTGGAGCGATCGCGGCGCATCGATCGGTTCGCCGATCGCATCATTCTCACGATGCTCGCCGGCGAGGGCCAGGGCAAGCGAGCCCCCGCTGGGGCTGAACACATAAACCCCGGCCGTTTCGATGCCGTCGAGGCGAAGAGCTTCGTCGCAAATGCGCATAGCCGTTTGGTCGACCGTCTCGGCCCGTTCGAGTCGCGCCAGCGAGAGCATCGTCTGGGCCCGCTCCTCGACCTCACCGGCCAACCGGTGTGAGGCCCAGCGTTCACGAACTATGAGCATGCGCTGCCGGGCGATCGACAGCATGACCACCATTGCCGTGCCCACCGGGACTGGGTCGATGCCCTGAATGCGGCTGTGCGGGACGGCGGCCACGGCCACACATAGCACGATTGCCACTATGGGCAGCCAATCGACCAGCCCACGAGCCACGCGTTCATACGTCTTGCCGCCGCCTATGTCCTCGTTCCAGGTCATCCACGCATAACCGAGCAGCAAGATGCCGCTCGAGTACAGGATGCTCGTCGGGGTGTTGCGAACCTGGCCATGCATGATGAACTCAATCCAGAGAACCCAGGACAGGCCGACGATCGAAACACCGGCGATACCACACCAGATACCTCGGAACCCAGGCGCAGCTCTCTTCGTGAAGGCCGCGATAGCGGCTACGCCGGAGCTGGCGAGCAGGCCGGCGGCAATAATCGGCACCAACAACTCGTTGATGCTTGCGTTGGAGCCCTCGCCGGTCCTCCGCAACGTCAGCATCAGGGTGATGCCCGCGAAGAGCATGATCCCGCCGTCCAGGACGGCCGTCACGACAGCGCGGCGGTCCAGATCCCGGTACAGGGCAGGCAAGATCACTGCCAGCGACGGCACGATGCCGCACACGAAGAGAACGTTGGCGGTGACCACCACAGGCGCGGTGCCAATCACCGGAGCCAGGTCCAGCACGACCATCGCCATGCCGGTGCAGCCGACGGCCCAGGCCAGCATCCGATATCGCAGGAGGCCGGCCAATTGGCGACGGGCCAGCACGCCCAATGCCAGCGTCGAGGCTGCGGCCGCGACTACCGTGTACGTGCTTTGGAAGACCGCTGCCTGGCCGCCCAGGTTGGCTAGCTCGAGGACAATGAGGGCGTACGTGGCGATCGACCCGACCAGCAGGACCACTCCGGGCCTGTCGCTCCATCGCCGGCGTCCACGCGCAGGTGAGACGGTCGCGGCCTTGGCTGCCGGGAAGAGACCGGAGTGTCGGATCGCAATTCCGCGGCTCATCGGAGCCGACCCCCGAAGTCCTCTTGGGCACGGGCCTGGGCGCGGGCACGGGCGACGGGGAGTGGGCCGCGCCCCACGCACGGGCATGCACCACGAGCCGGGCCGGTCCCGCTTGTCGTGACGTGGCTGGTCCACGCCGACAACGTCGTCCCGTGGGAAGTGTCCGTCAGTACGATTCCAGCGTTGCCGTTCGAGCCTTCGTGACCGGCCGGCTGGAACGAGTGGCTAGCCAGGAACATCCCGGTAATGGCGCTCTCGATTGGACCCGCGGGCGTCGCGAGCGACGGGCAACCCAAGCGGCCGCAAAGTGAACGCACTCTAGAGGCGCCTCCGGAGGTGGTATCGGCGACGGCGCCGTGGAGCTTTCTGGTCCAAATGGGGGATACGGGACGTTCCTATAGTCCACGACCATCGAGGAGGGCAGACTGGCGAGGCCAGTACCAATCGCTTCACCTTGGCCACCGCTGACGTGGCCAACGTCGACAAGTGCGATTCAGCGACGATCCTGCGCATTCGAGGAAGCTCGCCGGATCTTTGCCAGCTACGAGGCCGCTACGAGGCCGCTCCGAGGGGGCCGCTCTCGAGCGATCCGGCCTCGAGTTCTCTGCGGCGCTCCACCACGGGCTTGAGCAGCAATGCGCCCAGGAGGTAGCACACCACCCCGAAGCCCAGGGCGGCACGTGGGCCGGTCCCATAGCCGAAGGCGTGGTTCACTGAATCCATGACGGCGGCGCCGCCCAGGGCCAGGGCCACCGTGCCGGCCGAGGCTGTCGCAACGTTGGAGATGCCCATGTATCGGCCGGTCGAGGCTTTGGGGACGATGTCGCTCATGAGTGCCCAATCCACGGCCAGGAAGGCACCCGCGGCGACGGCAAACAACGCGGCGCCGGCAAGGGCTACTGGGAGGACGGGCGCGACCGCTCCAATTCCAAGTCCCACGCCGCCCGCAAGGCACGAGGCGTAGATCACCTTCTTGCGGCCGACCTTGTCGGATAGCCGGCTGGAGGGCACGACCGAGAGCGTCACGCACAGACCGACGATGGCGAGCAGGACCAGCTTCGTGTTGCCCGTGGCCTCCTGGTCCAGGCCAAAGACCTGAGCCAGGTAGAACGTAGCCATGATCGGGTAGAGGGCCGCCCCGGTGAGGATGCAGAACCGCGAGCCCACCAGCCACAGGAAGCTGCGCTCCCGCAGGATGTCGGTGCCCCATGCTTCGCGGGCGATGGCAAACCAGGATCGCCCGTTGCGAGCCTTGACTACCTTGCCCTCGTCAACAGACAGGACCACGCTAACCATCGTCAGGAACTCGACCACGCCGATCGCCATCGTGCCGTAGACGAAGGCGTTGGGGTCGTGCTGGCTGAGCGTTAGGGCGACGGCCGAGACCGTATACCCGACCACGTTGCCCAGAGCGGCCATGAGGCCGATCAGTCCCGAGGCGAGTCCCACCTGCTTGGCCGGGACGAGGTCGGGCACGTACCCCTGGAACGGCCCCTGGGCGAAGTTGGAGCTGAACTGGAGCATTGTGACGAAGGCGGCAATTGCCGGCAGCGTATTGGACGTGGCCACGCCCCACAAAAAGACCACGTCGAGGGCAGCACCAATGAATATGTACGGCTTGCGCCGGCCCCAGCGGGTCATGGTGTAGTCGCTGATGGTCCCGACGGTCGGCTGGACGAGGATGGCGATCAACGTGCCGGCGAGCGCAATCTGGAACGCGCCCAGCCCCTCCCCGCCCTTGGGCACAAGGTGGGTGAACTGGAGGCGATTGTTGACGATGTCCAGGATGCCGCTCCAGACCGCGGAAATGCCAAGCCAGTAGAGCGAAATCCGGATCAAGTGGCCGAGTGGTAGGGGCTTGGTGGGACGCCCGTCCGAATCGTGCGTCGGGACGGCGGCCAGGGGCACCTCGTCGACGATCGATTCGATTCCCTTGCCCACGTCGAGCACCGGCGAGCGCCTCCCGTTGTCGGTCCGAACCGTCGCCTCGCCTCGCCCCGCTGAATGCGGCTCGGTCCCGCTCGGCCGGATTGCCGTTAACGCCTGCTTCCCAGGCCTCGTTGTCAGGGCCAGTATCGCCGGTCAGGACCTCATCTGCGCGGCTGGATGTCTGCCAGGCGACACTCGTCGGCAGCCGTGGCTGGTAGGCTCGCCGAGATGGAAACGCACCTCGGGGACGCTGGTCCTACGATGACCCACGACGCGGCCCCCACGTACTACCTGTCGCTTGGCGACTCGCTGGCTACGGGCGTGCAGCCAATCGGCCGCGAGGAGTCGCAGTTCCGCACCGACGAGGGCTACGCGGACCAACTCTCCTCGATCGCGCGAAGGCACTCGCCGAACCTTCGGACGGTCAAGCTTGGCTACCCGGGCGAGTCGACTACGACGATGATCGATGGCAGCCTGACGACCTACACCCAAGGCAGTCAGCTCGACGAAGCGGTCGCCTTCCTGCGCGAGCATCGCGGCTCGGTTGAGTTCGTCACTCTCGACATCGGCTTCAACGACCTGCCGGCGTACACGATGGAAGCGATCCCCGTGGGGATGGCCAACATCAGCCGCAATCTGCCCAGAATCCTGGACCGGCTGCAGCAGGCAGCGGGGCCACAGGTGCCTATCGTGGGCATGACGATCTACGATCCATTCCTGACGATGTGGCTCCTCGGTCCTGAGGGCCAGGCCATCGCTCGATCATCAGTCTGGGACGCGGTCGTGCCGATCAACGCTCATTTCACCGAAATCTACCGCGCCGCGGGTCTGCGACTGGCCGACGTGCAAGGGGTCTTTCGGACGACGGACTTCGAGACCGTCGTGGAGTTGCTCAACGCGGGCCCGGTGCCGGTGAACGTTGCCCTGGCTTGCGAATGGACGTGGGGGGCGGCGCCGCCGCCATTGGGGCCGGACTTCCACGCCAATGCCCGTGGCTACAGGGCCATCGCCGAGGCATTCGCGGCCGTTCTTCTGCCGTAGCACGGCGGAACCCGCCGGGCGGGCCCAGCGGGTTCCTTGTGGCTACTGGTTGGCGGCTCTGGGCCGCCGCGCTATCAGTAGCCGCTGCTCGCGGACTGGCTGGCGGCCGGGCTCATTGCCCCGACGGAGCCGCTGAGCGGCGCCACGAACCAGGTGTTGTTCTTGGCCTGACCCTTTGTGTCGCCCGCGGCGGAGTCGCCAGCGTAGTAGTACAGCGGCATGTGGTTGTATGTGACCTGGACCGTGCCATCAGAGCGGGTGCTCGTAGCGAAGGCGCCCATGGCACCGCTGGGGCCGGTTATGGTCGCTCCGCCGGCGACGGTGAGGGGCGGCCAGTTGGTCGCGCAGCTGCCGGTGCAGGTGCTCGTGTCGGCCGTGTCCTTGGTAAGGATGTAGAGCGTCATGCCGGTCTTGCCGGTCAGGTAGGAGCCGAGGGTTGGGTTGTTGGTTGAGCTCAACGTAAGGCTGGCAGCTCCGGCCCCTGCCACACCGGCCGTGGTGGGCGTGGCCATAGCTCCTCCGGCCGTGTTCACTGGGGTTGCCACGGCAGCCGAGCACGCAGTCGCGACGAAAGCCACACCGACCACCAGGCCGGCAAACGATGTCCACCGTGAGCTGGGACGCATGTCATTTCTCCTGGATCCGTGCCTCTGGATCCTTCTCCGAACGGCCCCCTCCTATTCGAAGGGGTGCATAAGGGGGTACGGGTGGGGGGCGGCTGCTGGTTCTTCGAGACGCCTGGCGTTTCGTCCTGCGGGTCTGCCGTCCAAGACCAGGGCAAACGGCGAGCGGTCACCTCTAGATAGCCTGAAAGAAAGGGCAGCCAGGAGCCCTGTCCCGCCCTGCGACATCACCGCTATGGCTCCCGAATTAGCCCGCGATCAGTTGGAGTGAGCGGCTGGGGCGCATGCGGCCCACAGGTGCGAGCCGGCCTAGAGCTCCGGGATAACGTAGACATACCTGCCGTCGCGGCCGGGCCACGTGCCCGATTGCAGCCAGGGCTTGTAGTCAGGGGCCAGCGCGCTGACTGCAACGTCCGCGTCGGGCGCGCGTGACTTGGGCCAGAGGTGCGAGACCCGCGGATACCAGACGTCCTCGATCCGCAGCGAAAGGACCGTGAACTTGTCCGTGAGGGCGGGATCGGCCGTGGCCGTGAAGCCCGACACCACCCAGGAATGCCAGCCCCTCCAGACGACGAGGCCGGCGGGCCGCTCGGTGATGCGAATCTGCTTGGCCACGGTGTGGAGCGCTGCGACCATGCTTACATTCGCGCCGACCGAGTAGCGGCCGTAGCCAAGCGATGAGAGGCCTCCAGCCCATCCGTCAGGGTCAGTGCCGCCGCCTTGCAAGCCGGCGATGGAGACCGCCAGATCGAAGAGCTTGGCCTGGGTGTCACGGGAGGTGTCGGGGCTGACGCTCATCATGTTCATGGACGTCTGCATTGCCGCGGCAATGCACCATTTGTCCGTTGACTCGCTAACGAAATCGCCTTCGCGATAGAGGTCCATCACGAAGATGCCGGGGGTGCCGGAGGGCGTCGCGCTCCAGACCGGACCAGATGCCGAGGGGACAACCGATGGGGTCGCCGGCGGGGGTGTGAGGACGGGCTCGCGGGTGCCGTTGGTACGGACCCATGGAGTCGTCTTCGGCTCGCCACCGATGGAGGAGTGGCTAAGCGCCTGTGCCGCCGCGAAGAGCGTGCCGCCGGTGAGGGCCGCCATCAGGACCGCCAGCAGGACGAGTTGGCCGGTGGGCATGGCTCGGCGATTGGCGCCCCGGACGCCGCCCCAACGATTGCGAACGAGTGCCTGCGACCAGCGCGACGTGCCACCCATGCGGGCCATCCGCGGCTGCAGGAAGAACGCGAGGACGGTCAGCTGCGCAACCCGGCAGGCCACATAGCCGATCGGTATGGCGGCCAGCCCTGCGGGCGACGAGAGGGCCATGGTCGTGCCCACTCCCGCTAGGAACCCAGTCGCCGCTGCGACCGTCGGTTCGACGGTGTTGTGCGTGGCGAAAATTGCCCGGGCGAAGAGTTCAACAAGGCTCTCGAAGGGGATCGATATGGCCAGGATCATCAGGATCATGGTGGTCCGGGCGACGTCGGTCTCGTCGAAGGCGCCGCCGCTCAACAGGATCCTGATGGCCAGCCCGCCGAACAGGAGCAGGCCGATACCGGCGCAGGTCGAGAAGAACGCGATCGTGGCCAGATTTGTCCTGAAAACTCGCCTAAAGACCCGTTTGTCGCCCGCGGCGGCCGCCGCGGAGAGGGCAGGGAAGGCTGCTGTTGCGAAGGCCAGCCCGACCACACTCTCGCCGACGCTCTGGAAGTTGCGGGCGAAGTTGAACGAGGTGGCCGAGCCGGGGGCGAGAGTCGATGCCAGCGAGCCGAAGTAGATCAGCATCAACGTGCCCATCGGTTGGCTGATCATCTTGGGCAGCGACAGTCGAACGAACTCGCCCAAACCCTTCGTCCTGAGCGACAACGACAGCTGGGGGCGGAAGCTGGTCCCGTAGATGCCGACGAGGCGGATGCCCAGGTGGCCCAGCGCACCGAGGAGGAAACCGATGGCCGCCCCATAGATGCCGAACGCGCCCGTGAGCAGCAACGCTCCGGCCACGATGCCGGCGTTATAGGCGAAGTCACCCAGGCCGTAGGACAGGAAGCGCCGCTCCGCCACGAGTACCTCGCCCAACACGAACGAGGCCGCAAAGACGATCTGGCCGAGGGCCATCACCCGGAGCAGCCCGATGTACAGCTCGCGCTGGCTGCCCTCGTAGCCGGGCGCCACAAACGAGGCGGTCTGTGGGGCGAAGATGACGACGAGGGCCATGGCCGCGGCCATGACAATCATCGATCCGGTAAGGATGGTGCGAGCAAAGTCCCGGGCCGTTGCCTCCGCCTCGCCCTTCAGGCCCACGAAGATCGGAAGGAATGGCCCCACGACCCCGCCAACAACCAGGAATTCCAGGACTAGCTGGGGCAGGAAGAGGGCGGTGAAGAAGGCATCGAGTTCGGGGCCCGCGCCAAAGGTGTGGGCGAGAACCTTGTCCCGGAGGACGGCCATGCCCGCGTTCAGCACGAACAGGAACCCCAGGATCACCGCGCCCCTGGGTATGGCTTTCTGAGCGAGGCCCTTAACTAGATGCACGGGGCCGCCGGCCTCCAGGTCAGCGTCGTCCTGGTACAAGGCCGTCTCGGCCGCGCTGAGGCGGGTCAGCCGTCGTCCTCGGGGCGTCTCGTCCGACCAGGGCAAGCCGCGATTCCTCCGTGCGGTAGGTGGGACATTGGGTCCGGCCATCTTAGTCATCCCGCGACGGACAAGAACTCCGGCTTGTGGCGCGCGCCGGTCCGGAGTCGACCCAACCCGGATAGCCCCTATAAGCGGATAGCGGTGCTCTCCCTCCCCGTTGGTGGTGCGCACACTTGGTACTACTGATAGGCGTGAACGCACCCAATTCACGGAGTAGTCTTTCCCCGGGCCGGTTCTAGTTGACTGGCCCGTGGCGGCCGAGAGGCCCTCGACTCAGAGGGGATACCCAATATTGACTTTCCGTCCGGCGTCCTTCGCTCTTGACGTTCTGCTTCCGGCGGCTGTCGCTCTGTCGGCGGTGAGTGTGGCGATCCCTCGGACCCAGGCCGTCTCTCCCACGTCGGCGGTGGTCGTCGTGACGGAGACGCACAATTACGCCCCCGAAAGGCTCCTTGGCGGCGCCGATGCCGCTTTGGGGCTTGCTGAGGCGGACGCTGCCAACTCCGTGTTGTTGCTAGCGGCGGCAGCAACGGGTCTGCCTGCGTCCCCGGCGCCGACGGAAGTCATGTCGCCCCCATCGGCGCCCGCAGCCCCAGCGTTGCAGCCGACATCGTTGCCCGCGAAGGCCGCTCTCAAACCGAAGCCGATATTGTCGCCCGCCAAGGCCAAGGTCGCCCCCACCGCGAAGCCGACCCCGTCTCCCACGCCGATCGCAGTCCCGACACCGGCTCCGACTCCCGCTCCGACTCCCGCTCCTACCGCTGCGCCCGCCCCTACGGCTAGCGAGGCTCCCACCTCCTCACCGGTGGCGGCCACGTGGACGTTCGACCTCTACAACGCAGCGGCAGATCGCTACCAGGACCCCGACTACACGGCGTGCACGGCAGCCTCGACCGAATCGATGCTGAACACGATCACCTACGCTGGGTCGGCTTCCGCATTCGTCTGGCAGGCCACCACTTCCTACTCGACGCAGGAGTCAATCCTCGCCTTCGAGCGCGAGCACATGACCATGCTCATCAGCTCCGCCGGCACGGACCCGCATGGCTGGCGTAACGCCCTCAACTTCTACGGCTGGGGCAGCGTCGATGCGGGCGTCTATCGCGATGAGGCCTATTCATCGTTCGATGCCGCCACGAAGACCGCGGTGGTGGCGCTGGCCACGCACCGCAAGCCCGTGGGGATTCTCGCGCTGTCGGGCGGTCACGCCCAGGTCATCACGGGCTACAAAGTGACGGGCGACGATCCAAGGACCGGGTCATCGGCATTCAACATCGTGGGCGTCTATCTCACCGACCCCCTTAACTCCAAGGCTCATCGCGATACCTTCCTCACGTCTGCGGACTGGCGCTCTGGGGGGAAATGGGTTCGATTCAGCCCGTACCTGGAGACCGACTCTCCGTATGCAGACCCGGTCGACGGCCAGGTCGGAAAGACCGAGTGGTACGGCAAATGGGTCATCATCGATCCCGTCAAGTAGCGTCCGCATAGGTCGAGCCAGTCCCGCCACGTGATCGGCCTAACACACAGGGCGCGCCACCACGGCTCCAGCCTGTACGGTCACCTCGGCGGCCGTCCGACCGAGGGCGAACGGACGGCGCCCCTACGACACTAGGAGGCAAGATGGCAGCAGCCGACGTTCACGGCTTCGGTACGCGCGAAGCGCCGTGGCAGCTGAAGACACCGAGCGGTACATCGGAGTATCAGATGTACCGTGACGAAGAGGCCGATCCGCCGGCGCTCGTGTGCACGGTCGGGACCACGGTCCTGCGCTACCAGTTGCGCTGCTTCGACGACCTGCATGCAATGCTGCAGCGGCACGGCGACTGGATGCTGCTTGGCAGCGCCGATGAGCAGAAGCCCGCGGCCGAGGGCACGGTCGAAGCCTGGGCGCGTTCGCCCGAGAACCCGGTCGGTGGCTGGTACGGCCTCAAGAAGGGGCTTCGTGGCCGGTTCGGGATGTATCTGCCGCCACTTTTGGAGGCCCTGGGCCTGGCCGAGGTGGAGCACAACCCCAAGAACAACCGAATTCGCGCCCTGTAACTGCTCGCATCGAGTGCGCCCGTGGTCCTCATGAGACCAGCGCGGTTGACCCGTCACGACCACCTCCGCTACCTCCGTGGGAGGTCGCCCCGACACAGGGTTGCTTCAGCGCCCCGGGGCCGGATCGGGCGCGCCGGACAACTGGACCACGGTTTCCCAGACGCGCCGGCGATCCGCGGGGGAGAGGCGCGTTGACGGGATCCGGTCGAAGGGCCGCGGCCTTCGATCGAGGAAGAGTTTGCCGCTCACCTCGCTGGCGGCCGGGTCGGTGGCGAGCCAGACGATGGTGTCGGCGCCCTGCTCGGGCGTGCGCAGGAAAGGTTGCATGAGTCGGTAGAAGCCGGGCAGTGTCTCCGCGAGGCCGGGAGTGTCGGCCCAGCCCGGGTGCATCGCGTTGAAGATCGGGCTTTCGCCCGTGCCGTCCCTGCCGTCCGTGCCGCGCTCCAACGCGGTTCGCCGCGCCCATTCGCGGATAAGCGCCGTTTGCGCCCGCTTCGCCCGAGCGTAGGCGCGCGAACCCGAGAACGGCTCGGAGTCCCACTGCATGTCGTCGAGGTGGAGGCGTTGGCTGTACATGCCGCCGGAAGTCACCGCGATCACCCGAGATCCCGGGGTTTGCCGGAGCAGCGGAAGTAGCCCCGATATAAGGACGAACGGCGCGACGACCAGAATTGCAAGCGTGGCCTCGACCCCGTCCGGCCCGTCCATGCGCTCCGCATAAATGGTGCCTGCATTGTCGATCACGACATCGAGGCGCGGCTCGGTCTCGAGGACCCAGGCCACTGCCGCCCGCACCGAGGCGAGCGACCCCATGTCCGCGACCACAACGGGGAAGCGGTCCTGACCGTGCGCCGAAACCAGGGCATCGTGCACGGCGGCGAGCCGCTCCTGGCTCCTGCCGACCAGAACCACTCGCGCCCCCAGCGCTGCGAGAGCTTCGGCCGCGGCCCTGCCCAGGCCGGATGTCGGGCCCGTGACCAGGACGGTCTTGCCCGCCAGCGCGTCTGGCGGTGGGGGAGTCCAGCCGAACAGAGTGCGGCGCAGAGCGATACCCAGTCTGGAGAAGCTGCCGACGACCGAGATTTCGATTGCGTCGTCCACGAGTGTCTTCACGAGCGTCTTGAGCTTCACGACCAGTCCTCCGGAGCGAAACGGCGGCCGGTTGGCTTGGCCGTTTGCGGCTGCGACCGCCATCATGATCCCGAACCCGTCTTGGAGCCAGAAATGACCAGGCTACATGAACAGATTGAGACATCGTTGCCGATCGACGCGGCGTTCGCCTTTGTCGCCGACTTTGAGAACGCCAGCGTCTGGGACCCCGGCGTCGCGACATCGGAGCGCCTCGACCCGGGGACACTCGGCGTCGGCTCCCGTTTCCAGCTTGGGGTGCGGCTCGGCGGCCGCGTCGCCCCCATGGAGTACCGCATCACCGTCTTCGAGCCGCCGAATCGAGTCGTTCTCATGGGCGAGAGTTCCAGTGTCTCGGCAGTCGATGACATTCGTTTCGCGGCGGCCGCGAATGGTACGACGATCGATTACACGGCCGATATCCGTCTGCGTGGCTGGATGCAACTGATTCAGCCGCTCCTCGGGCGGGCCTTCGCGAAGCTCGCTCGGAACGCGCTCGACGGTATGCAGCGAGAGTTGGATCGGCGGGCGCATGCGTAAGATCTTGGCCATGGCAATGATTCGGGGCGGCCCGGCATATCGCTGCCCATGAAGGTCGCTGTGGTTGGAGCGGGAGTTAGCGGCCTGACGGCGGCCTACTACCTGAACCGCAAGCATCAGGTCCGGCTCTTCGAAGGCGAGCCGGTCGTAGGCGGGCACGTCAAGACCGTCCCCGTCGAGACGCCCGGTGGGCGCATCCCCGTCGACACGGGGTTCATCGTCTACAACGAGAAGACGTACCCGATCTTTGTGCGCATGCTCAGAGAGCTTGGCGTTGAGACGCAGCCGAGCGAGATGTCGCTAAGTTCCATTTGCCATTCATGCGGCCTCGAGTTCAGCCTGAAGGGTGTCGGCGGCGTCTTCGCCCAGCGCTCGGCCCTGCTTCGGCCGTCGCACTGGCGGATGCTCGTCGACATCGTCCTGTTCTACCGCGACGCTCGCCGCAGGCTGGATGGCGGCGTCCGCTCCGACACGACGCTGGGTGAGTATCTCGACGAGCGGCACTATGGGCGGGGCTTCCGGCGCCACTTCCTCATCCCGCTGACCGCCGCCGTGTGGTCCACCGGGCCGGACAAGATCCTCGATTTCCCGGTCGACTACCTGCTCCACTTCCTGGACAACCACGGGCTTATCGGTCTACGCGATAGGATCCAATGGCGAGTTCTCCGCGGCGGGTCGATGGAGTACGTCAAGCGGATCGTCGCGTCGCTGCCCGCCGATGGGGTGCGGTCCGGGAGCCCGGTCGTGGCCGTCACGCGCGACGACGAGGGCGTTACCGTCCTTACCCGGGACGGGGTTGCGGAGTATTTCGACGCAGTCGTCATCGCGACCCATTGCGACGATGCGTTGACGTTCCTCGCGGACTCAGACCAGGCCGAGCGAGCCGCCCTTGGCGGCATCGACTATTCGCGGAACCAGGTGGTGCTCCACACTGACAAAGCCCTTCTGCCAAAGAGGCCGCGCGCCTGGGCCTCCTGGAATGTGGATCTGCCCAGCTGCGGCCAGCCCGGCGAAGAGTTGACGATGACGTACTACATGAATCGCCTGCAGTCGCTCGGCGGGCCCGAGGAGTACTGCGTCTCCCTGAACTGCGGCGACCGCGTCCGCACCGAGAAGGTCATGGTGGCGCGCGAGATGAGCCATCCCCGATACACCTTCCGGACACTGGCCGCGCAGCAGGCGATCGGCGCGCTCCAGGGGTGGCGCAATACCTTCTATGCCGGGGCCCACCTCGGCTACGGCTTCCACGAGGATGGCTGCCGCTCTGGCTTCCTGGCAGCGGAAATGGTTTCGGCGGTGGCCGCCCGAACAGGCGCTGGGGCGGCCGCGTCGAAGGTCGGCGCCGGATGAGGTCGCACCTCCTAGAGGGGAAAGTTCGGCATCGCCGGGCGCGTCCTTTCGTGTACACACTCGATCACGACGTCTACTACTTCGCCCTCGACCTGGGCGAGCTGGACGAGGTGGTCGGGAAGCTTCGGCTGGTTAGTCGAAATCGACCGAACGTCCTGAGTTTTCGCGACGGGGACCACCTCGACTCGCCCGCGACCGACGTTGCCGCGGAGATCCGGGCTCACCTGCGCGACCAGGGTGTCGATCCCGATGGCTGGCGCCTGACGCTCGTGACCAACCTGCGCGTCTTCGGCTACGTCTTCAACCCGGCCAGCTTCTACCTCTGCCGGGATCGCTCGGGTCAGCTCCAGATCGTCATCGTGGAGGTCCACAACACCCACGGCGAGCGTCACCTCTACACGCTCCGGCCGGAGCGGGACAGCGGCACCTACATCGCGTCGATGGACAAAGGGTTCTACGTCTCGCCCTTCATCGGGGCGGAGGGGCGGTACGTGCTCAGGGTCAAGGACAACCCCGCCAGCCTGCGCATCGCGCTCGACATGAGCGAGGAGGGCGAGCTTCTGCTCAACACCAGCCTGGTCCTGCGCCGACTTCAACTGACCGACCGGACGGTTGCGAGGATGCTGACCCGCTATCCCTTCGTGACGCTGAAGACGATCGCCATGATCCACTGGCACGCCCTGCAGCTGTGGCGGCGAGGCGCTCGCTTCCACCGTCGCGGCGAAGCCACGGCCAAGGCCACGCCCCGGGCGGGTGATGGAGCGGCGCGATGAGCGTTTTCGATCCGGTCCTGGCCCGGCTCGCCATGCGCATCGGCTTTGCGGCCGCGAAGCGGATCCGAGTTGGCCGCCTGGACGTGGTCCTGCCGGCAGGCTCGCGGCGCACCTTCGGCGACCCCGCGGCGGAGCGCCGGGGCGAGATCCATATCCACGACCGGCTCGCCCTGGTGAAGATTCTGCTCCACGGCGAGACCGGCATGGGCGAGGCCTACATGGAGGGCTGGTGGTCCAGCCCGGATCTCGTCGGCCTGATCGAACTGGGGCTCCTGAACCGCCATTCGCTGGCGCTGGCTACCGGCTGGTGGCGGCTGCCGGCCCAATTCGGTCGGACGCTGGCCCATCGAGCCAGGCGGAACACGCGCTCGCAGGCGAAGAAGAACATCGCCGCCCACTACGACCTGGGCAACGATTTCTACCGCCTATTCCTTGACGAAACCATGACGTACTCCTCGGCCGTGTTCGAATCGCCGGACCAAACCTTGGCCGACGCCCAGCGCAACAAATACCGGCTCATCGCCGAGGGCGCTGGCCTGACGAAGGGCCAGCACGTCCTTGAGATCGGCACCGGCTGGGGTGGTTTCGCCATGTACGCCGCCGCCGAGATCGGCTGTCGCGTGACCTCGATCACGATTTCGCCGTCCCAGGCGGAGCTTGCCCGCGAGCGCATTCGGTCGGCCGGCCTCGATCGCCTCGTCGACGTCCAGCTTCTCGATTATCGGGAGGTCGCCGGCACCTACGACGCGATCGTCTCGATCGAGATGCTTGAGGCCGTCGGCGCCGAATTCTTCGGAACCTTCTTCGAGGTCTGCGAGGGGGGGTTGGCTCCGGGCGGACGGCTGAGTCTGCAGTCGATCACTTACCCGGACGTGGCCTACGAGCCGCAGCGCCGCGGCGTCAATTGGATCCAGCGCTATATCTTCCCGGGCGGCCTGCTGCCGTCTCTGGCCGTCATCGAACGCTCGACGCACGGCACGCAACTGCTGGTCACGCGCGTCACGGACGTCGCCCTCGACTACGCGCGCACGCTCAGTCTCTGGCGGACGCGTTTTCTTACGCAGGCGGCCGCAGTCCGGGCGATGGGCTTCGACGAGCGGTTCATGCGCACGTGGGATTACTACCTAGCCATCAGCGAGGCGGGCTTTAGGACGGGCACGTGTCAGGTCCTTCAGATCGTCTTCGAGAAGGGCCGCGGCCTCGACCGGCGATAGGTCCTTGACCGAGGCGCCAAAGTCCCCAAGCAGGTGAAGATCCAGCTCGAAGGGGGCCGCCCGGTTGGTAACACAGACCGGCCCGACCCACTTGACATGTCAATACCCCCCGGGGGTATACGAACGCGGCGGAATGGTGTAAGAATCACGCCAGCGCGGCCTGTCAAGACTTGACAGGCCCCTAATCATGTCAGGGTCATCCGGTGCGGAAGGTTGGGGGATCGGGCGGTCGGGCAGGGTGGTGGGCTTGGTGAGTCTCCGTTGGGCTGTCGGGTCGGCTTGATCGAACGCCAGTGCCAGCGAACGCCGAACCTCTCGGCCACCTTAATCGTCTGATATGAAGGCAGAGCGAGAGGCTCTGCCTTTAGGAGAACTGTATTGGCAGTAGGCGTTGCCGCCGAAGTGAAGAGCAAGCTGTCGATCGTCGATGTCGTCGGCGAGGCCGTGCAGCTGCGCAAGGCGGGAACCACCCTGAAGGGCCTGTGCCCATTTCACGGGGAGAAGACGCCCAGCTTCGTCGTGACCCCGGCGCGCGAGAGCTGGCACTGCTTTGGCTGCGGTGAGGGCGGCGACATCTTCAGCTTCGTGATGCGCCGCGAGTCACTGACCTTCCCTGAGGCCCTCAAGCGACTGGCGGCGAAGGCCGGCATCGAGATCGACGAGCGGACGAGTCGCGAAGACGCCCGCAAGGCTCGCCAGCGCGAGGTGCTCGAGCAGGCGGTCGCCTTCTACCACGTCGTCCTGACGTCTTCGAAGACGGGCGCGGCGGCGCTCGAATACCTGCACGGTCGAGGCTTCACGGACGAAACGATCGAGAAGTTCCAACTCGGCTGGGCGCCGGACGGCTGGGACCAGATGATCAAGATGCTCCAGAGCCGCCGCAACGTGGCGGAGGCGGAGCTGGCGGAAGTGGGCCTGACGAGCCAGCGCCAGGGCGGGCGAGGCGCCTACGACAAGTTCCGAAGCCGCGTCATCTTCCCGATACGCGACGTGACCGGGGCGGCGGTGGGACTGGGTGGACGGATCCTGCCGGGCGCCGCCGCAACGGGCGCGATGGGCGCCGCAGGCTCGGGCATGGCCCCGGCTGGCGCCACCATGGCTGGCCCGGCCACGGATGGCCACGCCCCCAAATACCTCAACTCTCCAGCGACGGCGCTCTTCGACAAGAGCCGCACGCTATACCTCATCGAGCGGGCCCGCGCCGAGATGCGCCGCCTGGACCAGGCCGTCTTGGTCGAGGGTTACACCGATGCGCTGATGGCCCACCAGGCCGGCTTCGGCAACGTGGTCGCCAGCCTCGGCACCGCGCTGACGCCAGCCCAGGTGGCGTTGATCGCCCGCTACGCCCGCGAGATCGTCCTCGCTTACGACGTCGATCCGGCCGGCCAGCATGCGGGGTCTATCGGTGGCGCAGAGTTGTTCCATCTCATCGGATCGCTCGCGGCCGAGGACACCGGCGTTGAAATCACGCGCGTCAGGGTGGCTCGCCTGCCGGAAGGCAAGGACCCCGACGAGGTGATCCGCGACACGCCCGACCTCTGGCGGGAGTCGATCCGAACGGCTCAGCCGATCGTCGAATTCCTGATCGACTACTACGCCACGGCTTACGACGTCCGCACTCCCGAGGGCAAGCGCCACGCGGTCGGGGCCCTGGTGCCACTGCTGCGCGAGATCCGCGATCCGGTGGTCCGCGACAGCTACCTGCAGGTGCTGGCCCGCCGAACCGGAGTGGAGGAGCGCGTCCTTCTCGAGGCTATTCGGGCGCCCAATTTGCCGGCCCGTCCCGGCTGGGCCGGAGGAGGCGGCACTACCTCGTCCGGGCGTTTCACCGCAGAGGCCGTCATGTCGGCCCCGGACACTATCGACACCAAGGCGGAGCTGAAGGCCGTATCGCTCGACGAGCGCAAGCTGCTGCGGCTCCTCCTCCTCGTCCCGGAGCAGCAGGAACGCGTGGCGGACACGATGCGGGCCCAGAGGGCTAACCTGCCCAGCACCCCGGCGCGGGAGTTGCTGGCGGCGATGGTCGCCGACCGCGAGCGCGACCGCGAGGCCGGCGGGTCCGGCAATTTCGAACGGGGCCGCTTCCTGGAGGCGCTGCCGCCGGAGCTACATGGCCTGGCTATCGCTTTGTACGCGGAACGTGGCCCGGATCCGAACGAACTTGCCGCCGCACGCGTCTCTATTGGTGTGGACCAATGTCTGCTCGCTCTCGAGGCGGACAGGCTCGAAGACGAAATACGTTTCAACGCCGGCGAGATCGTGGAGGCTCACGCCGCCTCGGATGCGCAGGCCGAAGCTCGACTCCTGGAAACGCAACGCAATCTGAATGAGGCTCGCCGTTCGCTCGACCGACGTCGGCAGGACACGAGCCTCCTGGCTTCCGCTGGAGGACACCGATGACCGATCCACACGACAAGCAACTCGTTGAGGTTGCCCTTTCCGGCGGCGGCCGACGCAAGGCCGATCTGGAGGAGGCAAAGCTTGCGGGCGTGCACACCCGCCGCGGCGAGGACTCGCTCGAGGACGACGAGCTCGATGAGGACGAGGTCGTCCCGCCTGAGGGCAATGACGAGGACTCGGCCGAGCTCGGAGTGGAGGTCGTCGAAGAGGACGCCCTGGCCGAGCCACGCGCGGCCGGCGAGGTCCCGGTCAAGATCGACGCCGGGTCTATTGACGAGCCGACCCAGGAGGAGATTGAGGCTCTTTCGGCCGACATGATCGGGATCGACGACCCCGTTCGGATGTACCTGAAGGAGATCGGCAAGGTCGCCCTCCTGACGGCCGAGGAAGAGGTCGTACTGGCCAAGGCAATCGAGCTTGGAGAGCAGCTCGTCGATGAGCCCTGGAAGGGCATGGTTTCGCTCCATGAGTGGACCCACCACGAGACGGAGCGCAAGACCCGCACCATCAAGCCTCAACACAGACTGCCCTTCGGCCCGGAAGCCAGGAAGATGGTCGGCGACGCGGTTTCAGCGCCCGACGCGGCCGACCTTCTCGTCCCGACGGCCGACTTCCACCTGATCAAGGCCGGCAAGGAAGCCACGACCGACGGCACCAAGGAGCTGCTCAAGGAAGGCCGCCACCTGGTCCAGGCCTACAACGACTCGCTCACCGCGGAGTCGTTCATCTCCATGCTCGATTGGGCCTACCTCGCGGTCCATAACGGCGATCTGGACTCGCGCGACAACGTCGGCCTGCGGGCCATCTACGACTGGACTCGCGACGCTGTAGCCTACCCGGCCCTGCAGCGCTGGATGGACAGCGGCCACGACGCCGACCTGCTCAAGCGTCTCGGCCACGATCCGGAAGTTCCGCTCAACACCAAACTCGCCCATCGGCGTGGCGAGCTGGTACGGATCGGCCGCGACGCGCGCGAGCAGCTGACCTCGGCCAACCTCCGACTTGTCGTCTCGATCGCGAAGAAGTACATCGGCCGGGGCATGAGCTTCCTGGACCTGATTCAGGAGGGCAACATCGGCCTGATCCGGGCGGTCGAGAAGTTCGACTACGAGAAGGGCTACAAGTTCAGCACGTACGCGACGTGGTGGATCCGCCAGGCGATCACGCGCGCTATAGCCGACCAGGCCCGCACGATCCGCATTCCGGTCCACATGGTTGAGACGATCAACCGCCTGATCCGGGTCTCGCGCACTTTGCTCCAGGAGTTGGGCCGCGAACCGACGGTCGACGAGATCGCCGAGGCGATGTCCAAGGGCCAGGAGCAGGTGGTCACACCCGACAAGGTCCGCGAGATCATCAAAGTCAGCCAGGAGCCCGTGTCCCTCGAGACCCCGATCGGCGAGGAAGAGGACAGCCACCTGGGCGATTTCATCGAGGACCGGGGCGCCCTGGCCCCGGCCGAAGCCGCGTCTCACCAGCTTCTCAAGGAGCAGGTGGAGGCGGTCCTGGACTCGCTCACTGGTCGCGAGCGCAGGGTTCTGCAGCTTCGCTTTGGGTTGGAAGACGGCCGAGCCCGCACCCTCGAGGAAGTGGGCAAGGAGTTCAATGTGACCCGCGAGCGGATCCGGCAGATCGAGGCCAAGGCTCTGCGCAAACTCCGCCACCCATCCCGCTCTCGCAAGCTCAAGGACTATCTGGAGTAGAGCGCGGGAGGTCTGTCCGGGGCGGGCTCGGCCCCGAGGCGGGGAGGTGGCGGGGCGCGATGGCGGGGTCGGGCGGCCCGTGGCGGGGTCGGGCGGCCCGTGGCGGGGTCGGGCGGGGTGGGGCGGCCAGGTGACGGGGTTCGGTGGCGGGGGGGCCGGCCCGGCGGCGGCGCGGGCGGCGGGCCCGCCCCGTGACGGGTACGAAAGGGGAGGACACGGTCCTCCAGACCGGGGCCGCGCCAATCTCGGCCCCGAATAGCCGAGCCTTTTGGGGATCGGGCTGCCCTGGTCAATTCGTTGCACATGCAGAGGCAGTCTTGACCGGAGGCGTCCAAGATCCCGCTGACCTTGCGGCAGATGCACACATCCAACGCGCGTCCTGCCATCAAGCCGCAAAGCGCGTCGAGCCTGTGCATCCAGTGTAAGTTCCCGACCAGTTCGCGTACTGAGTGGCTGGATCGTGCATCTGCCGCACAGCGAAGACATGTTCGAGCTGCCTTCTCGCGCGGGGTGGTCGCGTGTGTGCATCTGCCGCACAGCGGACCTGGCGGACGAGGCTAGTGAGTTGTATCCGTGCGTCTGACGCACGGGAACGACGCACTCGGCGGCCCGAGGCGAGCCGAGTAGGAACGCCTGATAAGCCGTAGGAGATCGGCCTGGGGCATTCTCCGAATATGGCCAGCAAGCAGCGCGCCGTTGACAAGGGCACCGACCAGGCGCGGTCGATCACGATTGATTTGGCCGGCGAGCTTCGTCGTGCCCGAGAGCAACACGGCCTGAGCCAGACGGTGGTCGGCCGGGCCGTGGGCGTCTCCGCATCTCAGGTGAGCCGCATCGAGCGAGCCCAGCCGAAATGCCTGTCTATTCGCCAGATCGCGCGTCTTCTGGCGGTGGTCGGGCTTGAGCTGAGTGCCCGGGCGTATCCCGCGGGTCCGCCCATCAGGGACGCGGCGCATCGAGGGCTACTGGATCGGTTTCGGGCTCGAGTGGCGCCGTCCGTGGCGTGGCGTTTCGAGGTGCCGGTGGGCCGAGCCGGTGATTTGCGGGCTTGGGATGCTGTGTTGCTCGTCGGTGCGGTCGAGTTGGGTCTGGAGGCGGAGACGAGGCCGCGAGACGTCCAGGCGTTGCAGCGACGGGTGGCACTAAAACGGCGCGACGACCCGGGCGTGTCGGGCGTGGTTCTACTTCTTGCGGACACGCGTCACAATCGAGCCCTCCTGAGGGAGCACGGTGAAGCCCTGCGCGGCGACTTCCCGGTTCCAGCGGCTGCCCTCCTAGAGGCACTATCTGATGGGCGCGACCCAGGAGGGAGCGGCATAGTGCTCGCCTGAAACCGGCGCTAAAGGCCCGCCCCTCGGCACGGCCCGCCTATCGGCACGGCCGGCGCGGCCCGCCCCTCGCCAGGGCCGCCTCTCGGCACGCGTGCCTGCCGAGAGATGAGCCGGGGCGGCGAGCAGGGAGCCGCCCGGAACGCCTTACGAGTAGGTGTCGACTACCGATCGCATGCGCAGCGCCTCCCGGGCTCGATCGAGGTCCCAACCATCCGGGAGCTCGAACGAGGTGGCTACGTCCCGCCCGGCCGGCACATCGAAGTAGTTGTCGTCAAAGACAGGCTCGGCACCGTCGAGCGATAGCTCGACCCAGCGCGCCAGCGTGTCGGACCGGAGGCGGACGACAGCCCGTTCGGACGCCCTCCGCCCGGACGCCATGATTTCGGCCGCCTGTCCCCCGGACGCGGCCCGCCCGGACGCCCTCCGCCCGGACGCCACGAATGCAGACGCGGCCCGCCCGGACGCCACGGTCGGGGGCTCCATCCGCCCGGACGCCACCGCTTTGGACGCCACGGCTTCCGACGCCGACTCCATCTCCAGCTCAATCTTCGGGCACCGGAGGGCCAGATGCTTGTCGGGGACGAACGGTGTGATGACCAGAGACCGTCGCGCCCCCGCCTCGAGCAGCTCCGACACCAGTACGAGGGATCTCCGGTCCAAAGCCGAGTTAGGGACGGGCACTCGGGCCAATGATGTTGTAGTGAGTCCGACGGCCTCCACCGCGCCGCCCCCGGCCGCAGCGATCGTCCCGTCGAGTCGCTCCAGGGACCATCGCAATTCGCCGCGCCAAGTCTGCGGCAGGTCATTCGTCACAGACAGCGTTGCTGTGTCGCCCTCAACCTCCGCGGCTAGAAGCACCGGCGCGTAGAACCGGCGCGTGGCGTAGTGCAGCGCCTTCCAGCGGCCGAAGTAGTCGATGCTCGACCACGACGAAACTGGCCAGCAATCGTTGAGTTGCCAGTAGAGCGCCCCGCTGCAGCGCTCCCGTTCCCGCCGCCAATGCTCCACGCCAACCCTTATGGCCTCCGCCTGGAGAATCTGGCTCAGGTACACCAACCCCTGGAAGTCGTGAGGCAGCCGGAACTGCTGGGCCAGATAGAAGAGGATTCGAGCGTTCCCCGACGGGCAGCGCTGGTGATGGTCCAGCAGCGGCGATCCGAGGTTCCAGTCGCCTGGGTCGGGCGCAAATGCCGCGACGGTCGCCATCGACGGCAGCGACTCGAAGCCGAACTCGCTCACGAACCGGTACACCTCACGCCCATAATCGGCGAACGGTGCAAGTCCGTGCCACACGACCCACTCGTGCTGGTCGCCACCACGCTTACCGATTGCCTCTACCAGGGGCCGCCCCGACGAAGGCGAACTCGGCCAGTAGGGCGTGGTCCCGTCCTCGGCCGCGACCCAAGCCGGCAGCGTCTCGCCAAAGAAACGCAGGTACGCTGCTTTCAGGTCGCCGTTCTCCGGCCGATCCCAGCCCCACGAGACCCAGCCCCGCTCCATTTCGTTGTTGCCGCACCACAGCGCCATACAAGGCCGATGCCGCAGCCGCCGGACCTGCTCGGCCACTTCGGCGGCCACGCCGGCAAGGAACGCCTCGTCGCCAAGGGGATAGACACTGCAGGCGAACATGAATTCCTGCCAGACCAGGATGCCCAGGCGGTCGCAGGCGTCATAGAATGCCTCGGTCTCGTAGTAACCGCCGCCCCAGACCCGGACCATGTTGTGGTTTGCATCCGCGGCGGCGCTGAGCAGGGATTCCAGCCGCTCGTCGCTCACGCGCGCCGGAAAGGCGTCGGCCGGAATCCAATTGCTGCCCTTCGCGAAGACGGGCACGCCATTCACGGTGAAGCCGAACGACTCGCCCCATTCGTCGGGCTCGCGTCGAAGCTCGAGGGTCCTCAGGCCGACGTGGAACGATCGAGCGTCCAAACGCCGAGCCCCCGCTACCAGTTCGACTTCGACCCGATAGAGCGGCTGGTCCCCGAGCCCGTTCGGCCACCACAGCTCCGGCTCCGCTATCTCGACGGCAAAGCTGGCAAGCGATCGATCGGGATCGACGACCGATCGGAGGGTCTCGACCCGACCGTCCGGGTGGGCAACACGCATGACGGCTTCGACCGCCTGGGATCCGCCGTCGGCCGTCCATTCGACTTCGACTCGCGCCGAGATCCGGGCTCGCGCAAGCTCGGGAGCAGCTGGCCGATCGACCGCGGTCCGTCGGTCGACCGTTTGGGCGATGCGAACATCCCCCAGCCTGGCGGTGCTCCAGCCCTCCAGCCGAACCCCCTGCCAGAAGCCTATGTTCGGCAGTTTGGGCCCCCAGTCCCACCCGAAGTGACACGGCGCCTTGCGGAGGTAGGGGGCGCCCGGCAGCTGGTCGTTGGCTGAGTCGAGGTGGCGCTGGGCATCCAGCTCGGCCGCGCGCTGGACCGCCGAGCGGAAGACGACCGCCAGTTCATTGGCGCCCGGGCGCAGTCGGCCGGTCACGTCCCAGCGCCACATCCGGAACATGTTGTCGGCGCTGCCGAGCAACTCCCCGTTGAGACTGAGGTCGGCGAGAGTGTCCAGTCCGTCGAAGACGAGGGCGAGGTGGTCCTCTGCCGCCACGTTCGCCTCGACGGCAAACTCGAGGCGGTACTCCCAGTCGCGCTCCGCGACCCACTGGACCCGCAACTCCTCGTCGCCCACGAAAGGGTCCGCGATGCGGCCCGCTGCCATGAGGTCCAAATGGACGCCACCGGGAACGGTGCCCGTCAGCCACTCGTCCGTCCCAACCTGCCGCAGCTGCCACGCGCCGCTGAGCGATTGCTGTGCCACTCGTCTCCTAGCGCCAGGCGCGTCTCCCGCCGCGGCGATGCCGTGCTATTCTGTCGCGCGGCACCGCGACGGCGCCACGGATCGCCTTAGGCGATCGACTCGCTCCGGCGTAGCTCAGTGGTAGAGCGGGCGGCTGTTAACCGCTTGGCCGTAGGTTCGAATCCTACCGCCGGAGCCATTTGTTCGGTAGGTCCATTCCTATCCCAGCGGTGCGTGTGCGGCCGCGAACGCGGTGTCAGCGGGCGAGGATTGGCGAACGGGCCGGGGGGGGGTTAGGTCCGGGCCATCGCTCGCCAGTTTCGCCGATCGGCTATCTTCGGCTCCAATTGAACCTTTCGACCCTTCGCTTCCGTCTGGATGGTCACACTTGCGGAAGGGAGTCGCATGATGTTGGGGGAAGGAGCGGCGAGGGTGGAGCTGGCGATTACGGCGAGCCGGGAGGCCGCCGAATTCGCCCGCCTCGTGCGAGCCCAACTGCCGGGAGCTTATCGACTGGCCGGCTTTCTCCTGGGCGATGAGGCTGAAGCCGAGGATCGCTTCGGGGCCTGGATAGACCGGATCGTCGCCAACGTCTGCCACGACCGACTGCGCAGTCGCGGCAAGCATCGCGTCCTGCGCTCGACGAGACGATCGACGGCCACAGCCCCGGCGATCCGTTCCGAGACGCGTTCGCTCGTGACGAGCTTGGTCGCCTGATTCGGAACCTTCCGCCCGATCAACAGATCGTGGTTGGGCTCCGCTTCTGGCGGGACATGCCACTCGACCAGATCGCCGATCGGCTGGGTTTGCCGCTTGGTACGTTCAAGTCGAGGCTCCACTACGCGATGCGCTCACTGCGTCAGCAGCTGGACCGGCAGGCCGGAGAGGTGCGCCCATGAACGGCTACGAAGATCAGGATCTGGAGCAACGCTTCCGACGCATCTCCAGCTCGCTGGACACCCGAGTTCCGGACTCGCTGTACGACTATGCCAGCGAGGTCACAGAGACGGGGCGAGACAAGGGTCCTCATCGTTCGGTAGGAGCCGGGTGACCGGCAGATCGCGCTTCCTGACCACTATGGGAGTGGCCGCCGCGGTGATCTTGGCGATCGCCCTGGCGGGTTTCGCGGTCTCGATCAGGTCGGCGGGTCCGGCGACGTCTGGATCGGCCGGCGAGTCTGCTTCGGTGGCCGGTTGCGGTGGCGCGGGCAACTCCGTTCTGGCCGGGGCGAGTTCGGGCTGCTCCATGCCGCCGACACCCAGCGTGTCGGCGGCGCCGGCTTCGTCGGTCAGCGCTTCTGCCTCGCTGTCCGTCGCCGTCTCGCCGACCTCCGGCCCCGTTCGGTCGCCAGGCGCCACGATGATCCTTCAGGCTTCACGACCGCGGGCGTCGCCAGTGGCTGGAGTAGCTTCAGCTGGACCTCCGCTGGAACGCCGCTGAGTGGCGTCGGCCAGGTGCTGCAATGGAGCGGCGGCTACGTCGCCGCGGCATCGCTCATGCATTACGTTGGCGACCCCTCACCGGGTTTGTGGATCTCGGCCGACGGAAAGACGTGGACCGCGGCACGCGGTGTCAGCGACGACGCGGCCAGAGTCTCCGTCGCGCCGGCCGGGCTCGTTGCGATCGGCTTCGACACGAACGTGGCCGGCGACCAGATGATTGGTTCGGCTTGGTCAAGCCCCGATGGCCGGAACTGGACGAAGCTGGGCCAGCCCGATTTCCCGGGGCGCCTGGTCTCGATCGCGGGTACCAGCTCCGGTATCGTCGCGACGGTGGGGATCACGCACGGTACCGGGAAGGGCCAGTACGGGAGCTTCCAGATAGAGTTCTCGACCGACGGCCTGCATTGGACGGCTGAGAACGTGAGCCCCGGTCTTTCCTCGGCCCAGGTCTTTTACGGGGAGCCGCCCCATGTGCAAACCCACGCCGGCCAGTTCTATCTGATGGGCAGCGCCGGGCCGGGGACGACCATCGTCGCGGGCGTGTCGCCTCCTGACGAGATGTGGCTGTCGGGCGATGGCAAGACATGGACGAAGAGCGCGGGTGGCTACAGCGCCAGCGGGGGCCTCGACGCCGACTACATCGACTTCGGCAGGGACGGGATGATCCTCCACACAGACGCCTATGGCGCCGCTCCGGGCGCGACCGGGATCGCCTACTCGAACGACGGCGGCCGGACCTGGCACGAGGACACGAAATACGGTCCGCTGGGCCCGTCCACCTGTCAGGGCGCATGCGGCAACGGCGAGGATGGCGTGATCGGCGCCAACGGCACGTATTTCGTTGCGGTGAAGAACGGCGGCAAGCAGGCTTGGTTGAGCTACGACGGCCAGCACTGGTCGTCGATCGCCTGGACCGGCGGCGATCCCACCGGGGCCTGGAACGGCAACGGCTTCCTGGTCATGCCGCACGGCGTCCTGCTGGCGGACTCGTACGGGGCCGCCAGCTAGATGTTCACTTGTCGATGTCCCACCAACGTCTCAACGAGAAATTTCGCCGCTTGCGTGCGACCGCCTAGCGACTCTGGGTCTGTTTGCGAGCCTATCGACAGTCGGCGCAGTGGCGTTGGGTCGGAGATCGACGCGGGACGATCTGGTCGCAGGTGGCACATTCCAGTAGTGCATCTGCCAGCCATTCGCGTGAGCGGATGGGGCGGGGGGATTGCCACCTCGGCCGCCCGGCAAGCCGAATTCAGTAGACGCCCGGGGCGCGCCCGCCGGAGCCAACTACTTCGGGTATGAGTTGCCCACTCGTCCGGTGCTTGCGTAGATTCTCCAACTTACTCGACGAGCTTGACCCCGGCCGAATTACAGGCTCTCTTGAGACTCTCGTCGATCGTAGCCAGGACGAGCCCGCGTCTGGCGGCCAGGGCCAGGTAGGCAGCGTCGTAGGCGGTCAGGTTCAGATTGCGCGCAAGATCGGAGACCTCGCCAAGAGCCAGGTCCAGGTTGATTGCCTCGATCTCGATCGGCAGAGAAATCAGCAGCTCGCGGATGCGTGCGAGATCGGCCAGCTCGAGACGGCCGCGGCGCTCGGCCGTCCTCAGGGCGTTGGCGACCTCGAGCGGCCAGATGGACGGAACGATCGCATCCTCGCTGATGAGCCGATCCAGGGCCGCGTCCGCGACGGGAGAGACTTCGTCGGCGAAGCACCATGCGAGTGCGACCGAGGCGTCGATGACGAAGCTCACCGCCTCCCCTCGTCGATGAGCTCACGAAGAGAAAACCCGTCCAGCCGATGGCCGTCTCGGAAGGCGCGCAAGCCGGCGATCGCCTCGCTCGTGGTCAGGTCCGCGCGCGTGGAAGCGGGACCTAGCACAGCCACCGCGACGCCATGCTTGGTGATGGCTATCGGTTCCCCGTTGGCGGCAACCTCGTCGAGTAGTCGCGGAAGATATGTCTTGGCCTCGTAGGCTCCGACCCGGCGCATATTTGGAACTCCTATCATCTGGTCTAAGACTAGTCTACGTATCGCGTCAAGTGGCTCCGCCGTTGCCTGCCGGATGGCAGCCCTTGGTCGACAGAGTGACAGGAGACCAGCCGGCAGACCCCGGACGCCCGCGAGGCGAAGGCCCCTATCCAAATCGCTT